>JAFWVV010000011.1 GCA_017518225.1 Oscillospiraceae bacterium | reverse complement strand
GGGCGTGTTGCAAAATGCGCTTTTGGGGCTAAAGTCACAAAAGAATATCTCTATGTAGTTACTGGGAACCGCCGATTTTGGCAGTTCCCAGTAACTTTTCTCGCAAATACTTTTTTGAAATTTATATTTTGCAACACGCCCGTTTTTCTTGACGAATTGTCCGCCGTACCTTAAAATAAGAACAAAAGCAGATAAAGGAGAGGAAACCATGAAGCTGATTCTCGCGTCCAACAACGCCCATAAGCTCCGGGAAATCAAGGAAATCCTCGGAGACCATTTTGAGCAGATTTTAACCCTGCGGGAGGCCGGCATCGAGCATGAGACGATCGAGGACGGCACAACCTTTCTGGAAAACGCGGCGAAAAAGGCGCGGGAGATTGCAGAAATCTCCGGCTGCTGCGCGCTGGCGGACGACAGCGGCTTGTGCGTCGATGCGCTGGGCGGCGCGCCCGGCGTATATTCGGCGCGCTATGCCGGAGAGCACGGCGACGATGAGGCGAATAACGCCCTGCTGTTGAAAAATATGGAGGGAATCCAAGAGCGCGGCGCGCATTTTGCCTGCGCGATCGTGCTGGCGCGCCCGGATGGAACAGCGCTTTCCGCCGAGGGGAAATTCTTCGGCGAGATCAACCATGCCCCTGCCGGGGAGAACGGCTTTGGCTACGATCCTCTGTTTTTCCTGCCGGAATATGGCTGCACCTCGGCCGAGCTGAGCCCGGAGGAAAAAAACGGCATCAGCCATCGCGGCCGCGCGCTGCGCGCGCTGCTGGAAAAGCTGGAAGAGGAGAACGCTGCAAAGCTTTGAAAAAACGAGCAGATTTGCTATTGAAATTTCCGGCGAGGCATGGTATACTGCTCTCGTCGGATATGCGGATGTAGTTCATCGGTAGAACTCCGGCTTCCCAAGCCGATAAGGTGGGTTCGACTCCCATCATCCGCTCCAGCGTCGTCGCGGACTACGTATCGTTCGCGACGGCGTTTTCTTTTTCAAAGCAAACGCCGTCTCTCGCTCGCTTCGTCGCTCCTCCTTTCATCGCCGGACCCGCTGCGCGGGGCTCCGGCGATGGGCATGAAAAAGCCTCGCTTTGGCGAGGCTGTCTTTTTGGCGTTAAGCAGGAGTCGAACGGGAGCGGGAGTGAATGAGGCGCCGGGGGCGCAGAGATATGCGCATAGGTCTGTTTTATTTTTTGTCAGACAGGATGAAAAGCTCTTCCACCGCAATTTCAAGAAACCGGGCAAGTCGAAGCGCCAGCTCCAGCGTGGGGTTGTATTTTTCGTTTTCTATGGCGTTAATGGTCTGTCGGCTTACGTTTAATTCCTTTGCCAGATCATCCTGCGTGAGGTTTCTTGCTTTTCTCAGTTCTTTGATTATGTTTTTCATTTACTGTCTCCAAGGCCTATTGCCAAGGCGCAATCAGCAGGGAAAACAGGATCAAAATGATGCTGATAATCAGCAGAAGCAACCCTTTTTTCCAGCGCTCGTCATCCACAGAATGCCTGAAGATCAGTGCGGAAAGCTTTTGAATGATCAACTGTGCGATCAGCAGATACAGCGGTAAAACAGCGGATTTTTGACATATGAGATCGACGATGATCCAAACGACGAGTGCAACAGACGTGAAAGAATGAGAGATCAGGACGCTTTTTTTGTGGATTTCCTGCTCCATCTCATCTCTTTTTTTGAACGGAAGCATGGGGCATCTCCTTCTATGCAGATAAACACATATCAATGGCTAAGGGTAAATTGTTCATGATGTGACATAGCATGCACAGGCTGAAGTTGTCGGTTTTTAAATAGCTGACGGACAGTACGATTGCGCCGAAAAAATGAGGCAAATTGTATAAGAATTCTTCCACGGAAAAAGCATGCATGTGGCATATCGCAAACAAAGCGGATGATCCGATGACGCACAGGACGGCGGGGTATTTCTGCTTGAGCTTTCCCACGAGGATACCCCGGAAAATGATCTCCTCGGTGATCGGCCCCAATATGCCGATGACGACGATCCACAGATATTTGTTGTCCAGAATATCGAGCACGCGGGAAACGGCGTTTTCGTTTGAGGATAAGTAGCTGGGGGATAGAAGGTACAATGGCAGGGACGCGATCGTTTCCGCAGCCATAACAAGCAAGTAGATGGCAAGCAAAAGTAAAACGGCTTTTATTATGCTTTTTTTCCAATGCATCAGGCTCGCCGCATACAGCTCCCGAAAAACAAAGGGGCTTGCAAGCGCAAGGATGGAATGCCTCGCGATGTCTGTCCAAAGAGACAGTTGGGGAGAAAGTACAAGGAATTTGTTAACTAAGAACAGTATAACAAAAACAAGCAGATAAATCAATTGTTTGCTGTTGAGTGTTTTTTTGTTTTCGATCATGATAGCCTCCGAATGTAAAAGGTTTTTTACATTCGGAGGTTATCATGAAAAAATGAAAATGTCAAGAACTTTTTACGTTTTGCTTGACCACTATACTGTTATCCGCGCAAAAGGGCGTGTTGCAAAATATAAATTTCAAAAAAGTATTTGCGAGAAAAGTTACTGGGAACCGCCAAAATCGGCGGTTCCCAGTAACTATATTGAGATATTCTTTTGTGACTTTAGCCCCAAAAGCGCATTTTGCAACACGCCCTTGGCTTTCTTTTCGAAAATCATGCAGCGATCAGTGGAAGTAGCGGACGGCGGCCTCAAACATACGCAGATCGTATTTGCCGGGGACGTTGCGATACAGATCGCGGCCGATGCGCTCGGAGTGGCCCATCTTGCCGAACACGCGTCCGTCGGGGGAGGTGATACCCTCGATGGCGTAGAGCGAGCCGTTGGGATTGAAGTGCACGTCTGCCGTCGCATTGCCGTCCAAATCCACGTACTGCGTGGCAATCTGTCCGTTTTCCGCGAGCTTTCGGATCAGCGCCTCGTCGGCCAGGAAGCGTCCCTCACCGTGTGAGATGGGTACGGCATACACCTCGCCGACCTCCGTCAGCGCCAGCCAGGGCGAGCGATTGGAGGCGATGCGCGTGTGCACGATGCGGCTCTGGTGGCGGGCAATGCGGTTGTAGCTTAAGGTTGGGCAATGCTCGTCCGTGTCGATGATGCGCCCGTAGGGGACGAGACCAAGCTTGATGAGCGCCTGGAAGCCGTTGCAGATGCCGCAGATCAGTCCGTCTCGCTTGTCTAAAAGCTCGGTGACGGCGTCTTTGGCTGCCGCTGAACGCAGGAACGCGGTGATGAACTTGCCGGAGCCGTCCGGCTCGTCGCCGCCGGAGAAGCCGCCGGGAATGAAAAGCATCTGCGAGCGGCGGAGGCTCTCGGCAAAGCGAGTGACGCTGCGTTCAATGTCCTCGGCGCTGCGGTTTTGGACGACCAGAATCTCCGGCTCTGCGCCCGCCGCGCGTACGGCACGGGCGCTGTCATATTCGCAGTTGCTGCCGGGGAAGACCGGAATCAAAACGCGCGGCTTGGCGCATTTGACCATGGGCACAGGGCGCTCTGCAACACGGCAGGAGAAATTCTCCATCGGCTGCTCCGCTGTGGGGATATTGCAGGGATAGACGCTCTCCAGCTTGTCCTCGTAGAGGCCGAGCAGTTTTTCGGCGCTCATGCTTTCGCTGCCCTGAGAAAACAGACCGTCGTCGGTGATCGTACCGATCACTTCCTCGCCGCAGTCCTGGCTGACTTCGAGCAGGAATGCGCCATAGTCATAGCCGAAGATCTGCTCCGGCGACAGCCCGGGCGCAAAGCGGAAGCCGAGGCCGTTGCCAAAGGCCATCTTCATGATTGCCTCGGCGACGCCGCCCATGCCGGGGGTGTAGCAGGCGAGGGCGATACCCGCGCGCTGCAGCTCGTTGACGCGGCGGAAGACGCGAAGCAGAGACTCCGCCTGTGGCAGACCGTTCGCGTCCGGCTCCGGTGCGATGCGCACCACACGGTGACCGGCGCGCTTAAAGTCGTTGGAGACGATCTCGCCGCATTTGGCGGTGGTGACGGCAAAGGAGATCAGCGTGGGCGGTACGTCCAGATCCTCAAAAGAGCCGCTCATGGAGTCCTTGCCGCCGATGGCGGCGACGCCGAGGCCGAGCTGGGCCCGGAAGGCGCCAAGCAGCGCGGCAACAGGCTTTCCCCAGCGGCGCGCATTGCGACCGAGACGTTCGAAGTACTCCTGAAAACTCAAATAGGTATCGCTGATATCGGCGCCGGTGGCGATCAGCTTGGCGACGGATTCGACCACGGCAAGATAGGCGCCGTGATAGGGGCTTTTTTCGGTGATAAAGGGGTTATAGCCCCAGCTCATGAGAGAACAATCCTGAGTTTCGCCCTGCTCCACGGCGATCTTTTGTACCATGGCCTGAACAGGCGTCAGCTGCCGGACGCCGCCGAAGGGCATCAGCACGCTGCCGGCGCCAATCGTGGCGTCAAAGCGCTCGCTGAGACCGCGGCGGGAACAGCAGTTGAGATCGGCGGCGACAGCGCGCAGATTGTCAACAAAACCGCCGGTAAGCGTGCGCGCATAGGGTTTAGGCGCGGAAACTTGAACGTTGATATGCTTCGGCGCGCCGTTGGTGTCGAGAAAGGCACGGCTGAGATCGACGATGGTTTTGCCGTTCCAGCGCATGACAAGCCGCGGTTCGGCCTGAACGACAGCGACGGGACAGGCTTGCAGATTTTCCGCCGCGGCCAGCGCGAGGAAGGCGTCTACGTCGCCCGGCTCCACAACGACGGCCATGCGCTCCTGGCTCTCGCTGATGGCCAGCTCCGTGCCGTCGAGCCCCTCATACTTCTTCGGTACGGCGTTGAGGTCGATGGAAAGTCCCGCGGCCAGCTCGCCGATGGCGACGGACACGCCGCCCGCGCCAAAGTCGTTGCATCGCTTGATGAGGCGTGTGGCCTCGCCGTTGCGAAACAGGCGCTGGAGCTTGCGTTCCTCGGGGGCGTTGCCCTTTTGTACCTCGGCGCCGCAGCGTTCGACTGAGTGTGTATCGTGCGCCTTGGACGAGCCGGTCGCGCCGCCGATGCCGTCGCGCCCGGTGCTGCCGCCGAGCAGAATCACCACGTCCCCGGGGGCTGGGACTTCCCGGCGGACGTTGGCCGCCGGAGCGGCGGCAATAACCGCGCCGACCTCCATGTGCTTGGCGGCATAGCCCGGGTGATAGAGTTCATCGACGATGCCGGTAGCAAGGCCGATCTGGTTGCCGTAGGAGGAATAGCCGGCGGCAGCGGTAGTAACGAGCTTGCGCTGGGGGAGCTTGCCGGGGATGGTTTCGGACAGCGGCGTCAGCGGATCGGCGGCGCCCGTCAGGCGCATCGCGCCGTAAACGTAGGCGCGCCCGGACAGCGGGTCGCGGATCGCGCCGCCAATGCAGGTGGCTGCGCCGCCGAAGGGCTCGATCTCCGTGGGATGGTTGTGGGTCTCGTTCTTGAACAGCAGCAGCCAGGGCTCGCGAACACCGTCCACCGTTACGTCGATTTTAACGGTGCAGGCGTTGATCTCTTCGCTCTCGTCAAGCTTGCTCAAACGGCCCTCTTTACGAAGAATTTTTGCGGCAATCGTGCCGAGATCCATGAGGCAGACGGGCTTGCTGCGTCCCAACGCCTCGCGTGCGGCCAGATAGTCGCCGTAGGCGCGCTGGAGCAGGGGATCGTCGAAGCGAATATCGTCGATCACGGTGTTGAAGGTGGTATGACGGCAATGGTCAGACCAGTAGGTGTCCAGCACACGAATTTCGGTGATTGTAGGATCACGCTCTTCGTCGAGAAAATAACGCTGACAAAAGGCGAGATCGTCGGTATCCATCGCAAGCCCCAGTTTCTTTCCAAGAGCCTCCAAGCCGGCACGATCCAGTGCGCCGAAGCCGAGGATGGTTGCTACCTCGGTGGGATTTTCCGTGACGAGCGCCAGGGTTTCCGGTTTTTCCAGCGCGGCCTCGCGCGCCTCGACGGCGTTGATGACGTAACGCTTGACGGCGGCAAGCGCCTCCTTGCTGATCGCGCCGTAGAGCGCGTAGACCTTGGCCGAGCGGATCAGCGGACGCTCGCCCTGCGAGAGGATCTGGATACACTGCGCGGCGGAATCCGCGCGCTGGTCAAACTGACCGGGCAGATACTCCACGGCGAAAACCGTGGCGCCAGCGAGGGAGACGTCTTCAGCGGCGTTGTCCAGCTGCGGCTCGGAAAACACGGCGCGAACGGCGTAAGAAAACAGCTCCGGCGTGATGTTTTCCGCATCGTAGCGGTTTATGATGCGCAGCCTTTCCAGACCTTCGATCCCCAAGAGGGAACGGAGGTCTGCGCACAGAGCCTGTGCCTCGTGATCCAGACCAGGCTTCTTTTCAACAAATATACGATATACCATATCAGCCCTCCGAAATGGCGCGCAGCGCGCGCTGACCGATGTCGCGGCGGCAATAGGCGCCGGAAAAATGCACTTGCTCGGCGATGGCATAGGCCTGTTCGATCGCTTCAGGCAGCGTGTCCGCTACGGCGGTACAGCCGGCAACGCGGCCGCCGGAGGTGACGAGCTCGCCGTTTTTCAGCGCAGCGCCCGCCACAAAGACCTTCTGACGGACAGTATCCGCGATTTCCAGGGGAAAGCCTTTTTCGTAAGCCTCCGGGTAGCCTTGGGAGGCGAGGATAACGCAGCAGGCGGACTGATCGCGAAAACGCACCGCTGTCTCTGCAAGGCGGCCGTCACTGACCGCGCGCATGATCGTAAACAAGTCGCTCTCCAGCAGCGGCAGCACGACCTGCGTCTCAGGGTCGCCGAAGCGGCAGTTGTATTCGATGACCTTCGGCCCTTCCGCTGTCAGCATCAGACCGAAATAGAGACAGCCCTTGAAAGGCCGCCCCTCGGCGTTCATGGCGGCGATGGTTGGCAGAAAAATCTCACGCATGCAGCGTTCGGCAATGGCCGGCGTGTAATAGGGGTTTGGCGCGATCGTACCCATGCCGCCGGTGTTGAGACCCGTGTCTCCGTCGCCAACGCGTTTGTGATCCATCGAGGAGACCATCGGCACGACGCTTTTTCCATCGGTGAAGCTCAACACGGAGACTTCCGGCCCCTCGAGATATTCTTCAATCACGATGCGCTCGCCGCTCTTGCCGAACTTGGCGTTTTGCATCATGTCGACGACGGCTTCGCGCGCCTCCTCGCGGCTTTGCGCGATGATCACGCCCTTGCCGAGTGCCAGCCCGTCGGCCTTGATGACCGTGGGTATGGGCGCGTCGTCCAGGTACTTCAGCGCCGCGTTCACATCCTCAAAGACCTCGTAGCGCGCGGTGGGAATGCCGTATTTCTTCATAAGCTGCTTGGCAAAAACCTTGCTGCCCTCAATGATCGCGGCCTCGGCGCGCGGCCCGAAGCAGGGTACGCCGATCTCCTCCAGCGCGTCCACACAGCCCAGGGCGAGCGGATCGTCCGGTGTGACGACGGCGTAGTCGATCCCGGCCTCCTGCGCAAAATGCACGATGGCGGGAATGTCCGTCGCGGAAATGGGCATACAAACGGCGTCCGCGGCAATGCCGCCGTTGCCGGGCAGGGCGTAAACGGTGGTGATCTCCGGGTTTTCTTTCAGTTTTCGGATGACGGCGTGCTCGCGCCCGCCGCCGCCGATGACCATGATTTTCATGTGTAACTCCTTAATGGTGGAACAGACGCATGCCGGTGAAGACCATGACCATGTCGTACTTGTCGGCGGTTTCGATCACGTGATTGTCGCGGATAGACCCGCCCGGTTCGACCACATAGGCTACGCCGGATTTGCGGGCGCGTTCAATGTTGTCGCCAAAGGGGAAGAAAGCGTCAGAGCCGCAGGTGACGCCGCTCTGGGTGGCAATCCATGCCTTTTTCTCCTCGGCTGTCAGCACCACGGGCTTGACCTTAAACACGCGCTGCCACTCGCCCTCGCGAAGAACGTCGTCATATTCGTCCGAAGTGTAAATGTCGATGGCGTTGTCGCGGTCAGGGCGGCGAATATCGTCCACAAACTGCAGTCCCAGCACCTTGGGATGCTGGCGCAGGTACCAGTTGTCGGCCTTTTGCCCGGCCAGCCGCGTGCAGTGGATGCGGCTCTGCTGCCCTGCGCCGACGCCAATGGCCTGCCCGTCCTTGACGTAGCAGACGGAGTTGGACTGGGTGTATTTAAGCGTAATGAGCGCGACGATCATGTCAATCTTCGCCTGCTCGCTCAGTACGCGGTTTTTCGTAACGATGTTGTCAAGAAGCTGAGCGTCAACCTTGTAATTGTTGCGGCCCTGCTCAAAGCGGATGCCATAGACGTCCTTCTGCTCCTGCAGCGCGGGGACGTAGGAGGGGTCGATTTCCAGTACGTTGTAGGCGCCGTTACGCTTGCTGCGCAGGATCTCCAGCGCTTCTTCGGTGTAGCCCGGGGCGATCACGCCGTCGGAGACCTCGTTTTTCAGATAGGCGGCGGTGGCGGCGTCACAGATATCGCTCAGTGCGGCCCAGTCGCCGAAGGAGCAGAGACGATCGGCGCCGCGCGCGCGGATGTAAGCGCAGGCGATGGGGGAGAGCGCCGCATGCTCATCCACAAAGTAGATCTTGCGGTCGGTCTCACTCAAGGGCAGGCCGACGGCGGCGCCGGCGGGAGAGACGTGCTTGAAAGAGGCGGCGGCAGGCAGTCCGGTGGCCTCTTTCAGCTCCTTGACGAGCTGCCAGGAGTTGAGCGCGTCCAGAAAATTGATATAGCCGGGACGACCGTTTCGCACGACAATCGGCAGGTCGCCCCCGTCCGGCATAAAGATCTTTGCGGGCTTCTGGTTCGGGTTGCAGCCGTATTTCAGTTCAAATTCTTTCATGCTTCAGTCCCCCAAATGTTTATTGAAAAGCTTGACTTCGCCGCGCACGTTCGCGTAGAGCGAAACCTTGTTATCAGGATTGAGCGCCGCCCATACATCCTCCGGCTCGGGCATGTCGATGATCATCGGCTCGCCTTGGAAGCTCGGCAGCGGGCTGCCGTCGCCCTGATAGGTGCTGATGAAATAGCCCTTGCCCTCGTCGCAGCCCTCGTAGTCGTAGAAGCAGCGCAGGCAGCGGCCGTCCACGCGCTTGAGGATGGACAGGGAAAAGCTGCCGTCTGCGCGAAGCAGCGCAGAGATGCGCGGCGTCCAGTTCGGCTCGTCCGGCTCGTATTCGCGCGTGGCGAGCGCGGCGCGAAAGTCGCCGTACTCGCGGATGGTGTCGGTCTGATCGCCGTTGGTGACGATGAGCTCGTCGCCCATTTTACGCACGGGATGATAGATGATGAGGCTGGGGTCGGTCAAACGGGAGGCGTCAAAGGCCTCGGTGCGAATGCCGTCCTCGGTCGCCGAGAAGATGCGGTTGCGGCTGTTCTCGCTGCGGCCCATGATAAAATAGTAGACCCGGTCCTTGCCGACGGCGATGCCGCGGCCGGGGTAGGGATTGCTTTTCAGAAAGGAAAGAAAATCGCTCATTGCTTCGGCTCCTTTTCTTTTTGGATTTGAGAGGAAACGCGTTCGACGGCGCGGGGGAGGATGATCCATTCAGCCTGCTCCATCACGCGTTTTTGCAGGCTCTCCGGGGTGTCTCCGGGCAGAATCTCGACGGCCTTTTGCAGGATGATACGCCCGCCGTCGGGGATCTCGTTGACAAAATGTACGGTGGCGCCGGTAACGGTGACACCATAATTCAGTGCGGCCTCGTGGACACGCAGACCGTAAAAGCCCTTGCCGCAGAAGGAGGGGATCAGAGAAGGATGAACGTTGATAATGCGTCCGGCAAAGCGGCGGGTAAAGCTCTCGCTGAGGATGCTCATAAAGCCTGCCAACACGATAAGCTCGATGTCTCGCGAGACCAGCGCCTCGGTGAGTGCCGCCTCAAAACCCTCCTGTCCGCCGCAGTCGGCGCGGGTGAGCGTCAGCGCCTCGATCCCCGCTGCCCTTGCGCGCTCGAGCGCGTAGGCGCCGGGCTTGTTGGAGACAACCAGCGAGAGCTCGCCGCTTGGCAGCTCGCCGCGTGTTTGTGCGTCGATCAGGGCCTGCAGGTTTGTGCCGCCGCCGGAGACCAGCACGGCAATACGGGTTTTATTCATGCTTTGGATCTCCTTTCAAGGCGGTGAGCGCCGGGATCAACATGGCGCCGAGGCTGTTGCCCAGCACGGCGAGCAAGAGAAAGCCCAGCGAAGGCAGGGAAAAAAGCCCGGCCAGCGAAAAATAGAACATGTCCGCAATGGAGTGCTCAAAACCGGAGAGAACAAAGACCGGAATGCAGAGAAAAATACCGAGAACGCTGTTTTTCTCACGATAGATCCAAACCGCAACATACATCAAAATTCCGCAGAAGCCCCCGCGCAGGAAAGTCTGCAGCGGCAGCTGTGTCAAGCGCGCCGTGCAGGCATGTTGCGCCGCCTCGCGCAGCGCGGGCAGCGCGAGGCCGATCAGAAGGCCAGCCAGGAGCGTACCGAAAGCGTTGCCAAGCAGACCGAGAAAGGTCACACGGCAGTTTTTTCGGCTGTGGTCGGCAAATAAAAAGCCGATTTTTCCCGTGTAGAGGTTGAAGCCGAAGTAGCTGATTGCCAGCAGCGCCAGACAAAAAAGCAGCGCGCCGATATAGCGGTTGTCGCAGGAGAGCAGGACGCAGCCGCCAATGGATACCATGAGTCCGGCAAGCAGACCGTCAATCAGCGCAGGCATATGGCGTTCTCCCCGGCGACGATCTCGCCGATAACATAGGCGTCAACGCCCTCGCGCTGCAGCGCCTGCCGGGCGCGGTCAGCGCTGTCGGGAGAGACGACAAGGCTCATGCCGACGCCCATGTTGAAGGTGTTGAACATGTCGCGCTCGGGAATCTCGCCAAGGCGCCGGATCAGCTCAAACAGAGCGGGCGTGCGGATGGCAGCCTTGTCGATATTGGCGCAGAGCCCATCCGGCAGGGAGCGGGGGATGTTTTCGTAAAAGCCGCCGCCGGTGATGTGGCTGACGCCGTGCACTTCGGCGGCAGCAATCGCGGCGAGGACGCCCTTGACGTAAATGCGCGTGGGCGTGAGCAGCGCTTCGCCCAGCGTCTGACCAAGCTCGGGAATGTGCCGTCCCAGATCGGCGTGCTCCACGTCGAAGACCTTGCGCACGAGCGAATAGCCGTTGGAGTGTATGCCGCTCGAGGGCAGGGCGAGGATCACATCGCCCGGTCGTACGGCCTCCTTGCGCAGGATGTTCTCTTTGTCGACGATACCCACGGAAAAGCCGGCCAGATCATAGTCGTCAGGCTGCATGGTGCCGGGGTGCTCGGCGGTTTCACCGCCGATGAGCGCGCAGCCGGCCTGCACACAGCCCTCGGCGACGCCGGCGACGAGGCTCGCCACCTTTTCCGGCTCGTTTTTGCCGATGGCGATATAATCGAGGAAGAAAAGGGGCTTTGCGCCGCAGCAAATAATGTCGTTAACGCACATGGCCCCGCAGTCGATGCCGACGCTGTCGTGACGATCCATGAGCTGAGCGATGCGCTGCTTGGTGCCGACGCCGTCGGTGCCGGAGACGAGCACCGGCTCGCGCATGCCGGAAAGCTGCGGCGCAAAAAGTCCGCCGAAGCCGCCGATGTCCGATACGACGCCGGGGATGAAGGTGCGCTCAACGTGCTTTTTCATCAGACGAACGCCTTCATAGCCGGCCTCAATGTTGACGCCGGCGGCGGCGTAGGATGCGGAGTGAGAGTTTTCCATCTGTTACTCCTTTCCGTTCCAGCAATAGGTACAGATTTTTTCAGGGTCGATGCCGATGGCCTCAATCAGCCCCTCCAGGGACTGATAGCCCAGCGAGTCAAAGCCGAGCTTTTCGCAGACTGCGCGCAGCAGGCACTTTCCGCGCTCGGTCTTGGCGTCGGCGTATTCGTCGAGATGCCGTTCGCCCTCTTCGCCCTCCAGCTCGCTGATGATACGGCGGGCGAGCAGATCCATGTCCGAGTTGTTGCGCGAGAAGTTCAAGAACTTGCAGGCGTACATGATCGGCGGGCAGGCCGAGCGCATGTGCACCTCGGCGGCGCCGGACTGAAACAGGAAGTCGACGGTGCTCTGCAGCTGCGTGCCGCGAACGATGGAATCGTCCACGAAGAGGAGCTTTTTCCCCTCGATAAATTCCGGCACGGGCAACTGCTTCATTTTGGCGACCTGATCGCGCATGGACTGGTTGGCCGGCATAAAGGAGCGCGGCCAGGTCGGGGTGTACTTGACAAAGGGGCGGGCAAAGGACTTGCCGCTGCGGTTGGCGTAGCCGATGGCGTGCGGCACGCCGGAATCCGGCACACCCGCTACGTAATCGACCTTGGGCAGACTCCCGCGGGCAATCTCGTCGCGCGCCATGATCTCGCCGTTGCGGCAGCGCATCAGCTCGACGTTGACGCCCTCGTAGTTGGAGTTGGGATAACCGTAATAGGTCCAGAGGAAAGCGCAGATTTTCATGTCCTTGCCGCCGGGAGCGAGGGTCTCCCAGCCCTCAGGGCGCAGCCGCACGATCTCCGCGGGGGCGAGCTCATGGGCGTTCTTATACCCGAGCTTCTGATAGGCGAAGCTCTCAAAGGACACGCAGCAGCCGTCCTCGTTCTGCCCGACGTGTACGGGCAGCCGCCCGCGCTCGTCGCGCGCGGCAACGATCGAGCCGTCTTCGGTCAAAAGCAAAATGGTCATCGAGCCCTCAATCATTTTCTGCGCGTGGCGGATGCCGGAGACCAGATCCTCGCCCTCGTTGATGAGTGCGGCGACAAGCTCAGAGATGTTGACCTCGCCGGAGCTCATGGCCATGAACTGATGCCCCTGGGAGAGGAAGCAGTGATCGACCAGTTCCTGAACGTTATTGATGACGCCGACGGTGCTGATGGCATACAGCCCCAGATGAGAGCGGACAAGCAGCGGCTGGGGATCGCTGTCGCTAATGCAGCCGATGCCGCTCGTGCCGCGAAAATCCATGACGTCTTTCTCAAATTTGGTGCGGAATGGAGAGTTGCTGATCGAGTGGATCTGCCGCTGAAAGCCTTTTTCCGCCGACCATAGAGTCATGCCGGCGCTGCGTGTGCCCAGATGGCTGTGGTAGTCCGTGCCGAAAAACACGTCCATGACGACGTCGCGGCGCGAAATCGCGCCGAAAAAGCCGCCCATCAGGCAAAGAAGAGGCGGGACAGCGTCATCGGATCGACGTACTGTCCGTCTTTGTAAACGCGCATGTTGCCGGAGGCGATCTCGTCGATGAGCATGACCTTGCCCTCGGCGTCATAGCCGTACTCAAACTTGATATCGTACAGCTCGAGGCCGCGCGCCTTCATTTCATCGGCGACGATGCGGGTGATCTTCTGGGTCATGTCGCGGATCTCGTCATACTGCTCGCTGCTCATGACGCCGAGCACGATGAGTCCGTCTTTGGTCACGAGGGGATCGCCCTTCTCATCGTTTTTGAAGGTCATTTCCACGTAAGCGGGCAGATCGGCGCCCTCTTCCACGTAGTCGCCGTAGCGGCGCAGGAAGGAGCCAACGGCCTTGTAGCGGCAGATGACCTCAAGACCCTTGCCGAATACGCGGGCAGGGAGGACTTCCATCGTGGTCTCGTTCAGATCGGCGCTGACGAAGTGGGTGCGGATGCCGGCGGCGTTGATCTTCTCGAAGAAATACACGGACATGCGCAGGTTCACGTCGCCCACGCCGTCAATGGTGAGACCGACGGTGTTTTCACCCGGATCGAACACGCCGTCCTTGCCGGTGCAGTCGTCTTTGAACTTGAGCAGGTAGTTGCCGTTATCGAGCGCGTAAACGTTCTTGGTCTTTCCGGTATATACGAGTTTCTTTTCCATGATGCTTCTCCTTGTTTTATTTATTGAAAAAATCAGAGGCGTGCGGCAATGCCGGCGTCCTTTTGTAAAACAGCCTCAGCTTCGGCTTTGCGACGCTGTGCAAGGCGTTCGGCCAGCGCAGCGTCCTCCACGGCGAGGATCTCAGCGGCCAGGAGCGCTGCGTTGGCGCCGTTGTTGACGCCGACAGTCGCTACGGGAATGCCGGAGGGCATCTGCACGGTGCTTAAAAGCGCGTCCAGCCCGTCGAGCGCCGGTCCCTTACAGGGGATGCCGATGACGGGAAGGGTGGTGTTGGCGGCGACAGCGCCGGCCAGGTGTGCCGCCATGCCGGCGGCGGCGATGATCACGCCGAGACCGCGCTCACGCGCGGAGACGGCGAAGGCCTGCGCCTCAGCGGGCGTGCGGTGCGCGGAGTAAACGTGCACCTCAAAGGGGATCTCCAACTGGCGGAGGATATCGGTGGCTTTCTGGATGACGGGCAGATCGCTGTCACTGCCCATGACGATGCCAATGCTTCTCATATCCGCGCTCCCTTACTTGATAATGGGCGAGGTGTCTTTCTGAATGACGTCGTGCGCGCCGCCCTCGACGATCGCGGTAGCGGAGACCAGCGTCAGCACAGCCTTCTCCTGCAGCTCGGGGATGGTGAGCGCGCCGCAGTTGCACATGGCGTGACGCACCTTGCTGAGCGTCATGGCGAGGTTGTCCTTCAAGGGACCGGCGTAGGGGACGTAGGAGTCTACGCCCTCCTCAAAGCTGAGCTTCTTGTCGCCGCCGATGTCGTAGCGCTGCCAGTTGCGGGCATGGGCCGAGCCCTCGCCCCAGTATTCTTTATAATAGGTGCCGCCGATGTTGACCTTGTTGGTGGGGCTCTCGTCGAAACGGGCGAAATAGCGCCCGAGCATCACGAAATCCGCACCCATTGCAAGCGCAAGCGTGATGTGGTGGTCAAAGACGATGCCGCCGTCGGAACAGACGGGCACGTAGATACCGGTCTCCTCGTAGTAGCGGTCGCGCTCGGCGCAGACCTCGATCAGCGCCGTGGCCTGACCGCGGCCGATGCCCTTGGTTTCGCGGGTGATGCAGATGGAGCCGCCGCCGATGCCAACCTTGACAAAGTCTGCGCCGCAATCGGCAAGGAAGCGGAAGCCCGCCGCGTCCACGACGTTGCCGGCGCCGACCTTGACGCGATCACCGTAGTTTTCACGAACCCAGGAGAGCACAAAGCGCTGCCAGTCGGTAAAGCCCTCGGAGGAGTCGATGCACAGCACGTCGGCGCCCGCCTCCAGCAGCGCAGGAATGCGCTGCTCGTAGTCACGGGTGTTGATGCCCGCACCGACGACAAAGCGCTTGTGGTCGTCAAGCAGCTCGTTGGGATTTTGCTTGTGGTTTTCATAGTCTTTGCGGAAAACAAAATAGCACAGACGGCCGGCTTCATCGACGATGGGCAGGGAGTTGAGCTTGTGCTCCCAGATGATATCGTTGGCTTCCTTGAGCGTGGTGCCCTCTTTGGCCCAGAAGAGTTTCTCAAAGGGCGTCATAAACTCACGCACTTTGGTGTCCGGCTCCATGCGGCTGACGCGGTAGTCGCGGCTGGTGACCACGCCGACGAGCTTGCCTTCTGCGGTGCCGTCCTCGGTGACGGCAATGGTGGAGTGTCCGGTGCGCGCTTTGAGCGCGAGCACGTCTGCAAGCGTGTTGTCGGGGCCGATGTTGGAGTCGCTGCGGACGAAGCCTGCCTTATAGCTCTTCGCGCGGCGCACCATGGCGGCCTCGTCCTCGATGCTCTGAGAACCGTAAATGAAGCTGACGCCGCCCTCCTGGGCAAGCGCCACCGCCATGCGGTCGCCGGAGACGGACTGCATGATTGCAGAGACCATGGGAATATTCATCATGATCGCGGACTCTTCGCCGCGGCGGTATTTGACCAGGGGGGTGCGCAGGGAGACCTTGTCTGAGCGGCAGCTGATGGGCGTGTAGCCGGGGATCAGCAGATACTCATGAAAAGTATGGCAGGGCTCGTTGATGATTTTAGCCATGATCGTTCTCCTTTCAGTTGGCCTTTGTCTCGCAGTACAAGCAGCGGTAGACCTTGTTTTTTCTGTCTGTCAGCTTGAAGACGTGCTGGATTTCCTGCTCGCAGGTGGTGATGCAGCGCGGGTTTTTGCAGAAGATGACGTTGGTCAGAGTCTCCGGCATGTCGATGCTGCGCTTTTCCACCAGTTCGCCGTTGCGGATGATGTTGACGCTGACGCCGGGATCGACATAGCCGATCACGTCGAGGTTCACGGGGATGTCGGCGTCGATCTTGATGATGTCTTTACGCCCCTGCTTGACGCTGTGGACGTTTTTGATGATAGCGACCGAGCAGTCGAGCTTTTCCAGACCGAGCAGCTCATACAACTGCATGCCGCGTCCGGCAGTAATGTGGTCGATGACAATGCCGTTTTGAATCGCGTCGATATTCATATCGTTCCGGCCTCCTTCAGAAGTTTGAGAATCAGCGCCATGCGCATGTATTTACCGTTGAGAACCTGCTTGAAATAGCAGGCGCGGGGATCGGCGTCGATGGCGACGCTGATCTCGTTGACGCGGGGCAGGGGGTGCAGGATCGCCAGATCGCGCTTGGCGTTTGCGAGCTTATCCATGGTGAGAATGTAGCTGTCTTTCAGACGGAGGTAATCCTCCTCGTTGAAGAAACGCTCGCGCTGTACGCGGGTCATATAGAGAATGTCGAGCTCCGGCATAGCGGCTTCCAGATCGGTGGTCTGCGTATAGGGGATGTTCCGGGCCTTGAGCACTTCCTTTTTTACGTAGCTCGGCAGCTTTAGCTCCTCGGGAGAGATCAGCACGAATTTGACACCCTCATAGCGGCTCATGGCGGCGATCAGCGAGTGAACGGTACGGCCGAATTTCAAGTCGCCGCACAGGCCGATCGTCAGATGGTCAAAGCGGCCCTTTTCACGGTAAATGGTCAGGAGGTCGGCCAGGGTCTGGGTCGGGTGGTTGTGCCCGCCGTCGCCGGCGTTGATGACGGGGATTGTCGCGTTGGCGGAGGCGACCAGCGGCGCGCCCTCCTTTGGATGGCGCATCGCAATGATATCGGCATAGCAGCTGATGGTCTTCGCCGTGTCGGCGACGCTCTCGCCCTTGGCGGCGGAGGAGCTGTTAGCTTCAGAAAAGCCGATCACGTTGCCGCCCAGCTCATACATGGCGGCCTCAAAGCTGAGGCGGGTACGGGTGGAGGGCTCGAAGAAGAGCGTGGCGAGCTTTTTTCCGCGGCAGAGCTCGCTGTACTTGGCAGGCTGCGTGATGATATCGTTGGCGGTATCAACCAGCTGCTGCAGTTCCTCGGTGCTGAAGTCCATGATGTCGATCAGGTGTCTCATGTGGTGGCTCCTTTCCATGTATCGTCATTGGGATTGTCTCTAAATTGAAGCAGGCGCTGCACATCGTGCGGCTGGATATATCCCTCTTCGGCGGCGATGCGGGCAATCTCGTCAAACTGGCAGAGACTGTGATTTTCCACCTGTGCCTCGGCGAGGCGCTCAAGCCCCTTCTGCATGCCATAGGTGAAGATACTTACAATGCCCAGCACCTCGGCGCCGTAGTCGCGCAGGATGTTCACGACCTCGATCACGCTGCCTCCGGTGGAGATCAGATCCTCCACGACGACGACCTTTTGACCGTGCTCCAGCCTGCCCTCAATCTGGTTTTTGCGCCCGTGATCTTTGGCGCCTGAGCGGACGTAGCCCATCGGCAGACCCAGCAGATGACCGACGATCGCCGCGTGGGCGATGCCGGCGGTGGAGGTGCCCATCAACACTTCCGCTTCGGGAAAATAGCGGCGGACGAGCTCGGCAAGACCGGTTTCCACGTCGCTTCGTACCTCCGGCGCAGTCAGCGTCAGACGGTTATCACAGTAGACCGGGCTCTGGATGCCGCTGGCCCAGGTGAAAGGCTCGTCCGGACGGAAGAATACGGCGCGGATTTTCAAAAGGTCTCTGGCAATCTGCTCACTCGTCATGACAAAAACTCCTCTCTGCAGCGGCGATAGGCCGCAACGGGGTCGGCGGCTTCGGTGATCGGTCGGCCGACGACGATATAGTCCGAACCGAGCGCGCGCGCCTGCGCGGGAGTAGTCACACGCTTTTGGTCGCCCTTGTCGGCGTCGGCAAAGCGAACGCCCGGGGTGACCGTGAGAAACTGCGCGCCACAGTGCGCGTGGACGAGCCCGGCCTCCAGCGGCGAGCAGACCACGCCGTCAAGACCGGCATCCGCCGCGTTTTTCGCATAGGAGAGAACGACCTCCTCCATGGGGCGATCGATCAGCAGCTCCTGTTCCAGCGTCTGCTGATCCGTGCTTGTCAGCTGGGTGACGGCGATCAGCAGCGGACGGCTGCCGTCCGGGCGTGTCAGCCCTTCCAGCGCGCTGGCCATCATTGCGCGACTTCCGGCGGCATGGAGATTGACGATGTCCACGTCCAGCGCCGCAAGCGAGCGCATCGCCTTCCTGACGGTGTTTGGGATGTCGTGCAGCTTCAGATCCAGAAAGATCCGATGCCCGCGCGCCTTGATGGCGCGCACGATCTGCGGCCCTTCGGCGTAAAAGAGCTCCATGCCGATCTTGACAAAGGGCTTTTCCTCTGAAAAGCGATCCAGAAAGGCGAGAGTCTCTGCAGCGCCGGGGAAATCACAGGCGATGATGAGGTCTTTAGCCATGAGCGCCTCCTATAATATCTTTTAGATTTTCTATGCCATAGCGGTCCATAACCGCGGGGAGCGATTGAAGGATTTTCGGGCAGATCAGCGGATCGACCAGATTGGCGCTGCCGATCTCCACGGCGGCAGCGCCGGCGAGCATCATCTCGACGACGTCTTCGGCGGAGGATACGCCGCCGAGACCGATCACCGGGATCGAGACCGCCTGCGAGACCTGCCAGACCATACGCAGAGCCAGCGGGAAAACCGCCGGGCCGGACAGACCGCCGGTGATGTTTGCCAGCAGCGGGCGGCGTGTGTTCAGGTCGATGCGCATGGAAAGCAGGGTGTTGATCAGGCTCAAAGCGTCCGCGCCCGCCTCCTCGCAGGCACGGGCAATGGAAACGATGTCGCTGACGTTGGGCGAGAGCTTTAGGATGACGGGCTTTTTCGTCACCGCCTTGACGGCTCTGGTCACTGCCGCAGCAGACTGCGGCTCAACGCCGAAGCTCATGCCGCCGCCGTGGACGTTTGGGCAGCTGACGTTGACCTCCAGCCAGCCGATCTCCGGCTGCGCGTCAAGCTTGGCGCAGACGCTGACGTACTCGTCGATGGAAAAGCCGCTGACGTTGGCAATGACCGGCTTGTGAAAAACCTCGCGCAGCCGGGGAAGCTCCTGCGTGATCACGGCGTCCACGCCGGGGTTTTGCAGCCCGACGGCGTTTAAGAGTCCGGCGCGCGCCTCCGCAATGCGCGGCGTCGGATTGCCGACGCGCGGCGAGAGCGTGGTGCCCTTGAAAGAAAAGCTGCCGAGGCAGTTGATGTCGTAGATTTCGGCAAATTCATAGCCGTAGCCAAAGCAGCCGGAGGCGGGGATGATGGGATTGTCGAGAGAAATACCGCAGAGAGATACGCTCAGGCGTCCCATACGATCTCCTCCTTGTCAAACACCGGGCCGTCCTTGCACACGCGTTTGGGCCCGCTGCGGGTGATTCGTGTACAGCCCATACAGGCGCCGAAGCCGCAGCCCATACGCGCATCAAAGCTCATCTGGCCGTCACCCGGGCTCGTTTCGCTGACGGCGCGCAGCATGGCCTCCGGCCCGCAGGCGTAAAAGAAGCTGTGCGGGAGGTCCATGGCGGCGGTCACAAAGCCGCGGATGCCGAAGCTGCCGTTTACCGTCGTCACGGTGGGGGAAAGGCCGATGCGGTAAAAATCATCCAGCAGGAGAATGTCCTCTCTGCTGTTGAAGCCGAGGATGATCTGCGGCGCGCAGCCCTGCTCGCGCAGCCGCCGTGCCAGCCCCAGCATCGGCGCGGCGCCGCTGCCGCCGCCAACGAGCAAGGGACGCTCGCCCGCGCGATCGAGAGCGAAGCCGTTTCCCAGCCCGCAGAGCAGATCCACCGGCGTACTGGGCGCCATCTGACGCAAGTGCCGCGTGCCCTCGCCGACCTGCTCGATCACGAGGGACAAGCCTGTTTCGTCCCAGTCGCAGACGGAAAAGGGGCGGCGCAGGAAAAAGCCGGGGACGCTCAAGGCGGCGAACTGCCCCGGGCGCTCGATGCCTGAGGTATCGCCGACGAGGCGCAATGCGAACACCCGCTCCGTCAGGTCATGGTTTTTTTCTATCGTAAAGATACAGGATTTCATCCGATCAAATTCTCCTCGTAGACAATGTTTTCGCCGTGTACGGTCAAGAGACAGCGCCCCTGGACGGCTGTTCCGGCAAAGGGCGTGGCGCGTCCCAGAGACAAAAAATCCCGTGGGTCGATGGTATAGCGCGCATTGAAATCCCAGATGGCGCAATCTCGTCCGGCGGGGATGCCGAAGCGGCGGCGCGGCGCGGCGGAGAGCTTATCCACCAAGGTCTCAAGGGAAACATGCCCCGGCAGAACAAGGCCGGTATAGAGCAGGGGAAAAGCAGTCTCCAGGCCGACGATGCCGAAAGCGCTGCCGGCAAGGCCGCGCGCTTTTTCCTCGGCGCTGTGCGGAGCGTGGTCGGTGGCGATCATGTCGATCGTGCCGTCAAACAGACCCTCGAGCAGCGCCTCGCGATCCTCGCGCGCGCGCAGCGGGGGATTCATCTTAAAGCGCCCGTCCTCCTGCAGGTCGTTTTCGTCGAGCAGCAGATAGTGCGGTGCGGTTTCACAGCTGACGTCCAGCCCGGCGCGCTTGGCCTCGCGGATCAGACGGATGGATTCCTTCGTGGAGACGTGGCAGACGTGATAGGCGCAGCCGGTTTGCTCTACCAGCGAGAGATCGCGCTCAAGCTGTGCCCACTCGCTTTTGGAGCAGATGCCACGGTGCCCGTGGGCGGCGGCGTAGACGCCGTCGTGGACGTAACCGCCGTGGAGGAGGCTGCGATCCTCGCAATGGGCCGCGATAAGCTTTCCGAGCGCCTTTGCGCGCTGCATCGCCTCGCGCATCAGCCCCGCGTCCTGTACGCCCTGCCCGTCGTCGGAAAAGGCGATCGCGCCGGCAGCGGCGAGCGCCTCCATGTCGCTGAGCTGCTCGCCGCGCTCGCCGACGCTGATGGCGGCGTAGGGATAGACGGCGATGCAGGCGTCCCGGTCGATGAGCTCCTGCTGGGCGCGCAGATGCGCGACGCTGTCAGGCACGGGATTCAGGTTCGGCATGGTACACACGGCGGTATAGCCGCCGTGCGCCGCAGCTCGAGCGCCGCTGGCGATGCTTTCCTTATAAGAAAAACCCGGCTCGCGAAAATGCACATGCACGTCGCAAAAACCGGGCAGCAAAATATAGGCGTTTGTATCCTGGCAGACAAAGGCCGCGCGTCGATCGCCGAGGAAGGAAAGCTCCTCCCCGCCGATGATTCTCTTGGCCAAGTCAAACACAGGCATTGGCAGATCCTCCCAAAAAAACGAAAGCCTTGCCAGAAATGGCAAGGACAAAAGAAAAAACGGGCAAATAAAGAAAGTGTTTTTTCATCTCTTGCCGATCTCTCTGGGTCGTCTTAAAGATGGCTAAATTATATCGGTTTCGCTCGCTTCTTGTCAATCGGCAGAATGCACAGAAAAAGGCGCCCTTGCGCCCCATGTTCTTACTGGCTTGTCAGTATGCGGGCAGACCCGGCGAGTGAAAAATAAAAATGCTGAAATCTTGATTTTTCCTCTTTCTTTTTTTGTGCAAAAAAGGTACAATAAGAAAAACTCTCGGCCTGTGTGGAGAGAAAAGGAGGGCAAAGGGAATATGCAAAATGCGGCTGAAAAAAAACGGCGCTTTTGGCTTCTGTGGGCGATCTTTGCCTTTGTTGGGCTGCTCATTGCGGCGATCGTGACAGCGATTATGCTGTTTACCGCAAGGATCAACGGCGAGCGCTTTGTGCGCTGGGATATGATCGACGCCCGCCAGACGCCGATGAGCGTGGAGGAATTTGAACGGGCGCAGGCGAAATACCCCGATGATCTGATCCGCTGGAGCGTTCCGCTCAGCGGCGGGCGCTTTGACAGCTTTTCCGAAGAGATTGCCGTCGCCAGTCTGACGGACGAGGATTTGGCGCTGCTGCATTATCTTCCGAATCTCAAACGCATTGACGCCAGAGCCTGTACCGACTACCGGATGCTTGCCCGGGCGGAGGATGCGCTGGAAGAGATTGAACTTGACTGGGAGATTGCCACGGCGGACGGTGTGCTTCCGGATACCTGTGAATGCATGGAGGTGCATGAGCTCACGCTCCCGCAGCTGCAGGAGCTGATTGAGCTGCTGCCGTATCTGAAAAGTCTGGATCTGTGCGACGCGCCCTACAGCCAGCAGGAGATTGACGCGCTGATGGCGGCGAATGAAGAACTGGCCGTTCGCTACACCGTGCATGTCTGGGGGCTGGCTCTGCCGAGCGACAGCGAAAGCATCCGTCCGGCGGACGGGCAGATCGGCGATCTGGAGGAATTAAAGGACGCGCTGGGGCGTATGACGCAGCTCAAGCAGATCGACCTGACGGACACCGGCTTAACGCCGGAGCAGCTCGCTGAGCTGCTCCCGTATTTTGACGGGAGAGAGGCGCGCTACGAAATCCAGATCGGCGATCACCGCTATGAGCCGGACAGCGAGCTGATTGATCTGAGCGGGGAGCCCTTTCGGGATTTTGAAACGCTGGATGCGGCCATCAAGCTGATGCCTGCGTTAAAAAAGGTGGATATGTGCGATTGCGGCCTTTCCAACGAGGAGATGGACGCGCTCAACCGCCGCTATGAGTCGGTGCAGTTTGTCTGGCGGGTTTATTTTGATATCTATTCGCTGCGCACCGATACCAAGGTCTTCTGCGCCTCCGACCTGCCGGAGCTGAGCTATCTCGCGCCGGAGCTCACGGACTGGGAGCTGGCGCCCATTAAATACTGTACGGAGCTTGTCGCGCTGGACCTGGGGCACATGCAGTATACGGATATCTCTTTCCTGTATGAAATGCTGCATCTGAAATACCTCATTCTGGTCGAAAGCCACCTGCGCGATATCACGCCGATCGGCTCGCTGGAGGAGCTGGAATATCTGGAGATGTTCATCAACAGCTTTCCGGATATCTCGCCGCTGACCAACTGCAAAAAGCTCAAGCATTTGAATATCTGCTATACCTATGGCTACGACGGATCGCCGCTCAAGGAGATGACCTGGCTGGAGCGGCTCTGGTGCGTCGGCGGCTCGATGAGCGGCGCCATGCGTCAGGAGATCATCGAGGCGCTGCCCAATACGGTCTGCTATATGCCTTATGGCGATCCGCAGGGCTCGACGGGCGGCGGCTGGCGCGAGTGCGAGGCCTATTACGATATGCGCGATATGTTCGGCATGTACTATCAGCCCGGCGGCACGGGGATTCATTGAAGCCATCAAGAGGTGTTTTATAATGGGAATAAGCCTGTTGCCGTATTCGACGGAATTGGAAACGGAAGCCGTGTCGTTGATCCAGGCGTTTTGGCTTGCACACAACGACTATGTGATGCCGTGCGATGAGGCAAAAAAGGATCTGGAGGCCTGGACGACGGAGGGGCATCGGCTGTATCTGGTAAGGAAAGATGAATCCTTGTGTTTCTTGATGGAATAATTAAAAGGAAATATAGTTTGTTTTGTAATTTATATAATGAAAGCTCTTAAAAAGATAGAAAAGGGGGAGCTATAGTGATGAATAAAGTCTTTCTTTCTCACAGCAGCAAAGACAAAGAATACGTTTCTTATATTGCTAACTGCTTTGGAAGAGACCATTGCGTTTATGACTCCATGTGTTTTGACGCTGGGATGAAGAATCTGGATGAAATATTTAGGGAGATGGACCGTTCGTGCATTTTTGTCGTTTTTCTTTCTAATAGTTCTCTAGATTCGGAGTGGGTTAAAAAGGAACTGTCAATCGCAGATGAAAAGCTGAACTATGATAGGCAAAAACTGTCTCAAATATTCCCAATTATTATTGATCCTTTAGTCAGTCATTTAGATGATCGAATTCCTGACTTTCTTAGAAAAGGTTTTGGTTCATACAATTTAAGAGTTATTGCTAGTAACAAGGTAGCTTATAGGAAAATAAAAGCACAGCAAGTCAAGTACCTTATAGACAACCATCTTTTTTCCCCCAGCGAGAAAGAGTGCTTTTATGGTAGAGATGAGGAAATTGCTTGCTTCAAAAAAGCTTTTGACTCCGGAAATGGAATAAAGTGTATTATTTCTAATGGTTTTTCCGGTATTGGAAGGAAATCATATTTGCTTCAGTGTTTAAAAAGAAGCCAGATTATTGAAGATTATTATTCGCCGCCCATCGTATCTCTTGACCATATGTCTTCAATCGAGGATCTAATTATCAAATTATCTGAAGTCGGGTTTGGTAATTATTCGATTGATACTGTATCTGCTCTCGCAAGTATTGAGCAAAAAATAGATGTTTTAGTTGAAGTCTTAAAAAGCATTCAAGATTATAGAGAGCAGGTTATAATATATGACAATGGATGTTTGGTGAGTCGTACAGGAGCAATTGTTTATTGGCTTGAGAAAGCACTGGAACAAATCCGACCAGAAGTGACGCTGATAATAGCAGCGCAAAATGATGTAAATATCTATGAATTAAAAAGATATTCTTACATTTTTTCAAGGCCTTTATCTACATTGCCTTATCATGAATGGATGGGTTTGATGAGAGTATATGCGCAAACCCTAAATCTAGAATTATCACAGGAGGATCGAGAATACTTCCGCGACATTTTGACCGGATATCCCCCTCAAGTTAAGTATTGTGTTGAATTAATTAAAGACACTTCAATTTATGAAGTAAAACAGAATCCACATCCGATTGTCGAAAACTTTTCGCAAAAGACTACCGAAATGTTGGATTCAGCAATACCAAAAGACATTAGAGAAGATGCGTTCGGCTTGCTAGCATTTATTGCACAATATGGGATTGTTCCAACAAGTCTGTTATCCGAAATATTTAAAGTAAAAGAAACATATAGGCAGGCTTTCTCGCTATTTAAAACGCTTACTATATGTAGAACACTTGGTATTTCAAACGAATATGTTGAAGTAAATCCTTTGGTCAGTGATTTTATTCAGAGAGGTCGTTTTGAACCCTCTTCCGAGATCAAACGCATGTTAGAGACCAGAGTAATTGAGTTCAACAAATCTATTAACAATGTCGAAAAAACGGATACAGAGGATTTTGAGAGTATAAAGTACTATTTGAAGACTAATATCATTGAAGGAAAAGATATTCCGGCAAGATTTATGTATGCTACTGTTTATCTTTCTTCAATTTACGAATTGTATAATCATCAGAGGTATAAGCAAGTAATCAGTTTGGTTGAAAAGCTGAAAAATATGCGTGTTTTTCAGCGGTACGATCTGCCAGTACAAACAAAAATCCAGGGCTACTACTGTCGCGCACTCGCCAGAGAGACAAATCCCAAATTCTATGAAGAGGTTGAATTCTTTAATCCTTCTATCAGCTTGACCGGGGACTACAAAGAATACAACTTTTTACGCGGTTTTATGTTCAGACATAACTCTGAGTATGATAAAGCATTAGATAGATATAAACTGGTGTTGGCAAGGCAATCTGACCACAGGATCGCTATGCGTGAGATTGTTACTGTTTATAGAGGACTGGAGGATTATGAGAGCGCATACGAGTATGCTCGATCAAACTATCAAAGAGATCCAGAGAATCCATATCAAATACAACCTTATTTCGAAATACTTGCCCGGAAATCTTCTCGTACAGAAAGTGAAAACAAAAGCATAGAAGAGATGCTGCGAACAATCCAAAGAATTAGTTACGATAATTCAAACACAACCTATTACGAAATAAGGGCGCAATATGCAGCTTACATTACAGGTGAAAAAGAAGAGGCACTGTCAATCATCCATGAAGGAGCAAAACAATTTCCAGATTCATCCTATATACTCCGGACTTGGTTTGACTGCAGTGAGCACTTCAAACATCTTGAAGAAATGCAAGAATCGCTTCGCATAATGGAGCCGTTAAGCAAAAACAGCAAGAGCATAAAGGTAGCGTTCAGCATTAGGCGGTCCATTCTCTATGCCTATGAAAAGAAACCTAGAGACTATATTTTCAATACTATTAATGACATATCTGGGTTAAACGCAGATGCTAAAGAAAGAATAAAAAAGCGGATAAAAACAATTCTTAATTAGTCGTTTCTTAGAACTAATAGGAATCCGTTTCACGGTCGAGCTGTTGACAAAGTCGTGCTTAATAGCGCGGCGAGCGTGGTAAGGCAGCAAAAATGACGCCCTCAAGGCGTCAGCTTCCGTAGTTTATCATTCTTTTGAGGTTCAATGCGGTTGCCGAGAGGAGGCAGTGGTCTTCCGC
>JAFWVV010000010.1 GCA_017518225.1 Oscillospiraceae bacterium | reverse complement strand
GGGCGTGTTGCAAAATGCGCTTTTGGGGCTAAAGTCACAAAAGAATATCTCTATGTAGTTACTGGGAACCGCCGATTTTGGCAGTTCCCAGTAACTTTTCTCGCAAATACTTTTTTGAAATTTATATTTTGCAACACGCCCTTCCTTTATTTTCATTCCGTTTTGGGCGAGAAGTAAAACAGCAGATGGCGGATGGCAGCGTCAAAAGCCACCCAGTCGTGCTCGGCCCTGGGTACGATCTGCAGGCAGGATTCCCGCACGTTGTCGAGTTGAGACCACACTTCATAGGATTTCTCCATGATGTGGCGGTTATAATCCAGCGCCCCGGCGTTCATCATCAAAAAGCGGATCGGGCCTTTTTTCTCAAAAGCTGCCAGCGTCTCTTCCTCTTCCTTCATGCCGGAGAAGATGCCGTAATAGGCAAAGATATCCGGCATTCGCTGAATGGACAGACAGATGGACTCTGCCGCATTGGACGGCCCGGCAATCGCAAAATAATCGCGCGCCGCCACCAGATCCTCCACCGCAGAGCTCGCGGCATAGGTTGAGTAGTTGTCCACGGTATATTGGATGAGGCGCAGATATCGCTCTCCGATCCAGTCGACGATCTCCTCGTTCGTGGAAACCACAATCAGCGGATCGCAATCGCCCACCTGAATCAGATAATCAATGAAATACTTGGTGTTCACTGCGCTGTTGAACCAGAAATTGCCGTGGCGGTACCGGATGTCGCTGCCCAGCATTTTATAGGGATCCCCATCGGCGCCGTTGAGATAGATCAGCACACGGTACTGCTTGTCCGGATCATAGCCATAGGGCAGATAGATCAGGTAGATCTCACCGCCCTCGCCCTGCGCCTCGATCACCTCGCCCTGCTGCTCAGGCGGCTGGTGGTACTTCATTTGCGTATAGGGCACAAAGCCCAGATACTCCGCCGGATCCGGCTGGATATAGCCGTATTTTTTTGCATCGTCATAGCGAAGCATCCAAAAGTCGTCGCCCACATACTGCTCCTGCTGCGGGTCAAACACATAGGGGATGCCCCGGATCACAATGTCCGTCCACGCATGCACCCGATCCGAAGAATCCAGCGAACGGCGGATCATGTGGGCCGGATACCCCAGCCCCCGCGCCAGCGCGCGGAACACAGATGCATAGTGATAGCACTGACCCTCGCCGCTGCGAAACATGCTTTTAGCCGCCTCGATGACCTCTATCTCGCTTTCCTCTTTGTGGCCGCAGCCCAGATAGATAAAGCTGTCGCGCACATAGTCATAGCAGTGGCGCAGCATGGCAAGGCGATCCCCCGCATCCTCCGGAAACTGCTCCTGCAGCGCGGCGAGACAGGCTGTCACATAAGCGTCCAGCTCCTTGTCTCCGGAGCTGTATCGCCCGTCCGCCCCGAATTGCAGCGGCCCCTGTGCAGCGTTTCGCAGCAAACGACCGTTTTCGCCGACGCAATAGAGCGCCGTACCGCGCAGCTGCATCTCAGGCGCGCAGTCGATAACCGGCAGGCTCTCCGACCAGACGGCGCCGCTCTCGCCCGCCGTATGCGGCATAGAAGCCTCCAACAGCAGCGCGTAATCCGGATCCGCCGGATCCAGATCCACCGGCGGCCTCGCCTCCGTCTCCAAAAGCAAGCGCTCCTCCGCCGTAAAAGCATTGATTTCAGCAATCTGCCGGGCAAAGTCCCGGCGGCTGACAGCGCTCTCCCCGACCGCGGTCAATTGCTGCCGAAGCCGGGCGTTCTCCTCTTCGCTCCCCTCCGGCAGCAGCGCCTCCAGCGCCGCCGCCAAAGCCTCGTCATCCATCGCCTCATCCGGCCGCAGCCAGTGATCCCCGTCCGGAAAAAGAAAGGGCACGTGCCTTAACGGTGTCGGCGCCGCTCCGGCGCTCTCGCTCCGCGCTTCGTTCCCGGGTCGGACGGCGGGCTGGGTCATTTTCGCTTTCATGCCCCATTTGCCGAGCAAAAGCAGCAGCGCGACCAGCGCCAGGTATGCCGTCAAGCCGAGCAGCCATCCGGCAGATCGCGCCCGCTTGCTCCGTTTGTTCTCCTGTTTTTTTCTCATGCACACTCCATAATGATTATCAAATGGCGAAATCAATCGAAATTTCGATTGATTTCGCTGCCAAACGACATGTTCGGCAGCGAATGATTCTTTGAATCATTCGCCCGATGCCCATTGCAATGAATATATGGCAAAACAGCTTCGCCGGCAGTTCGTCAGCTATTCTCTCTTGATGCCGCGCGAAAAAATGCGGCGTTTTGTTTATTATACTATCTCTTTTTCTGACGTACAAGCACAAAGTGAGCTGCGGCGACAAATGCCAACAAAAAACCCAGCCGCCCATACAGGCAGCTGGGTTTGCAGCAAATGGGATTTTACAGGTTGTAGTACTTCTCAAACTCCGCGGGGTGGGGGATCTTGGACAGCTCAAGGCACTCAGCGCGCTTTCTGGCGATGAAGCTTTTGAGCAGCTCCTCGGGGAACACGCCGCCGGCGGTCAGGTAATCGTGATCGGCCTCCAGCGCATCCAGCGCCTGCTCCAGGGAGGTGGGCAGATGGTGGAGCTTCGCCTTTTCCTCGTCGGAGAGGTGGAAGAGGTTCATATCGTAGGGGCCCCAGCCGTTGGCATGCGGGTCGATCTTGTTCTTGATGCCGTCGATACCGGCCATCAAAATCGCCGCGTAGCAGAAGTAGGGGTTGCAGGTGGCGTCGGGGTTGCGCAGCTCAAAGCGGCGCAGCTTCGGGCTCTTGGCGTAGGCCGGGATGCGAATGACGGCGCTGCGGTTGGAGGTGGCGTAGCCGACGGTCACAGGCGCCTCAAAGCCGGGCACCAGACGCTTGAAGGAGTTGGTGGAGGGGTTGGTGATGGCGCAGAGCGAAGAGATGTGCTTGAGCAGACCGCCCATGAACCAATGGGCTTCCTGGCTCAGGTGCGCATAACCCTCGTCGTCGGAGAAGACGGGCTCGCCGTCCTTGAGCAGGAGCATGTGCACGTGCATGCCGCTGCCGGCCTCGCCGTATACGGGCTTCGGCATGAGCGTGGCGCTCAGACCGTACTTGTTTGCCATGTTATGGATGATGTACTTGATGTACATGCTGCCGTCGGCCATTTTGGTCAGCTCGCCCAGCAGGGGCTCGATCTCAAACTGTCCGGCGCCGCCGACCTCGGGATGATGGTACTTGACCGGGATGCCGGCCTTTTCGATCTCGAGGCACATCTCGCTGCGGCACTCATAGGTGCGGTCGAGGGGCTTGGCGACGTGATAGTGCTTCTGGAGAGGAACGATGTTGCCCTGTCCCTCGCTGTCGCTGTTCCAGTGTGCCTGCTTGGCGTCCAGATCGACGGCGATCAGGTTGTGGTCAACCTTCCAGCCCACCTCGTCAAAGAGATAGAACTCGAACTCAGGCAGAATCAGCATGGTGTCGGCGATACCGCAGTCCTTCATGTACTGGTTGGCAGCCTGCACGATATTGCGGGGATACTGCTTGAGCGGACGGTTGTTGGGATAGTCGATGATCATGGCGTTGCCGATCATCGAGAGGGTCTTGATGCTGCAGAAGGGGTCGATCATGGCGCTGTCCAGATCGGGGATGTAGACCATGTCGCTCTTTTCCACCACGGCATAGCCGTAGTTGGAGGCGTCGAAGCCGATGCCGTTTTTCATGGTGTCTTCGTTGAATTGCGTCGCGGGAATCGTCACGTGGCGGAACTGACCGTCGATATCGACCACCTTAAAGTCGACCATCTGAACGTCCTGCTCCTTGATCAGCTTCATAATGTCTTTTGCAGTCATAGGCATGTTTTCCCTCACTTCTCTGCCGGTGGCAGTATGTTGTAATATTGTCTTTGCGCGGAGCACTTTTACCGTCTCCAATTATTTATTATAGCAATCAAACGCTCGTTTGTATAGTATCAAAACGGGGAAAAAAAGCTTGTTAAAAAAAGATTTTGTTGCGAAATGACCAGTTTTCTGCTATTCTATCACCGCTATGATCGAAAAAAAGCAGGTGTATGGATGAAACAGATTAAAACCATCATTTTTGTAATACTCCTCGGCTCGCTGGCGCTGCTGCTGTGGGCAAAAAGCGGCAGCCGAAACGGCGGTCTGATCCGCCCCCTCCCCGAGGACACCGCCGCCCCGGCGCCTACGGCCGCCGCGCAGACAGACGCGCCGGCAGAGCCGCAGCCGGGCGACACGGCGCCCGATCCGGGCAGCGCAACGCCGGAGCCGGACGCCGAGCCCGAGTACTTCCTCATCTCCATGGTGGGCGACTGTACGCTTTCCGCCTCGCCCGACAAGCTCAACTGGGGCATCGGCTTTCAGATGACCGTGGGCGATCGTTATGATTACCCCTTTGCCAAAACCGTCGAATTTCTCAACGAGGACTACCTCACCATCGGCAATCTGGAGTGCGTGCTTTCCGACAAGAAATACAGCTCCATCGAGCAGTTTTCTTTTCTCGGCAAAGCCGCCTACGCCCAGATACTGACCGGAGGCAGCGTGGAGTTTGTCACTCTGGCCAACAACCACACCACGGATTTCGGCCCGGCCGCCTACCAGGACACCACCGATGCGCTGGACGCTGTGGGCGTGAGCTACGCCGGGGAAAACGAGTGCTATATCTATGAGCGCGAGGGCGGCGTCAAGCTGGGGCTCTACTGCCTGTATAACGGCCTGACCGGCAACGCCTTTTCCCTGCTGTCTGCCGACGCGCAGCAAAAGCTCGTCGCGCAGAGCAAGCAGATGATTGACGAGGCGGTCGAGACCCTTCGCGCGCAGGGCGCGGAATATACCATCGCCTGCCTGCACATGGGCACCGAGGGGCATTATGAGACCACCGAAGTACAGGTGGAGCTGTGCCGCTACGCAATCGACGCAGGCTTCGGCAGCGTCTACTGCACACACGCCCACCGCATCCAGCCGGCTGAGCTTTACGGCAACGGTATCATCTTCTATGGGCTGGGCAACTGGATCTTCGGCGGGCACACCAACCCCGGTAACGGCAAAGACCCCGCTTCCTATGACACCGGCATCGCCCAGATCACGCTTTGCCGCCGCGGCAAACAGGTCACACTCGACAGCTATGGCTTCATCCCCTGCTCTATCAGCAGCAGCCTGAATCTGGAAAGCGGCAATCCCGGCCCCAACTCGCTCAACAACTATCAGCCCGCCCCCTACCTTGAGGGCAGCGAGGCCTGGCAGCGCGCCATGTCCATCATCAGCGGCACTTACGAAGGCGCCAACTACACCGTGGGCAACTACTGGGATATTCTGGCCGCGATGGGCAACTGAGGCTTCATTGACCCCCGCAGCTTCAATCAAACAGCCGCCGGATCGAAATTGATCCGGCGGCTGTGTCTATATGTGCTTATTTTATTCCTTTACGATCTCCGCCTCGGGAGCGTTGCGCTTGATGCTGTCAATGCCGTTGAGCGCGCTCTTGACAGACTTATAGGCCTCGCTGGTAGCAATGATTTCGCCATTTTTCGCCTTCAGACGGAAGCGGAAATCTCCGGCCTTGTCGGTGTAGAGCTCAAACTTCGGATGCTTCAGGGTCTCAAAGCCCTCGACGGTCTGGTTTTCAATCTCAGCCACACAGTTGCGGCGGACGCTGTCAATGCCATTGAGGCAGGCGCTCTCGCTGGAATAAACCTCGCTGTCGGCAATAACCTCGCCGTTGGTGGCCTTCAGCACAAACTTGATCCCGGACGGAACAGTGCGAACAACAAATTTACCCATAGTCATATCCTCCTGCTTTTTGAATCTGGCTCGCCGGCGGCGAGCTCCTTTTTAATGCGGCGACCTGCTGATCCCTATTGTGATCGAAAAAGCGTATTTTTTCAAGTCAAAGATTACAGTCGCCGCAATTTTCGGATTATTTTTTCGCCAGACCCTTCTGGCGCGCGTACTCGGCGGCACCGAGCGCGCCCATCAGCTGCGGGTCGGTCTTGAGCTTGATGACCTTCAGCTTCAGAACGTGCTCGATGGCCTCCTTCAGGCCGTCGTTCTTCGCGCAGCCGCCCGTCAGCGTGATGCTGTCGGTCGCGCCCGCCTTCTTCGCCATGACGAAGCAGCGCTTGGCCACCGCCATCTCAATGCCCGCCGCGATCTCGTCCGTCGCCTTGCCCTCGCCCACCAGCGTGATGACCTCGCTCTCCGCGAACACCGTGCACTGCGCCGTGATCGGGATC
>JAFWVV010000084.1 GCA_017518225.1 Oscillospiraceae bacterium | reverse complement strand
GTTAGCAAAAAAGCGGTGGAAAACCCGGCCTATTTCCTCGCTTTTTCAGCTTGTTTTGGACTTCCTCGCCGATTTTTTCAACATCTACGCAACAAACCCGCTTTCGGCCTCAGCCTAAAGCGGGTTTGTCTACGGTCTGAAACCCCTGTCGCATCAGCGACAGGGGTTTTGCTTTGGCGCAGAAGGAGGGATTTGAACCCTCGCGCCGGTTTTAGCCGGCCTACTCCCTTAGCAGGGGAGCCCCTTCGGCCTCTTGGGTACTTCTGCATGCTGACAACTCATTATTGCTTGGATATATTAGCATAACAAAATGGCCTTGTCAAGGGCGATTTATCGTTCAAAATTAGCGCCGTTATCGTTCGAGCTTTGCGCCCGGACTCTGTTTCCTTGTCTTCAATGGAAAAAGCGCAGGGGATGTTTTGCTTATGTTTTCTGCGCGAGGCCTGTTTTTTTTGTTTTGTTTATTGTGGATGAAAAATGCTTTCTTGTTCTTTTGGACTGTGATATAGTGTAAAAGTCGAAAGGAAGTGCGCTTATGGAACAAACCAAAAAACGCAGCGGACTTGGGCGCCGGATGCTGCGTGTGCTGGCGGGGCTGCTTGCCCTGCTCCTTGGTCTCGCGGCCTTTTTTACCCTGGCGCCGTTGACAGAGCGGGTGGACAAAAGTTCCGTGGATGGCTCAGCCGACTGGATGAGCCGTCTGAACGACAGTCTGCTGCTGAGTGAGATCAATCTGCCCGGTACGCACGACAGCGCCACGCAGTACGTCCAGCTTGCCTGGTTTTCCAAATGTCAGGCGCTGAGTATTCGTGAGCAGCTCGAGGCCGGGGTGCGTTATCTGGATATTCGCCTTGGCGCGGACGGGGAACGGCTCAAGCTGATGCATGGTTTTACCAACTGCAAGGAATCGTTCGACGGTTCGACGCTGGATTTTCTTACTGTTGCAGCAATGTGCAATTATTTTGTGTCCGAGCATCCCACGGAGACGGTGATTCTTGCCGTCAAGCAGGAGCACGGGGAAGAGAGCGTGGCGCAGTTTCAGCGTATGCTGGATACTGTGATCAATATCAATCCAAGAGATTGGCTGCTGACGGATACGATTCCCAGCTTGGGGGAGGCGCGCGGCAAGATGGTGCTGATGCGCCGTTATGAGGACGAAGCCGGCCTGGGAGAGAGGGCCGGGATTCCTTTGCTCTGGCCGAGCCAAAAAGGTTATCAGGATACGAGCCTGAATACCACGGCGGTCGATAACGGCAGTTATACCCTCTGGGTACAGGATCGCTTTGAGTACAACAGCGAGGACAAATGGGCGGCCTTTATCGCCGGGCTTGAGCAAAACGGCGCGGAAAAAGGCGATATTGCCCTGCATTTTCTGAGCACTAAAGGAACGGCGGCCTACGGCCACCCCTATGCCTTTGCCAAGGATCTGAATCAACGCTTTTTCAAAACGGAACTGCCGGAAGGCGAACGGATCGGCTGGATCGTGCTGGATTTCGTTTCCGCCGAGCTGGCGGCGCATATCTATGAGACAAATTTCTAACAGCGCAGCTTAACAGAAAGCGGCGCAGGAGACCGAAAAGGCTTTGCTGCGAGGCAAGGCCTTTTTCTTTTGATCGCGGGACAGCGGCGGGCAAAAAGAAAGACGGCCGCATGGCCGCCGACAAAATGAAAAAAAGAAGCAACCCCTGACCGACCTCATTTTCACTCGCAGTCAGGGGTTACTTCTCTACGTTCTTGGTATCTAACATCTTGGTTACCTCTCTTTCTTTAGAATACAACCGCCGAATTCACTTTCTCGCTTGGCTTTGCTTTTTTGCGTCACTTGCTTTTCGTTCTCGGACCTGCTTTCGGCACTCTCTTCATTTTTTTTGTAGATCTCTTGGATCTCTTCCCATAAGCGGGAAATGCTTTCTGCCTTTTTGCCTCTCCGGGATCGTTTTTTGCTTTTGCTGGTTTTGCTTTTCGGCGGTCCCTCAACCCTGTTTTCGTTGAGGCGTTTTTGTTTTCCTTTGTGTCTATAATATACATCAGTTTCGAATAAAAATCCAGTGGTAGAATGAACAAAAAATGGAAAAATAAATTGTGCGTTGCGCTGATTTTGGTGTAGAAGCGGTGAGAAACCTTGACAGAAGTGGAAAACGGCGATATAGTTAAAATGTTGGTGCTGTAAAGCGCCGCGGCGAAAAGCTGCGGCGCTTTTTGCGTTTTTATTCGTCTTTTGGCGTGGGCAGCTTGTCCTTCCAAGTTCCGTGGCGATAAATGTGGATTGTGATCAGCATGCCGAAGAGCCAGGCGGCCAACAGAGAAACAAACACCATCCGCTCCTGCATCAGCAGGGAGGCGCCGCGATGGCGCAGCAGCGCGACCATGCCGTAGGCAATGGGCAAGCGCATCGCGATCGTGGTGCCGAAGCTGATCCACATCGGCGTCACGGTGTCGCCGCAGCCGCGCATCACGCCCTGCAGCACCTGTGTGACGGACATGGCGATATAGCCGGCGGCAAGGATGTACATCATGCCCATGGACAAATGGATCAGGCTCTGCTCGGGCGTAAACAGGCGCATCAGCGCAGGGCCGAAGAGCAGCACCAGCGGCGTCAGCACGACGGCGGTTCCGACAGCCAGCAGCAGCCCCTGCTTCGTACCGTCTTTCAGGCGATCCATGCGCTGCGCGCCGACGTTCTGCCCGGCAAAGGTGCTCATCGCCTGCCCGAAGCTGAAATTCGGCAGCATGGCGTAGCCGTCCACGCGCATGACCATGATGTTGCATGCCACAAACATCTCATCGCCAAAGCTGTTGATGAGCCGCTGCACGACCATCATCGCCATGGAAAAGACTGCCTGCGTCATCCCGGAGGGGATGCCCAGCTCAATGATTCGCCCGATATAGTGAGGATCCGGCTTCAGGTCGTTCTTTTGAAGACGAAACACCGTCCGCAGACGCAGAAGCTTTACCGCGCACAGCACGGCGGAAATCGTCTGCGCGATGACCGTTGCCAACGCGACGCCGGGTACGCCCATGCGATCCACCAGCGCCAGATCCAGCACGATATTGATGACCGAGGTGATCATCAGGTAAAGCAGCGCCGAGAAGGAATCGCCCAGACCGCGTAGGATACCGGCAAAGATGTTATAAAAGAAGAAACCGCAGATGCCGATGAAAAAGATGTCCAGATAAGCCTTGCACTGGGCGTACATGCTGTCCATCGTGCCGACGGCACGCAGCAGCGGCCCTGTCAGCAGCGGCCCGATCAGCATGATCGCGGCGCTGGCAATGGCGGTGGCCGTGATGCAGTTGCCGATGGTGCGGCTGAGCGCGCGCTCGTTTTTCGCGCCGAAGTGCTGGGATACGAGAATGCCGGCGCCGGTCGAGATGCCGACGAAGAGCGCCAGCAGGAGATTAAGCACCGGCATGGCGTTGCCGACAGCGCCGAGCGCCTGATAGCCCCAGCGGCTGTTGCCGACGACGACGGCGTCCACGGTATTATACAGCTGCTGGGCGAAGTTGCCGATCAGCAGCGGAAATGCAAATTCCGCGATCCGTTTCCAGGGCGCGCCCTGGCTCATATCACGCGGCGCAAAGAGGTCTCTGATCTTGCTCATACAGATCCTTTCCGGCAAAAAAGCCCCGCCGCCCCGGTTGGAGACGGCGGGAGCGCTTTTGCAAATTGATAGTAGATGGTAGATGTTATTCTTCGACGCTGAATTCGTCCTTGCCGACGCCGCACAGCTCGCATGTGAAATCCTCGGGCAGTTCGTCCCATTTCACGCCGGTATCTTCTTCATCGTAGACCCAGCCGCAGACATTGCAGATATAGCGCATGGTTTCTTCCTCCTTATTTCGTGTCAGATGCTTACCATTGAATGGGGTTCTCTTTGGGATTGGGGCCGTATTGGTTTTCGCCGGGCTGGCTGTCCGTGCAGAACCAAATGATGAGCAGGATCGAGCCGACCAGCGGAATGAAGATAAACAAGTAGTTTGCACCGGATTTGCCAATGTCGTGCAGACGCCGCCAGCAGAGGGCGAGAACAGGGACTAAAACAGCGAGAGACCAAAGACCTTGCAGAGTGGTGAGAAAAACGGCCAGACCGCTTTTGCGGCCGACAAGACCGATCAGCACGTTGAAAACGCCGATAACAATGAAGTTGAACAGGGTGAAGTACCAGTATTCGCTGCGGCGGGCGCGGCCGGTAAAGGTGGCGTACTGGCGGAATACGGATTGAACGGCTTCCTTCATGGACATGGAAAAGTCCTCCTTGTTTTTTATTTTTTAAAGACTTCGGAGATTTTGCCGAGTGCGCCGAGATCGGGCTTGCCGTCGCCGTCGCTGTCGAGCATGGCGGCGAGCTTTTTCGGATCCAGCTTTTCTTTGACGTCTTCGACGACCTTTTTGACTGCCTCGTCCGGCAGATCCACGCCCAGCAGATCTTCAACGGTTTTGACAGGGGCTTTCAGAAAATTCTTGGCCAGAGACTTGTCCTCGGAGACCTTTTTGATGATCTCGTCCGCTTTCGCTTTCACATCAAACATCATTCGTTCCTCCGCTTTCTTTGATTCCGGACGGATGATCTGTGCCCGGTATTTTGACTATAACGGATTTTTCGACATATTGCAAGAGTTTTGCCGGCTATATTTGTGTGCCGGACATCAAAAAAGACAAGCAAAAGAGTCCTGATGATTTTTTTCTTGCAAAATGGGACAAACCTGTGTATCATAGCACTATTGTAATAAAGATAAGCTGGGAGAGTAGGCGCGATTTTGGAACGGATTACTTCAAGAAAAAACGAATACATCCGGCATCTGCGCGCGCTTGGCGCAGACGGGAGCTATCGCATGGCGCAGGGACAGTTCCTCTGCGACGGGATCAAAACCCTGCGCGAGGCGCTGCGCTTTGGCGCGCAAATCGTCTCCGTGCTGTGGAAGGAGACGGCGCAGGCGATCGAGGGGCTCAACGACTGCGAGCAGTATGTCGCTCCGGGTGATCTTTACGACTATGCCTGTCCGCTCGCCAACAGTCCCGGGCCGCTGTTTGCCGTTGCGATCCGCGGCTGCGGCAAGCCGGGGAGCCTTTCCCATGCGATCGTGCTGGAAAGCGTACAGGATCCCGGCAACGTCGGCACCGTGATCCGCACGGCCAACGCCTTCGGCGTGGACGCGGTGATCCTGACCGGCAGCTGCGCGGATCTCTATCAGCCTAAGACCGTGCGCGCCACGATGGGCGCGATTTTCCGGCAGAAGGTGCTGCGCGTGGAAGTGCCGCTTCTGCGTGAGTTTTTGCAGGATCAGGGGCTGCCGCTCTACGGCGCGGCCTTGAGCGAACGCTCGCGGGATCTGCGCCAACAGCCTCTGACCGGCTGCGCAGTGGCTGTCGGCAGCGAGGGACGGGGGCTGAGCGAAGAGCTGTTGGCGCTGTGCGACGAGCAGATTATCATCCCCATGCGCCCGGACAGCGAATCGCTCAACGCGGCTGTCGCCGCGTCGATCCTGATGTGGGAAATGACGAGATAGAAAGAAGGGGACGCTGTGGCTTCGGCAAAATACTGGGTATGGCTTGCCGCGCAGGAGCGCTTGAGCGTGGCGGAAAAGGCGGCTCTGCTGCGCGCCTATGGCGACCCGGAGGCGGTGTTCTTTGCTCCAAAGGGTGAACTGTCGCGCGTGGAACAGCTGCGGGAAAGCTCGATGGAAGAGCTGGAAAAGCACGATCTGCGCCGCGCCAACGAGATTCTCGGCGCCTGCGAGGAGCAGGGACTGCGAATCATCTGTCAGCAGGACTCCGGCTATCCGGCCCGACTGAAAAATATCTACGCGCCGCCGCTGGTGCTCTACGCCAAAGGAAAGCTCTGTGAACTGGACGAGGAGGCGGCGATTGCTGTGATCGGTACGCGCAAGGCCTCGCCTTATGGACTGGGCATGGCGAGGAAACTGTCCGAGGGCATTATCCGCTGCGGCGGCGTTGTGCTGTCGGGATTGGGGTCCGGCATCGACGGAGAAGCGGCCAAGGCTGCGCTGGCGGCCGACGGGCTCTGCGTCGGCGTGCTGGGTACGGCGCACGAGGCGGCGGACGGCTGGCTGGTGCGAGAAGTGGCCAAATGGGGGCTGCTTTTGAGTGAGCATGCGCCCGGCACCGTTTCGCAAAATCATTTCTTTCGTACCAGAAACCGGATTAGCTCCGGTCTGTCCGTCGGCGTTGTCGTTGTAGAAGCGCCTGAAACGAGCGGCGCGCTGCTGTTTGCCTCCGAGGCGGTCGAGCAGGGCAAGGATATTTTCTCCGTGCCCGGAGAGGTCGGCGCGCCCAACAGCGTGGGCACGATCCAACTGATCCGCGAGGGCGCAACGCCGGTTACCTGCGGCTGGGACGTCATGCGCGAATTTGTCGGGCGCTTTCCGGATAAGGTTCGTCGTCCGCAGGAGCAAACGCAGGAAAAGCCGCTCGTTTCGCGTGCCGCAGAGACGCTTCGAAAGGCGCCGGAGGGAGCCGGACGACAGGAAAAAAGCGTTGACAAGGCATCGCAGCAGGCATATATTGACTGGAAAGAACAGTTGAGCGCCTTGAGCGCCGATCAACTGAAGATCATTGCGGCGATTGAAAAGAACTCGTCGCACATCGACGATATCGTCGAGGAAACCGGTCTGGGAGCCGCCAAGGTTTTGGCGCAGCTCACCGTTTTGGAAATCAAAGGCATTATCCGTCGGGAGGCCGGCCGGCGGATCGCATTGAAAATCACGAAAAAGTGAGGGCAAACCATGGCAAAAGCGAAGGATCTGGTCATCGTAGAATCTCCGGCAAAGGCAAAGACGATTGAAAAATATTTGGGGACGGGCTATAAGGTCAAGGCCTCGATGGGGCATCTGCGCGATCTGCCCAAGAGCAAGATGGGCGTGGATATCGAGCACGACTTTGAGCCGGAATACGTTCCGGTTAAGGATAAGCGCGAGCTGATCGAGGAACTGAAGAGCGCGGCCGCCGCGGCAGGCACCGTCTATCTTGCGACAGACCCTGACCGCGAGGGCGAGGCAATCTCCTGGCATCTCAAGGAGCTGCTGGAGCTGCCGGATGATAAGGCGCGGCGCGTCACCTTCAACGAGATCACCAAAAAGGTGGTTACGGAGAGCATCCAGCAGCCGCGCAGCATCGATCAGGATCTGGTGGACGCACAGCAGGCGCGCCGTATTCTGGATCGCATTGTAGGCTATAAGCTCTCTCCGCTGCTCTGGAAGAAAGTAAAAAAGGGTCTGTCCGCCGGACGCGTGCAGAGTGTGGCGACGCGTATGGTCGTCGACCGCGAGGAGGAGATTCAGAGCTTTGTCAGCGAGGAGTTCTGGCTTTTGGACGCGGTGCTTCGCCGTGACGGGCAGACCCCCGGGTTTACGGCGCGCTACTATGGAAAAAACGGTAAAAAACAGGAACTGAAAAGCGAGGCCGAGGTCAACGCGGTCATCGAAGATGTACAGGATGCGGCCTTTCTCGTCAGCGCGGTCAAGCGCGGAGAAAAGCAGCGCAGCCCCGCGCCTCCCTTTATCACCTCTACGCTGCAGCAGGAGGCCTCCCGCCGCCTTGGTATGACGCCGCGGCGCACGATGTCCATCGCGCAGCAGCTTTACGAGGGCGTCGAAATTGCGGGGCAGGGCAGCCTGGGTCTGATTACCTATATGCGTACCGACTCGCTGCGTCTGTCGGAGGAGGCGCTGGCCGCCGCGCGCAGCTTCATTACCGGTCACTACGGCGAAGCGTTTTATCCCGGCTCTCCGCGCCGCTTTAAGACCAAATCCGGCGCGCAGGACGCGCACGAGGCGATCCGTCCTACAGACGTCAACCTGACGCCGGAGCTGCTGCGCAAGGATCTGACGCAGGAGCAGTACCGCCTGTACCGTCTGATCTGGGGGCGTTTTACCGCCAGCCAGATGGCCAACGCCATCTACGACAACGTGACGGTTGAGGTCGGCGCCGGGGCGCATAACTTCCGCGCCACCTATTCCGAACTGAAATTTCCGGGCTACACCGCCGTTTACGAGGAGGCTCGCGACGAAGAGAGCGCGGAGCTGGCCAATCCTTTGCCGAGCCTTAACGAGGGCGAGCGGCTGCTGCTGGAAAAGATGATCCCGGATCAGCAGTTTACCCAGCCGCCTGCCCGCTATACCGAGGCGACGCTGATTCGCGCGATGGAGGAAAAAGGTATTGGCCGCCCCTCTACCTACGCGCCGACTATTACGACCATTACCTCTCACGACTATGTGATTAAAGAGGGCAAATACCTGCGTCCGACGCCGCTGGGCGAGGTCGTCACCAAAATGATGAAAGAGCATTTTGCCGACATCGTCGATCTGAAGTTTACCAACCGCATGGAGGAGGAGCTTGACGAGATCGAAAGCGGCAAGATTCGCTGGCGCGCGGTGCTGGACGAATTCTACACCGGCTTTGACAGCGAAATGACCAAGGCCGAGCAGGCGCTCGAGGGCGTTCGCCTGAAGGTGCCCGACGTGCTCAGCGACGAGTACTGCGAGGTCTGTGGACGGCAGATGGTGGTGAAAAAGGGCAAGTTCGGCTATTTTCTGGCCTGCCCGGGCTTCCCGGAGTGCTCCTTCACCAAGCCCATCGTCGTAGAAATGCCCGGTAAATGCCCGAAGTGCGGCGGCCGCATTCTCAAGCGCACCTCGAAAAAGGGCTACGTGTTCTATGCCTGCGAGCGCGGCACCGACTGCGGCTTTATTACCTGGGATGTGCCGACCAAGGACTTCTGCCCGGCCTGCGGCAAGACCATGTTCAAGCGCAGCGGCCGCGGCCCGCTGAAATCCTTCTGCATCAATGAAGACTGCGTCAATTTTGTGCCGGAGGATAAGCGCATGTACAAGAAGAAAGCGCCTGCGGACAAGACGAAGAGTGCGTCGAAGAAGACGACAGCCAAAAAAACAACGAAGAAAGCAAAGGAATAATTTATGGAAAAAGTCACCGTCCTCGGCGCGGGCTTGGCGGGAAGCGAATGCGCGTGGCAGCTTGTTACGCGAGGGATCCCGGTTCGTCTGGTGGAGATGAAACCGCATAAAATGACCCCGGCGCACACGAGCGCGTATTTTGGGGAGCTGGTCTGCTCCAACTCCCTGCGCAGCGACGAGCTGACGAACGCGGTCGGTCTGCTGAAAGCGGAGATGCGGAAAATGGGCTCGCTCATCATGCAAAGCGCCGACGCAAACCGCGTGGCCGCGGGTGGGGCGCTTGCGGTTGACCGCGTAGGCTTTGCCCGCACGATCACCGAGAAATTGCGCAGCCATCCGCTCGTTGAGATTATCGAGGCGGAGGCGGAGGAAATCCCGGAGGGCGAGGTCGTCGTCGCGACAGGCCCGCTCAGCAGCGACGCGATCGCCGAGGCCATCGCCCGGCGCTGCCCGGAGAGCGATCTGCACTTTTACGACGCGGTTGCGCCCATCGTCACGCTGGAGAGTGTGGACATGGACAGCGCCTTCTTCGCTTCCCGCTATGACAAGGGGACAGCGGATTATGTAAACTGCCCGATGGATCAGGAGCAGTATCTGGCTTTTGTACACGAACTAGTGAACGCCAAGGAGGCGCCGGTGCATGGCTTTGACGATGCCGGAGTTTTTGAGGGCTGCATGCCCGTCGAGGTCATGGCGCGCCGTGGGGTGGATACCCTGCGCTACGGGCCGCTCAAGCCGGTTGGTCTGCGCGACCCGCGCACGGGGAAGGAAGCTTACGCGGTGGTGCAGCTGCGGCGCGACAATGCCGAGGGCACGCTCTATAACCTCGTCGGCTTCCAGACGCATCTGACCTGGGCCGAGCAGCGCCGGGTCTTTACGATGATCCCCGCGCTCAAAAACGCGGATTTTATCCGCTTCGGCGTGATGCACCGCAATACCTATATCAACAGCCCGCAGCTTTTAGACCGCTATTACCGACTGCGCTCGGAGCCGCGCATCAGCTTTGCCGGACAAATGACCGGCGTGGAGGGTTACGTGGAGTCTGCGGCTTCCGGGATGCTGGTCGGCATCGAGACAGCGGCGCGGCTTCTCGGATTGTCCCCGGTAAATTTCCCGCAGGAGACGGCGATTGGCGCGCTGGGCTTGTATATCTCCGGCGGCAGCGTCGGCGATTTCCAGCCGATGAACATCAATTTCGGCATTATTTCGCCGCTGGATCACCGCGTCAAGGGCAAGAGAAATAAAAACGCCGCGATCTCTGAGCGTTCGCTTGCGATGATCGACGAGATTATGAAGGGGGAGCTGTTCACGAATGAAAATCATCATTGACGCCATGGGCGGGGACAAGGCTCCCGGTGAAATCGTCAGAGGCGCGCTGCGCGCCAAGCGTGAGCTGGGCGTCGAGCTGCTTCTGGTCGGGCGTGAGGAAGCGATCCGCGCATGCCTGCAGGGCGAGAGCCTGGAGGGCGTCGAGATCGTCGATGCGCGCGAGGTGATCACGATGGAGGACGATCCCAGCAAGGCAACGCGGCGCAAAAAGGACGCCTCGATGACCGTGGCGCTGCAACTGCTGCGCGACGGCAGGGGAGACGCAATGGTCTCCGCCGGCAGCACCGGCGCGCTTTTGACCGGAGCAACCTTGATCGTCAAGCGCATCCGCGGCATCCGTCGCGCGGCGATGGCGCCGGTACTGCCGGCGGGCGAGCATGGCGTCATGCTGGTTGACTGTGGCGCCAACGTTGAGTGTACGGCGGAGTACCTGCTGCAGTTTGCCTTCATGGGCAGCTTTTATGCCAGCCGGATCATGGGCTGCGACAAGCCCCGGGTCGGCCTGGTCAACGTCGGCACCGAGGAGACCAAGGGCGGCGCGCTGCAGCATGAGGCCTATGCTTTGCTGAAAGCGGCACACGAGCAGGGGCGCATCCACTTCGTCGGCAACGTCGAGGGAACGCAGCTGTTCAACGGCAGCGTGGACGTGGCGGTGTGTGACGGCTATACCGGAAACGTCCTGCTGAAGACGACCGAGGGTGTGATCCGTTATATCATGGGCGCGCTCAAGGGCGTGTTGACCCAAAGTACAAAAAACAAGCTGGCGGCGGCGCTGCTCAAGAGCGATCTGGGCGCAATGAAGCGCTCGATGGATCCCAACGAGGTCGGAGGAACGGCCTTTATCGGTATCAGCAAGCCTGTCATCAAGGCGCATGGCGGCTCGGACGCCGGGAGCTTTTTCTCCGCGATCCGGCAGGCGGTGCAGTTTGCCGGCAGCGGCATGATCGCATGCATTGAAGAGAACGTCGAATACATGAAGATTGAGAGCGAGCATGAGGGAACTGGAACATAAAATCGGATATGCGTTTCGCGACAGGAGCTTGCTTGAAACGGCGCTGACCCACAGTTCCTATGCCAACGAACGGCGCAGTGAGCATGCGGAGAGCTATGAGCGTCTGGAATTTCTGGGCGACTCGATTCTGGGGCTGGTGACGGCGGAGTTTCTGTTTTCGCATAAGCCGCGGCTGCCCGAAGGGCGGATGACCCGCCTGCGTGCGGAGCTGGTGTGCGAGAGCAGTCTGCACGTCGTGGCACTCCGGCTGGGACTGGGTGAATATATGCGCCTGGGCCGCGGCGAAGAGCGCAGCGGCGGGCGTGAGCGCGTGTCCATCCTTGCCGACATGGTGGAGGCCTTGATTGCCGCGCAGTTTTTGGACAGCGGCATGGAGCAGGCCAGGCGCTTTATTATGCGCGAGGTGCTTGCAGACGCCTGTATCGGCGAGGAGCACCGTTCGGCGGACTACAAGACCGCGCTGCAGGAGCGCATTCAGCAAAAGGCCGGACAGCATCTGCAGTACGAGATGATCGACGAACAGGGGCCGGATCATGACAAGCGATTTTTCTTCCGCGTGAGCATGAACGGACAGACCATCGGCGAGGGCGAAGGCCGCACGAAAAAGGAGGCCGAACAGATGGCCGCCTGCCGCGCGCTGGAGGCGCTGGACGCGTGAGCGCCAGAGCGTCCGTGGTGCCGGTGTTCGTGCCGCATCTGGGGTGTCCGCACGATTGTGTTTTTTGCAACCAGCGGCGCATTGCCGGACAGGAACAACCGCTTGGCGCGTCGGAGCTGCTGGCGCTGCTGCAAGCGCTTGATGAAACGGATGAATGGCGACAGCTCGCCTTTTACGGAGGAAGCTTTACGGCGATCCCTGTTGAACAGCAGCTGATGCTGCTCGAAGCGGCGCGCTGGGGCCTTCGTGCGGGGAAGATCCAGACCATCCGTCTGTCCACTCGCCCGGATGCGATCGACGGCGCGGTGTTGGATCGTCTGCACGATTATGGCGTGGAGACGATCGAGCTCGGCGCCCAGTCGATGGACGACGAGGTTTTAAGGCTTTCCGGACGCGGGCACAGTGCGCAGGACGTGCGCGAAGCCTCCCGGATGATCTGTGAGGCGGGCTTTTCGCTCGTGCTGCAGATGATGACGGGACTGCCCGGCGACACGCCGGAAAAGGATCTGAAAACCGCGCGCGAGCTGATCGCGCTGCGTCCGCAGGGCGTGCGGATCTATCCGACGGTCGTTGTAAAGGACACGGCGCTTTTTGACCTGTGGCGTGCGGGGAAATACCGGGCGCAGAGCGTGGAAGAGGCGGTGGAGATCTGCGCAAAACTGCTGCCTTTGTTTGACGCGGCAGCTATCCCGGTGATCCGCCTGGGCTTAAACCCGACGGAAGCGCTTTCGTCGGGCGACGCCGTGGCCGGCGCGTATCACCCGGCCCTTGGCGAACTGGTCAAATCGCGCGTTTTACGCGAGAAAATGGCTGTGCTTTTGCAAGGACTGCCTGCCGGCAGCCGGGTTTTGCTGGCTGCGCCGGAGCGGCAGTTGTCGCAGGCATTGGGTCAGGGCCGCTGCAACGTGCAGGCGTTGGAGGAACGCTTTGCGCTGCGCGAACTGAAAATTGTAAGCCACACCGGCGAGGCGGGACAGCTGCGGCTGCTTTCCGTGGAAAAGCCGGATCAAACAGACGGCAAAACACAGAGAATTTGACGCAAACGAGGGACGGAACTTTGTATTTACGTGCATTGGAAATTCAAGGCTTCAAGAGCTTTCCGGATAAAACCCGCTTGAGCTTTGAAAAGGATATTACCGCGATCGTCGGACCAAACGGCTCCGGCAAATCGAATATTTCCGACGCGATCCTCTGGGTTATGGGCGAGCAGCGCAGCAAGGCGCTGCGCGGCAGCAAAATGGAGGACGTCATATTCGGCGGAACCGAGAAGCGCAGCAAGCTTGGCTATGCGCAGGTGTCTCTGGTTTTGGATAACTCTGCCCATATCATTGACTCGGACAACGAGGAAATCATGCTGACCCGCCGCTATTACCGCAGCGGTGAAAGCGAATACTACATCAACCGCGAACCGGTGCGCCTCAAGGATATCCACAGCCTGCTGATGGACACCGGCCTCGGACGCGACGGCTATTCCATCATCGGACAGGGGCGTATCGCGGAGATCGTATCCTCGCGCAGTACGGACCGCCGCGAGGTTTTCGAGGAGGCGGCGGGCATTTCGCGCTTCCGTTACCGCAAGGAGGAGGCCGAGCGCAAGCTGGAGAAGACCGAGGAAAACCTGCTGCGCATCAACGATAAGATTGAGGAACTGGAAATGCAGGTCGGGCCGCTGAAAAAGCAGTCCGAAACGGCGAAAAAGTATCTTGTTTTGCGCGATGAGCTGCGTATCAAAGAGATATCGGTATGGATGCTGACGCTTGAGAAGCTGCATGCGCAGGCGGAGAGTGCAGCGCTTGAGTACGAGCAGAGCTGCAACGAACTGGAAAAGCTCAAAAACGACCTGCAGTCGCTCTATGCCTCCTCGGACAGCATCAGCGAACGCATGCGCCAGAAGGATCTGGAGACCGAGCAGGCGCGCGAACGCCTTTCCACCGCCGAAGCGGCGGTGGCCGAGTGCGACGCCGGGATCGTCGTGCTGCGCGGCAGCGTGAAAAACGGCGAGGAAAGCCTGCAGCGGATGCTGTCGGATATCGCCGAGCAGCAGACGCGTGTGAAGGAAATTCGCACACAGATTGAAGGCAATCGGGCGCATATTGCCGGGCTGCAGAAGCAGCTTGACGAAGTCGAACAGGACAAGCGGCGCAACGACAATGTCTTGAGCGGATGCCGCATGAAGCTGAAAAATCGCGAGGATCAGCTACAAAGCCTGCGTGATCAGACGACGAAGCTCGCCGTAGACCTGCGCAGCACCGATTCGCGCATTCACATGCTCAGCGAGATGGAAAAGGATTACGAAGGATTTTCCAAGGCCGTCAAGACGGTGATGCAGGAGGCCAAACGCGGTACGCTGCAGGGCATTCACGCCCCGGCGGCCAATCTCCTGCGCACGGAGGACAGCTGCGCGCTTGCCATTGAGACGGCGCTGGGCGCCGCCGCGCAGCACATCATCGTGGACGATCAGGCGGCCGGACGCAGTGCGATTGAGCTGCTCAAGCGCCGCGATTCCGGACGCGCGACCTTCCTGCCGCTCGACACGATCCGCGGCAGCGCGCTGCAGGAGCTGCCCACCAGAGATCCGGGCTTTGTCGGCTTGGCGGTCGATCTTGTCCGCTATGATCCCAAATACGAGCAGATCTTTTTCAATTTGCTCGGCCGTACCATTGTGGCCGAAACGCTGGGAGATGCGATCCGCATCTCACGCGCCAACGACAACCGCCTGCGCATCGTTACGCTGGACGGGCAGCAGATCCATCCGGGCGGCTCGATGACGGGCGGCAGCAGCGCGCGCGGCACGGGTGTGCTCTCGCGTGCCAACGAGCTGGAAAAGCTGATGAAGCTTTACAAGAAGCTTGCTGAGCAGGAGAAAAGCGCTCAGGACGAGTTGGATCGCGCAAGCACCCAGTTGGCGGCTCTGCGCTACCAGCTGGATACCGCGCTGGAGGAGCAGAGCGCGATTCTCAGCCGCCGCTCTTCGATTGAGGCGGAGCAGCGAACGACGGATAACAGCGTCAAGCAGCTGCAGCTGCTTTTGGATGCGCTCAGCGGCGACAGCGAGAGCCGACAGCGCGCAGTGGACGAGACCAGACAGCGTATTCTGGCGCTCCAGCGGCAGATTGAGGAAAAGGAAAAGCAACTGGAAAAGCTGCGCGGCGACGCGCAAAAGCTGCGTGACGAGATTGGCGAGATCAGCAAAGCGCGTCTCGAACTCGAGGGACGGCGCACCCGCGCCGACAAGGATGCCCAGCAGCGCAACGCCCAGATCATCGATCTGGAGCGCAGCGTGGCGCGTTTGGAGCAGAAAAAAATCTCGGCGGAGATGGAGGAAAAACAGATCCTCGACCGTCTCTGGGATAACTATGAGCTCAGCCACAGCGCCGCGATGGCGCAGCGCCAGCCGGTGGAGAACCTGACGAAGACCAACCGCGAGATCGCGGAGCTGCGGCGCGGCATCAGCGCCCTCGGTACGCCGAACCTCGGCGCAATCGAGGAATACGAGCGCGTCAACAGCCGCTATGAATTCCTCGCCGGGCAGCGCGACGACGTGGAAAAGGCGCGCCGCGAGCTGCTGGAGATCATCCGCAGCGTGACGGGCGAGATGAAGGACGTCTTTTTGGAGAAATTCCGTCAGATTGATTCCTGCTTCCGCCAGACCTTCCTGGAGCTGTTCGGCGGCGGCAAGGCTTCGCTGGTGCTGGAGGATGAGGAAAATGTGCTCGAGTGCGGCATTGAGATCAAGGTGCAGCCGCCCGGCAAGGCATTGAGCACGATCAGCCTGATGTCCGGCGGCGAGATGGCTTTTGTGGCCATTGCGCTGTATTTTGCGATTTTGAAGGTGCGTCCGACGCCGTTTTGCGTTATGGACGAGATCGAGGCCGCGCTGGACGAGGCCAACGTCGTCCGGTTTGCCGGTTATATGCGGCGCATGTCGCAAAAAACGCAGTTTCTCGTTATCACGCACCGCCGCGGCACCATGGAAGAGGCCGACGTGCTCTACGGCGTTACCATGCAGGAAAAAGGCGTGTCGAGCGTGATCGAGCTGGATCTGGAGAGCGCGCAAAAGAGCGTGGAGGGATAAAAACATGGGCTTTTTCGATAAGATTTTCTCCGGGCTGACGAAGACCCGGAAAAACATGCAGGAGCTGGAGGCGCTGTTTCAGGACTACGCGCCGGACGACGAGGATTTTTACGACGATCTGGAGGAGCTTTTGGTGCTCTCCGACGTCGGCGCCGCCACGGCGGAAAAGCTTGTCAAGGGCATGAAGCGCCTGACCTGGGAAAAGCGCTTTCGCAAGGGGCATGAGGCGCGCGAGGGCCTTGTTGAGCTGATGAGCGAGCAACTGCAGGTTGGCGACGCGGCGCTGAAGCTGGAGACGAAGCCTTCGGTGATCTTGATGGTCGGCGTCAACGGCGTGGGCAAGACCACGACGATCGGCAAGCTCGCCCATCAGCTTGTCGGCGAGGGAAAGCGGGTGCTGCTGTGCGCGGGCGATACCTTCCGCGCTGCCGCCGCCGATCAGCTCGCCGTATGGGCCGAGCGCGCCGGTGCGGAGATCGTGCGCCATGAGGAGGGGAGCGACCCGGCCGCCGTGGTGTATGACGGTCTGTGCGCGGCCAAGGCGCGCGGCACGGACGTGGTCATCATCGACACGGCCGGACGACTGCACAACAAGCAGAACCTGATGAACGAGCTGGCGAAGATCCGCCGCATCATCGACCGTGAGCTGCCGGAGGCGGACGTCGAGACCCTGATGGTGCTCGACGCGACCACCGGGCAGAACGGACTGATCCAGGCAAAGCAGTTTCTGGATACCGCCGGACTGACCGGCATCGTTCTCACCAAGCTTGACGGCACGGCCAAGGGCGGCATCGTCTTTGCCATTGCCGACGAGCTGAAGCTTCCGGTCAAGTACGTGGGCGTCGGCGAGGGGATCGACGATCTGATCCCCTTTGATCGCGGTAATTTTGTCACCGCACTGTTTCAATCGTAAAGGAGAATACTTATGCCAATTACCAGTAAGCAGCGATCCCAGCTGCGCGGTCTTGCCGCCGCCGAGGATACCATCATTCAGGTGGGCAAGGGCGGCATCAACGACAATCTGATCGAGTCGGTCAGGCAGGCGCTTACCGCGCGCGAACTCGTCAAAGGGCGGGTGCTGGAAAACTCCATGCTCACGGCGCGCGAGGCCTGCGACGCGCTGGCCGCGGCCTGCAAGGCCGAGCAGGTGCAGGTCATCGGCACAAAGTTCGTGCTGTATAAAAGAAACGAAAAAGAGCCGAAAATAGAATTGGTCAAGGATAAAAAGAAGAAATGAAAACAGCCATCTACGGCGGCAGCTTCAACCCGCCGCATCTTGGTCACCGTGCAGCCGCGCTCACCGTGACAGAGAAGCTGCAGTCCGACCGTTTGCTGATCATCCCGGATCGCCTGCCTCCCCATAAGGCTCTGCCGGAGGACAGTCCTTCGGCAGAGGATCGGTTTCAGCTCTGCGAGCTGAGCTTTGCCGGCATCCCGGGTCTGGAGGTCTCCGATATCGAGATCCAGCGCGCGGGCGCGAGCTATACCGCTGACACGGTGGAACAGCTTCGCGCACTGTATCCGCAGGACGAACTGCTGTTGATCGTGGGCACCGATATGTTGCTGTGCATCGATCAATGGTATCGCTTCAGCTATCTGCTGGAGCAGTGCACCGTTGCGGTTCTCTGCCGCGCGGGGGATGAGCGCGGCTTGATCGAGGAGAAGGCGGCGGCACTGCGCAGCCTGTATAACGCTTCGGTCGAGATCGTGCCGCATGAGCCGATCGAGATCAGCTCCGGCGAGCTGCGGGAGCTGTTGCCGCGCCGCCTGGGGAGGGATGGACTGACCCGGGCCGCCTATGAGGAGATCATCCGCCGCCGTTGGTACGGCGCTCAGCCGGAGCTGGCCTGGCTGCGTGAGATGGCCTACGCAATGCTCGAGCCGAAGCGCATCGCCCATGTGAGCGGGTGCGAGGGAGAGGCTGTCTCGCTCGCTATGCGCTGGGGGGAAGACCCCGAGCTGGCGGCGGAGGCTGCGATCCTGCACGATATTACCAAGAGGCTGGATCCAGAGGCGCAGTTTGCGCTCTGTGAAGACGAAGCTTTGGCGCTGGAGGACACAGAGCGGGAATGCCCGGCGGTGCTGCACGCGATCACCGGCGCTGCCCTTGCGGAGAAGTGCTTCGGCGTCTGCGGCGCGGTCCGGGACGCGATCCGCTGGCACTGCACGGGAAGGCCGGATATGACAAGGCTGGAAAAGATCGTCTGGCTGGCGGATTACATCGAGCCGACGCGGAATTTTCCCGGCGTACAGGAGGCACGGCGGCTGGCGGAAACCGATCTGGATCGCGCGATGGCCTTCGCATTGGAAATGACGCTTCGCTATATTCTGGAGCGGGGAGAAACACCCTGCCCGGTGACGCAGCGGGCGATGGAATACTATCAAGAGAGGACAAACAGGGGGTAAAAAAGATGATGACACCGAGAGAAATCGCCAAGGTCGCCGCAAAGGCGCTGGACGACAAGAAAGCAATTGACGTCAAGGTTTTGAAGACCGAGGCGCAGACTGTGCTGGCCGACTATTTTGTGATCTGCAACGGCAGCTCCAGCACTCACGTCAAGGCGCTGGTGGACGAGGTGGACAAGCAGCTGTCTGAGGCCGGCGAGCCGCCGATGCGCCGCGAGGGCCTTCGCTCGGATATCTGGGTGCTGATGGACTTTGGCAGCGTGATCGTGCATATTTTCACCGACGAGGCGAGAAAATTCTACGATATCGAGCGCCTGTGGAGCGACGCGGAGGCGGTGGATCCCTCATCCCTATGAAGCCCCGGACAACCGGGGCCACGGAGCTTTATTAACAGAAGAGAGGGATAACAAGATGAAATATGATTTTGCTGCCATTGAAAAGAAATGGCAGGAACACTGGGAGCAGGTAAAACCCTATGCCGCCGAGACGGGCAGCAACAAGCCAAAGTTCTACGGCCTGGTGGAATTTCCGTACCCCAGCGCCGCCGGTCTGCACGTGGGTCATCCGCGCCCCTATACGGCGCTGGATATCATCACGCGTAAAAAACGCATGGAGGGCTATAATGTTCTTTTCCCGATCGGCTACGACGCCTTTGGTCTGCCGACGGAGAACTTTGCTATCAAAAACCACATCCACCCTGCGATCGTCACCAAGCGCAACATTGAAAACTTTACCCGCCAGCTCAAGATGCTCGGCTATGGCTTCGACTGGGATCGCGTGGTGGACACCACCGATCCGAGTTACTATAAGTGGACGCAGTGGATCTTCCTGCAGCTGTATAAAAAGGGCTTGGCCTATAAGACCACGATGCCCGTCAACTGGTGCACCAGCTGCAAATGCGTGCTGGCCAACGAGGAAGTGGTCGAGGGCGTGTGCGAGCGCTGCGGCAGCGAGGTCGTTCGCCGGGAAAAGAGCCAGTGGATGCTCGGTATCACGAAGTATGCCCAGCGTCTGATCGACGATCTGGACGGTATGGACTTCATTGACCGCGTCAAGGCGCAGCAGATCAACTGGATCGGCCGCTCCACCGGCGCGGAGCTCAAGTTCCAGACCACCGCCGGCGACGAGCTGCTGGTGTTCACCACGCGCCCGGACACGCTCTTCGGCGCGACCTATATGGTGCTCGCGCCGGAGCATCCCTACGTGAAAAAGTGGATGGACCGGATCGAAAACCGCGAGGCGGTTTTGGCCTACGTGGAGGAGGCGGCCCGCAAGTCCGATTTTGAGCGTGCCGAGCTCAACAAGGACAAGACCGGTGTGCGCCTCGAGGGCGTGCGCGGCATCAACCCCGTCAACGGCCGCGAGATCCCCATCTTTATCTCCGACTACGTACTGGTCACCTACGGCACCGGCGCGATCATGGCCGTGCCCGCGCACGACGAGCGCGACTGGGCCTTTGCCCGGAAATTCGGCTGTGAGATTATTGAGGTCGTCAAGGGCGGTAATGTAGAAGAAGCTGCCTTTACACTCAAGGACGACACGGGCATCATGGTCAATTCCGGCTTTTTGGACGGCATGACCGTCAAGGAGGCCATCCCGGCCATCACCAAGTGGCTGGAGGAACAGGGGATCGGACGGGAAAAGGTCAACTATAAGCTGCGCGACTGGGTGTTCTCCCGTCAGCGCTACTGGGGCGAGCCGATTCCGCTGGTGCACTGCGACAAGTGCGGCTGGGTGCCCCTGCCGGAGAGCGAGCTGCCGCTGCTGCTGCCGCAGGTCGATTCCTATGAGTTAACCGACGACGGCGAGTCGCCTCTGAGCAAGATGAGCGACTGGGTCAACACCACCTGCCCCTGCTGCGGCGGCCCGGCCCGGCGCGAGACGGACACCATGCCCCAGTGGGCGGGCTCGAGCTGGTACTATCTGCGCTATATGGATCCGCACAACGAACATGAGCCTGTCGGCAAACCGGCCGAGGAATATTGGGGCCCGGTAGACTGGTACAACGGCGGCATGGAGCACACGACGCTCCATTTGCTTTACAGCCGCTTCTGGCACAAGTTCCTTTACGATATCGGCGTCGTTCATACCAAGGAGCCCTATGCCAAGCGCACCAGCCACGGCATGATCCTCGGCAAGAACCCGCACTACGTCGGCAACGTCGAGACCGAGGAGGAGAAGCAGGCGCTGCTGGACAAGTACGGCAATCAGGCGACGCGCCCGGCGGTCAAGATGTCGAAGTCTTTGGGCAACGTCGTCAATCCAGACGATGTGGTCAAGGCCTACGGCGCAGACACCATGCGGCTCTACATCATGTTCATCGGGGATTTTGAGAAGACGGCTACCTGGTCGGACGAGGCGGTCAAGGGCGCCAAGCGTTTCCTCGATCGCTGCTGGAATCTGCTGGAGATGGCCAAGGATTCCGCCGCCGTCACGCCGGAAAACGAGAGCGCCATCCACAAGACCATCAAAAAGGTCACCGAGGACATCAACACCCTGAAAATGAACACGGCGATTGCTGCGATGATGGCGCTGGTCAACGACTTCTACAGCCGTGGCCTGAGCCGTGGGGATCTGGAGCCGCTGATCCTGCTGCTCAGCCCCTTTGTGCCGCATCTGGCGGAGGAGATGTGGGAGCTCGGCGGCTACGCCGCGCGCTACGGGAAGATGGCGATGCAGATGTCCTGGCCGGTCTACGACGAGGCCAAGACGCAGGACGCCGTGCGCGAGATGGCGGTGCAGGTCAACGGCAAGCTGCGCTCCACGATCCGCCTTGCGGCCGACGCGCCCGACGAGGACGTTATTGCGGCTGCCTGTGCCGACCACAAGGTGCAGCGTTATCTCGATGGCATGGAACTGGTCAAGACGATCGTGGTCAAAAACAAGTTGATTAATTTGATTGTCAAACCCGCAAAGTAACAGTTGACAAACGGGGGAAATAAAAGTATAATACCCACGTTAAAAGCCAATTCGTGGCCCTTACAGCGCCGCAGGCGTATTTGGAGGGAGGGAAATAAATGTCTGAAATCTACGTCAAGGAGAATGAGTCTCTGGACAATGCGCTCAAGAGATTTAAGCGCAGCTGCGCCAAGTCCGGCGTTCTGGCCGATCTCCGCAAGAAGGAGTACTACCAGAGCCCCAGCGTCAAGCGCCGCAAGAAATCCGAGGCAGCCCGCAAGAACAAGAACAAGCGCTACAACTGAAAAGCACCGAAAGCGGCACTTCTACAGGAAGCGCCGCTTTTCTTTCTTTTTGTCGAAACGAGCAAGCATTTGTATGGAAGATTGTATTGTCATATATGAAAAACAGGCGTGAGTAGACTGTCATACGATGCTGCGGCTGAAAATATAGAAACGCCAACAGACAGACGAAGCCCCGGATCCTTTGTGATCCGGGGCTTCGTGCTGTTTTATTTATTGGTTTTATTTATTGAGAGGAATTGGTACGACTGTGTTTATGCTTGGCTTTTGCTTTGGTTTTAGCCTGCTTCTCCTGCTTTTTGCTGCGGTAGAGGAAGTAGGCCAGCGCGCCAATGATACCGAGCGAGCCGCCGCCGAGAGCCAGATACAGGCCGAGCTTGGCGTCATCGCCGGTCGCGGGTGTTTTTCGCTCATCGCCGGCGCGGCGCACCGAGAAGTTCAGCTTCATGTCGTTGGCGTCCTTGAAGCGTACGGTGACGCTGTGATCGCCGAGGCTCAAGGTTTCAAGATAGCTGCTTTTCAGCGTGATTACGGTGCTGCCGGAGGCGCTGGTGTAGGCGTCGCTTCGCAGGATCGCGCCGTCCACGAGCACGTCGCGGAAATCGCCGTAATCGACGTCCAGATGCAGACTCAGATCCTTGCCGCTGCCCTTGATGAAGTCAAGAGCGTTGGCCTTGAGTACGGTCAGCGTACCAAACTCAAAACGAATGTCGTAGTTCTTCGTAACGTCGGCGTCCTCATAGGTAATCTTGACGTCGGTTTTGATGCTGTTGTCCGAACTGCCGACCTTTTCCTGCTTGCCGGTAAAGGTGATGGGCAGGCGGTGGCCGCGAAGCAGACCCGTGACCTGTGGCGCTGTATGGTCGGTCAGCGGCGAACCGTCATAGACCTTGATGGCGCTGGAGGTGCGGATGGTGAGCGGGCGGCGCGTGACCGTCAGCGCGGCGCTGCCGGCGATGACGTTGTAGCAGTCCGTGACGTCGCTGCCGGAGGCGTCAACGATTTTGACGCTGCCCGGGTCGATTGCCGCGCTGGAAGTGCCGGCTTCTGTCTGGGAGGCTGCGCTGGAGGCTGCGGTAATGCGGTGACCGGGCAGAAGCTCGTTTGCGCCGCTGCTATAGCTTGGGCTGCCGGCTGTTGTCAGCGTCAAAGCCTCTCCGTCGTAAACCTTTTCGGCGCTTGCACTGACGTTGATGTCGCGTTTGACAACGCGCAGGGTGACGTTTAGCGGCTCACAGACATAGGCGGCGGCGTCAAGCGTTTTGCCGTCGGCCTGTGCGCTCTTTACAGTAACCGTCAGCGTAGTGCTTTCGCCGGCCTTGACCGGATCAGAAGCGGCGCGCAGCTCCAGCGAATAGCTGCCGTTGCCGGGCAGACCCGTCAACAGGAAGTCATCAGCAGTGAGCTTAAACGGCGTTCCGTCATAGGGTCTTTCGACTGCTGTGCCGGGCTTCAGGTGAAGCTGCAGAGACAGCGGCGCCATAGTCGGCGTGGGTGTGGGAATCGCGCTCGGCACAGGAGTGGGAACGGGCGTCGGTACGGGAATCGGCGTCGGTGTGGGCGCAGGCGTCGGCGTGGGGGTAGGCGCAGGCGTCGGCGCGGGCTCCGGGGTAGGCGTCGGCGTCGGGGTGGGTGCAGGCGTCGGTGTCGGGGTAGGTGCAGGCGTTGGCGTCGGTGTGGGTGCAGGCGTCGGCGTCGGTGTGGGTGCAGGCGTCGGCGTCGGTGTGGGTGCAGGCGTTGGCGTCGGTTCCGGGGTAGGCGTCGGCGTGGGTTCCGGGGTAGGCGTCGGCGTGGGTTCCGGGGTAGGCGTCGGCGTGGGCTCCGGCGTGGGTGTCGGCGTGGGCTCCGGGGTAGGCGTCGGCGTGGGCTCCGGGGTAGGCGTCGGCGTGGGCTCCGGGGTAGGCGTCGGCATCGGTTCCGGCGTAGGCGTCGGATCGGGCTCGACAGTATCCCACTGCGCGATCATAAAACAAGACATATACGGGGCAATGGCTGTGCCGGCTTCGACCTCTACGGAGGACCCGTTGGGCTGCGGAACGAAAGCGTCCTTGTCATCATGGTCGGCGGACGGGTCGTTCTCGGCATTGGTGTAGAACATCAGCCAGCCTTTAAAAACCAACTGCTGATCGTTTGCCGCTTGAAGCTGTTCGTCCAGCAGGGGAAGCACAGTGTGTTTACCGTCATCGGAATGAATAAAGTCGTTGCCGCCCTCCACCAGCTCGCCGGAGAGCGCAGCCTCGCCGGGCAGATAGATCACGCGGATCTCGGCCTCTTCATCCAGCCGCTCAAAGCGCAGACTCAGCAGATAGCTGTCGGAGACAGCCGGGAAGATCGGCTCGTCAAGGTCTTCGTTCTCGTAGTCTTCCGCAAAAATCTCTGCGGGCAGATAGACGGATGCGTTTTTGGGATCGGCCTCGGCCAGCGCACAGAGATTGAGCGTTTTGGCGTCCGGCTTTTCCCCGGGAAGAGTCAAAAAGATCTCGCGCAGATAATGACCGGCGGGCGGGAGAATGTAAAGCCCCTTGTCGCGCAGTTCCTTGAGCGTGACAAGCAGAGAGAGCTCCGGCTCGTTATCGCTGTTCTTTTTGGCGGCTTTCTGCGCCTCATCTTTGCCTTTGACGCTGATGGTCAGCCCACAGCTTTCTCCGAAAGCCTCTTCTGCGTCTGACACAAGCTCGTAGACAGGCTGATTCTTTTCGTCGAGTTTGCGCTGTTCTTTGCCGTCCTCATCGGTCTCGTAGACCGGGGCGAACAGAGAGAGCGCAAGCTCTGCATCATCCGCCGGCGCTTCCGCTTTTGCGTCAAGCGCATAGACGCCGGGGAAAGCTGCGCCGCCGGTCTGCCAGAGCAAAAGCAGCGCGAGCAGAAAACTGAACAGATTTTTGCGATTTTTCATCATGGTACAACACCTCGGAATGAAAGCAGGTTAAAAAGCTTCCTGTCGTTTTGTGCTTTTATTATAGCGAAGCGTTTCGAGAAATACAAGCGGCGAGGGCATTAAGAATGATTAAGATTGCAAACCGGTGACAGAAACATGCTGCTTTTTTGCGCCCGGCGGAAAGCATTAGAGCGGTTTTTTGTTGAATGTCAAACCTTTATCTGTGACAAAACGAAAAAAGCATTAAAAAAAGAGGACAGATCCCGAAAGATCCATCCTCTGTTGAAGTGCTTTTATATCAGCTTTTTTCCTTAGCCGAAGTATCTCTCCAGCAGGCCCTTGAAAGCCTTGCCGTGTCTTGCCTCGTCGCGGGCCATCTCATGGACGGTGTCGTGGATGGCGTCGAGGTTGTACTGCTTGGCGAGCTTGGCGAGCATGAATTTGCCCTCGGTAGCGCCGTTCTCGGCGTCAACGCGCATGGCGAGGTTCTTCTTGGTGCTGTCGGTCAGCACTTCGCCCAGCATCTCGGCAAACTTTGCGGCGTGCTCGGCCTCTTCCAGCGCAGCCTTCTCCCAGTACATCGCGATCTCGGGGTAACCCTCGCGCGCGGCAACGCGGCCCATGGCCAGATACATGCCGACCTCGCTGCACTCGCCCTCAAAATTGGCTTTCAGGCCGGCGATGATCTCCGCCTTGACCTCCTCGGGAACGTCGGCGCCGAACTGCTTGCCAACGCCGAGCACATGCTCAGCCGCCCAGCTCAGATTGCTCTTCTGCTCGGTGAACTTCTCGCCGGGAACTTTGCAGACGGGGCAGAACTCGGGAGCCGTGTCACCCTCGTGAATGTAACCGCAAACAGGACATACCCATTTCTTCATAGTAAAAATCCTCCAAAAAAATATTTATATATCTGCATCACGCACAGTGATTGCATACGCCGTAAAACGAGAGGGAGTAGTCCCGCGCTATGCCGGGCAGGGGCTGGCACAGCAAATCCTCCGGCAGGAGCATCGGCAGGTCGATCACCCGCGCGCATTTTTCGCAGATGAAGTGCGCGTGCGGATCGGTGCGCCCGTCAAAGCGATCCTGTCCGTCCACCGTGCCGACACAGATCGCGCTGCCCTCCTGTAAAAACAGGGCGAGATTGCGGTATACCGTGCCAAGCGAGAGGTCGGGGATCTGGGGGCGCAAGCGGCGGAAGAGCTCCTCGGCGCTCGGATGATCCGTCGCGCGGCAAAGCTCGGCGCGGATGGCGTCTCGTTTTTTGCTGTTGCGCCGCTGTACTTCCATGGCTGCTCCTTAATAAGAATTATTCTCGTTAAGCTCAATATACACGCTGATTTTCAATTTGTCAATAGGGGAAAAGAAAAAATTTATGGCTCGATCAGCGCAAGCAAAGCGGGGGCGGTGGTCTCGCCGAAAAGACGGATCGCCGCCAGCGCCTCCTGCAGGGTATTGCCGCTGCTGCCGACTTCGACGATCAGCGAGCCGCCGGTCAAGTGCTGGTTATAGCGCTGCGGCACCAGCGCCACCGGGCGCATCAGGCTGGGGTAGTTCTCCTCCACCGCCGCCTGCAAATACAGCGCGAGGGAGAGATTTGAGCGCCAGTTGGGGTGCTCCAGACCGCTGGCGTCGCTGCCGCACAGGAGCATGACCTGACTGGCGACAACGCCGTGCTCCTCCGCCATGATCTTATAGACTACCTCGCCGTCGCCCAGCGCGTCACGGTGCAGATCCAGCACGATGGCGATCTCCGGGTGATCGGCCAGGTATTGCTCGATGGCCTCGCCCGAGCGGCCATAGGAGCCGGTGTAGCTGGGGTAGTCGTAGACGCCGCGGTCGTGGATCACGCAAAGCCCGGCCTGCTCGTAGATCGCGGCCAGCTCGTCGCCCACGCGGATGATATTGTATTTCGGATCCTCGGTGCGGTTGGAGTCGCTGGCCTCGTAGCGGTCGAGACCGGCTGGGGTATAGGCCTCGCTCGAATGGGTGTGGATAATCAGAATCTGCACGCCCTTTGCGGGCAGACTTACCTGCGATCCGCCATCTAAAATTGCGGCGACGTCAAGGTCGTAAGGGCTTTCATTTTTGACCTGCAGCCCGCCGCGGATGGTCGTACTGCGGATGACGCTGCCGTCCGGCAGGGGCGGCGGGGTGATGACGGGCGCGTCGAGCTCCGGGGCGGAAGCGGGCGGCATACTGTGTCTCGGCGCCGGGAGGCGGACGGCGGGCGCCGGGGTGACAGGGACGTCGCCAAGCAGCGCGGCGGGCGCAGCCTCCACGTTCTTCATACGGCCGACGCCCAGCGGCAGTACGCCCCGATCCAACAGCAGACTGCACCAGAGCAGCGCCAAGCTGATCAAACCCAAAAACAGAGAAATCCATAGGCCGGCTCTTCTCATACCGAACACCCCCTTACCCTATTCATTATCCACATAAGGGCGCGTAAAACAGCCCGTTTCCTGTCGCGCCGGACGGCGCGAAGCTTGGCGAGCGGAGGGAAAAGAGGCCGCAAAGGCCTTGCAAGCGCCGTGACAATGCGCTATAATATTTAACAATTCAAAATGAGGGGCTTTCGTATGAAAAAATACGCCAAAAGGCTGCTGACGCTGCTGCTGGCCGGAGCGTTGTTGTTCTCCGGCTCGGAGGCGTTTGCGGCGGAATATACGGAATATGCGTCGGTACGGGTCTATGTGAACGGAATGCTTCGCGCGCGGGCTTATGAAAAAGACGGGCAGATCTTTTTGTCCGCTGAGGAGCTTTGCGATTTTTTGAACATCCCCGTGGAGCGCGACTATGATGAGCAAGAAAAGCGTTTGAGCCTGTCGGCGCCGGGACTTGCTTTGACGAGCGCGGGCGATCAGGACTACGTGATTGTGAACGGGCGGGTGCTGTATAACCCGAACGACTTTTTTGTAAAGAAAAATCAAAGCTATTTTCCGCTGGAGCTGCTGATGCAGGTTTTCGGGACAACAGCCTATTTGTTCGATCAGGGGCGGCGGCTGGAGCTTGATTTGAGCAATGCGGAAATGATCCGGGGCGGCGAAAACTATTACGATTACTACAAAGAAACCTACGGGGAGGAGACGGTGTTTTGGCTGGGGCGGATCATCCATGCCGAGGCGACCAACCAGCCTTTGGCCGGGAAAATCGGCGTTGGAAACGTCGTGCTCAACCGCGTGGCGAGCGACCGATATCCGAATACTGTGTTTGACGTGGTTTTTGACACCAATCACGGCATTCAGTTTCAGCCGGTCATCAATAAATCCATTTACCGGGATGCCAGCGAGTATTCCGTTATCGCCGCCTGTCTGTGCCTGGAGGGCTACAACACCGTCGGGGACAGCCTGTTTTTCGTCGCGCCGGCGATTGCCGAGCTCGATTGGGTGCAGACTACGCGCACCTTTGTCGTGCGTATCGGTGTGCATGATTTTTATAAGTAAGGGCGGAGGACAAGCAAATGACGCTGGAACGGATTTTACAAGACGGCTTTTGCGCGCTCTCGCTGCCGCTGGATGAGTCGGCGCTCTCTCGCTACCGCCGTTACGCCGAGCTCTTGGCGGAGAAAAACGCCGTCATGAACCTGACGGCGATCGAGGGCGAGGAGAACGTCGCGCGGCTGCACTTTCTCGACTGTGCGGCGCTGCTGGCGAGCTTCGATCTCGCCGGAAAGCGCGTGATCGACGTGGGCAGCGGCGCGGGCTTTCCGGGGCTTGCGCTGAAGATCGCCTGCCCAACGATGGACTTGACCCTGCTTGAGAGTCTGGAAAAGCGCGTTGCCTTTTTGCGTGAGTGCTGCGAGGCGCTGGAGCTGCCGGAGGTCGAGTGCCTGCGCGCACGGGCGGAGGAGGCGATTGAGGCGCGCGGCGCCTACGACGTCGCTTGCTCGCGCGCGGTCGCGCGGCTGCGGCTGCTGTGCGAGCTGTGCCTGCCGCTCGTCAAGGTCGGCGGGCTGTTTCTTGCGATGAAGGGGAGCGATTGCGGCGAGGAGCTTGCCGAGGCCAAACACGCCATCGACGTTCTTGGCGGACGGCTCGAGGGCGTGACGGAATATGCGATCCCGGGCACAGAGATCCGTCATGCTGTTGTTGCGATCCGCAAGATCGCGGACACCCCGGCACGCTACCCCCGCCCCTGGGCGCAGATCAAGAAAAAACCGCTGTGAGAAATACGCACATGGGACGGCTTCGCGTGTCCGATACACGCGGAGCCGTCCCATGTGCTTGGTTTTGTTTTTAGGAGAATGACGCGGCAAAGCCGTGACGGAAGAGGCGGCGCATCCTGTAGTTTTTAGAAGGGTGCGGCGAAGCTGCCCCTGCAGCTCGTAGCGCCGAGCATTGCTCGGCGGATAAAGTAATAAAAGCGGCAGAAAGAGAAAGGGAAGCGAAAGAGAAAAGTGTCCGGGGAGGAGATGATCCTCCCCGGAGCCCCTCCTTGGGCGCTTGAAAAAACCTTTTCGCAGATCCGGTCGCCCCAAGGCGTGAGCGTCCCCGGCTCGGACGCTTGCGGTGGAATGGTCGACACTTGACAGCGGCAGCAACAGCTCCGGCTCGCATGGCGGCAGGCGCAAGCTGGGTGCCGTTTTTGAAGGGGACGCGATCCGCGGCGATAGACGCTCATCATGTGGCGGCGGAGGAGGTGAGAAGAAAACGCTCTTTTTCCTGTAAATCCTTGACAAATATATATATATATATAATGCATGATGAGGGTATCGCACACGAACCCAATCCACACAAAAAACAGGAGGACAAAACCATGCGCAAAACCGGAAAACTGCTGCTTTCCCTGTTTCTCTGCCTCGCCTTGGCGCTGGCGCTGCTGCCGGCGGCTCCGGTTCAGGCGGCCGGAGACGTTACCATTAACGCGACAAATTTCCCGGATGCAAACTTCCGTAGCTATGTCACGGAGAATTTCGACACCGACGGCAACGGCAAGCTCAGCGAGACCGAAATTACTAAAATCAAGACCGTTGGTGTATATAATAAAAACATCAGCTCAGTGAAAGGCATTGAGTTTTTTACCTCGATGACCTATCTCTCGTGCGGCAGCAATCAGCTGAAGACGCTGGATGTGAGCAAGAACACCGCACTGACGGGTCTTACCTGTGGAGACAACCAGCTGAAGACGCTGGATGTCAGCAAGAACACTGCCCTGAAAGAGCTCAGGTGCAACGATAACCAGCTGACCAGTCTGGATGTGACCAAGAATACTGCACTGACGGATCTGTCCTGCAACGGCAATCAGCTGACAGCTCTGAATGTGAGCAAGAACACTGCACTGACATACCTCTCTTGTGAAAACAACCTGCTGAAAAGCTTGAGTTTGAGTGCCAATACAGCGCTGGAAACTCTCTATTGTTCCGGAAATCTGTTGACGAGCTTGAATCTGAGCAAGAATACTGCGCTGAGCAAGCTGTATTGCGACAACAACCAGCTGACGTCTTTGACCGTGGGAAACAGCACGGCCTTGGTTACCCTCTCCTGCGACAAAAATCAGCTGAAGACGCTGGACGTAAGCAAGAACACGATGCTGACCAGCATTTATTGCTCGAACAATCAGCTGACTGCTCTGGATGTCAGCAATAACGCAAAATTGACAGGCCTCTCCTGTGCGAGCAACCAACTGAGCAGCCTGAATGTGAGCAATAATACCGCTCTGGAGGTTTTGCACTGCAATTCGAACCAGATCAAGACCTTGAACGTGACCAAAAACACAAAGCTGACGACGATTGGCGTTTCAAACAATCTCCTGAAAGCCCTGGATCTGAGCAAGAATACGCTGCTGGATCGGCTTTCGTGCGCCAGCAACCAGCTGACGGCGTTGGACGTAAGTAAATGTCCGGCGCTCAAATATCTGTATTGCTACGACAATGCCATCGGAACGATTTATGCCCATAAGGATGCACCGCTGACTTCTGTCGTTAAAGACGATAGCACACAGCTCGTGCGTGGCACACCCACCAAGCCCGCAATCACGACGCAGCCGAAGAACGTGTCCGTCAAGGCGGGTGAGACGGCGACCTTCAAGGTGGCAGCCAGCGGCGCGAATCTGAAGTATCAGTGGTACTATCAGGCGCCCGGCACGACAAGCTGGACGAAGGTTGCCAACAATGGCACCTCCGCGACCTATAAGCTGACGACGGCCGCGCGCCATAACGGCTATCTGTACACCTGCAAGGTGTATAACGACGCCGGGCAGGTCTGGTCGGGCAACGCCAAGCTGACGGTTCTCGCCAAGCCGACGATCACGACGGAGCCGAAGAGCGTGTCCGTCAAGGCGGGCGAGACGGCGACCTTCAAGGTGGCAGCCAGCGGCGCAAATCTGAAGTATCAGTGGTACTATCAGGCGCCCGGCACGACGAGCTGGACGAAGGTTGCCAACAACGGTACCTCCGCGACCTACACCCTGACGACGGCGGCGCGCCATAACGGCTATCTGTACACCTGCAAGGTGTATAACGACGCCGGGCAGGTCTGGTCGGGCAACGCCAAGCTGACGGTGAAATAAAAGCCAAATAATTGTTCATGGCCCGGAGCGCTGCTCCGGGCCATGTGCCTGTTGTTGAAATCAAGATGAAGGTTAACAATATTATTGTTTACATAATTTTGATCGAAGGGGTTTGAGAAACGTTCAAGGAGCGGTTTCATCGACAATCAGAGCGGCAAGCGCCTCAGGCGTGTCAACGATACGCTGTGCGCCGGCGGCAAGAAGCTCGTCGCGGCTTCGAAAACCCCAGCTGACGCTGACACAGTCCAGCCCCGCGTTTTGCGCGGTGAGCAGATCGACCTCGGAGTCGCCGACGTAGAGACAGACTTCCCGTGGCAGATGAAGGGATTCCCGCGCCGCGTCAATCAGATCCGGCGCGGGTTTGCGGCGGACGCCTTCCGCTTCGCGTTCGCCCAGGGCGGGGCCGTTCAGCGAGGGGAAAAAGGCGGCGGCCAGTTCCTTGACGGCGGAGTCCGGCTTGTTGGAGACAATGGCGAGGCGCAGCCCGGCGTTCTGCAAGCGCTCGAGCATGGACAAGATCCCCGGATAGGGGCGGGTGTGGACGTGGCAGTGCGCGTCGTAATAGGGCTTATACCAGGCCAGCACAGCGTCGATCTCCTGCGCGTCTGCGCTGTCGCCCAGCGCGCGCTCGATCAGCCGGCGCGAGCCGTTGCCAAGGTAACGGCGCAGCTGCTCGCGGCGCAAAAGGGGATAGCCGTGCGCCTCTAGCGCGGCGTTGACGGCGTTTTTCAGATCGTCCAGCGTGTCGAGCACGGTGCCGTCCATATCAAATAAGATCGCTTGGTAGTTCATAGCAGCCTCCTTGCTTTGCCGAGAGTATAGCATGGATCGAGAAAAAAAGCAAAACCTTGGGAAACGATGCTTCAATCGCCATCGGCATTTTACGGAAAATCTGCTTTTGCCGATGGAATCATCGTTTGCCTTGTTCTTTACCGGAAAGTGTGCTATATTGATTATAATGATTATATGATGGCGAAAAGCGAAAAAGCTTTTCGCCGCGCAGCTTTGCTGCGCAGCAAAACAGCCTTGCTGTTTTGCCATATACTCATTGCAATGAGCATCGGGCGAATGATTTTTAGAATCATTCGCTGCC
>JAFWVV010000083.1 GCA_017518225.1 Oscillospiraceae bacterium | reverse complement strand
GGAGCTGGCGGCGACGATGACCTCACCGTACTTCTTGGCCTCGGCGATGGCCTTCTTGGACCAGGCGCCGGTCTCGATGTAGACAGCCTTGCCGTTCTTCATGAGATTCCAGGGGATCGCGGCGAACTGCAGCGTAGCGCCGCCCTGAATGAACAGCACCTTGTAATTGTCGGGAATGCCCATCAGCTTGCGCAGGTCGGCCTCAGCCTCGTCGATGATCTGCTGGTAGACCTTGGAGCGGTGGGACATCTCCATCACGCACATGCCGCTGCCGCGGTAGTTCATCATCTCGTCCCGGATCTCTTCCAGAACAGGTTCCGGCATCATGGCGGGGCCGGCGGAGAAGTTGTAGGTACGTCCGTAATTCATGGTGTTTTTCCTCCAAAAAATAATATTATTGAGAGAGCTTGTTACAAAGATCGCTCAGCGCGTCGCCGAGCGCTTCTTCAAAGGTGGGGTGCGGGCGCATGGCTTTCAAAAGCTGACGCGCCGTCATGTGATTGGCGATGGCCTCGCCGATCTGGGAGATCATATCCGAGGCGTTCTGGCACATCAGCTGCGCGCCGAGGATTTCGCCGGTCTCCGCATGTGCGACAACCTTCATAAAGCTGCGCCCCAGACCGGCGACCAGGGTGCGGGCGTTGCCGCCGAGCACGCATTTGCCGGTCTTGACAGGGAGCTCGGCCGCCTTGGCCTCGGCCTCCGTCATGCCGATCACGGCGATCTCCGGACGGCAGTGGATGCAGCTGGGGACGAGGGAGAGATCGACCTCGTTCGTTTTGCCGACGAGCAGATCGGCCACGACCTCGCCCTGCGCGGCGGCCAGATGGGCAAACTGCACCGGGCAGGCGACGTCGCCGATGGCGTAGACGCCGGGCAGACTGGTTTCAAAGCGCTCGTTGACCCGGATCAGCGCGCCGTTCATCTCCGGCTGCAGACCCTCGGCAAAAAGTCCGGCGCTGTTGGCGCGGCGGCCGATGGCGCAAATGACCGCCTCGGCGCGGCATGCGCCGGCTGTGCCCTTGCTGTCGTAGGAGACGAGCAGCTCTTCGCCCTCGCGCTCGATGCGCTGCACCAGCGTGTTCGGCAGCACCTGTACGCCCTGCTTTTTCAGCAGCATACCGAGGTTCTGTCCAAGCTCGCGATCCATCAGCGGCAGCAGGCGATCCTGCGCCTCGATCAGCGTGACGGGGCAGCCGAGGTCGGCGTAGAAGCAGGCAAACTCGATGCCGATGACGCCGCCGCCGATGATGACGAGGGAGGAGAACATGTGTCCGTCGCTCTCCAGGATATCGTCGCTGGTCAAAACGCCCGGCAGCTCAATGCCCGGGATCGGGGGCAGCACCGGCGCGGCGCCCGCGGCGATCAGGATCGTGTCGGCGGTGCAGACGCTCTGCGTGCCGTCGGCGGCGGTGATCGTCACGGTGTGCGGCGCGGTGATCTGCGCGCGGCCGCGCAGCAGGGGGATCTTCGCGCCTTTCAGCAGGCTTTCCACACCCTGCGAGAGGGTTTCGGAGACCTGACGGCGGTGCGCAAAAATCTCACCGATGTCGACGCGCAGACCCTCGGCGTGAATGCCGAAGGCGGCGCCCTCCTTGGCGGCGTGGAAGAGCTCAGAGGCGTGGATCAGGGTCTTGGTCGGCACGCAGCCCCGGTTGAGGCAGGTGCCGCCGGCCTCGCGCGCCTCGACGACAGCGGTCTTCAGGCCGTTTTTCGCGGCGCGCAGCGCGGCGGTGTATCCGCCGGGGCCGGCGCCGATGACCAGAAGCTGGTAATCGTTCATATGGATGGCCCCCTTATTTTTGCCAGCGCAGCACCGGATTACGCGCGGCGCGCACCTCGTCGGGGCGGGCGATCTGCGCGTGGTGGGGCGCTTCGTGCATGGTTTCGGGATCGGTCTTGCCGAGCTCGTAAAGCGCCCGGAAGATGTCCGCCGCCCAGTCAAGCGTTTCCTTGCTCTCGGTCTCGGTGGGCTCGAGCATCAGCGCCTCGTGGACGATGAGCGGGAAGTACATCGTGGGCGGGTGCATGCCGTAGTCGATCAGGCTCTTGGCGACGTCCAGCGCGCTCACGCCGGTCTCTGCCTTGTAGCGGCTCAAATCCAGCACGAACTCGTGCATGCAGATGCGGTCGTAGGCAAGATCAAAGCTGCCCTGAATGCGGCGCATGAGATAGTTGGCGTTGAGCACCGCGTTCTGCGAGGCCTCGGGAATGCCCTCGCGTCCGAGCGTCAGCAGGTAGGTCAGTGCGCGCACGACGACGAGGAAGTTGCCCGCAAAGGAGCGCAGCTGGATACGACCCTCGCCGTCCATCAGCGCGGAGGCGGGCAGAAACTCCTGTAAAAAGTCCTTGCAGCCGACAGCGCCTGCGCCGGGGCCGCCGCCGCCGTGAGGCGTGGCAAAGGTCTTGTGCAGGTTCATGTGGATGCAGTCAAAGCCCATGTCGCCGGGGCGGACGTGGCCCATGATCGCGTTGAGGTTGGCGCCGTCGTAGTAACACAGGCCGCCGGCCTCGTGGACAAGCCGCGTGATCTCGAGAATGTTTTCATCAAAGATGCCGACGGTGTTGGGGTTTGTCAGCATCAGACCGGCAGTATCCTCGCCCAGCACGGCGCGCAGCGCGTCGAGATCGACACAACCGTTGGGCGCAGAGGGGATATTCACCACGTCGTAGCCGCACATCGCGGCGGTGGCCGGGTTGGTACCGTGGGCGGAGTCGGGGACGATGATCTTGCTGCGGTTGAAGTCGCCGCGCTTTTCGTGGTACTGCTTGATGAGCAGCACGCCGGTGAACTCGCCGTGTGCGCCGGCGGCCGGCTGGAAGGTCATGCCGTCCATGCCGGTGGTCTCGCACAGATAGCGCGCGGCGGTGTCAAGCACCTCGCGGCAGCCCTCGACGGCGTAGGCCGGGGCGAGCGGATGCACGCCGGCAAAGCCGGGCAGCGCCGCCATGTCCTCGTCGATGCGGGGGTTGTACTTCATGGTGCAGGAGCCGAGCGGATAAAAACCGCAGTTGACGCCGTGTACCCGCTGGTTGAGCTCGGTGTAGTGGCGGGAGAGGTCGACCTCGCTCATCTCCGGCAGCGCGGGCGCCGTCTCGCGGCGCAGCGCCTCGGGCAGCGCGGCGTAGGGCACGTCGCACTTGGGCAGCAGATCGCAGTGCCGGCCGGGAACGCTCTTTTCAAAAATCAGCTTCATTTCGCCAGCACCTCCTTCACGATTGCAATCGCGCGGTCAAGCTCTGTGCGGGAGACCTTCTCCGTGGCGCACCAGAGCACACCCTCGTCGATGGGCAGACCGCCGAGGATGCCGGCGGCTTCCAGCGCGGCGAGCACCTCGTCGCGGCGGGGAAGCGTCGTGACGAACTCATGGAAGCTTGCGCCGCCGTAAACGAGCTCGACGCCCGGAATGGCGCAGAGCCCTTCGCGCAGATACTGCGCCTTGGCCATGCACTGGCGGGCGCATTCGGCAAGACCCTCGGGACCCATGGTCGCAAGGTAGACGGCGGCGGTCAGCGCACACAGCGCTTCGTTGGAGCAGATATTGCTGCTGGCCTTTTCGCGGCGGATGTGCTGCTCGCGGGCCTGCAGGGAGAGCACGAAGGCGCGCTCTCCCTTGGCGTCGACGGTTTCGCCGACGATGCGGCCGGGAAGCTTGCGCATGTGCTTCGTGGTGGTGGCCATGAAGCCCAGGTAGGGGCCGCCGAAGCCGAGCGGCAGACCGAGAGGCTGACCTTCGCCGACGGCGACGTCCGCGCCGCATTCGGCCGGGCTCTTCAGGATGCCGAGGGCGATGGGATTGCAGCCCATGACGACCATGGCGCCGGCCTCGTGTACGAGCGCGCCCAGCGCTTCGGCATCCTCCAGCTGACCGTAAAAGTTCGGCTGCTGGAGATAGAAGGAGGCGACCTCCGGCGTAAGCATCTCGCGCAGCGCCTCGGGATCGGTCTTGCCGTCCTTGAGCGGTACGATGCGCAGCTCGTCGCCGGTGCCGTAGCAGTAGGTGCGTACGGTGTTGATGGTGTCGGGGTGCGCGCCGGCGGAGATCAGCGTGACGCGGCGCTTGCGGTCGCGGCACATGGCTGCGGCCTCGGCGGCGGCGGAAGCACCGTCATAGACGGAGGCGTTGGACACGTCCATGCCCGTCAGCTCGCAGATCATCGTCTGATACTCAAAGATGGACTGCAGCACACCCTGGCTCATTTCAGCCTGATAGGGGGTGTAGGCGGTGAGGAATTCTTCTTTTGCGGGGACGGAGCGCACGATCGCCGGGATGAAGTGGTCATAGGCGCCGGCACCGCGCAGCATGGTCGGGAAGATGCGGTTTTTAGCCGCCATGCCGCTCATGACGCGCTGTACCTCCAGCTCGCTCATGCCCTCGGGCAGATCGAGCGGGCGCTCCAGCAGCATCTCCTGCGGCACGTCCCGGTAGAGCTCGCGGAAGCTCTCCACGCCGATGGCGCGAAGCATCTCCTGCCGCTCGGCCTGGGTGGATGGGATGTAACTCATGCAAGTTTTCTCCGTTTCTTTTTCAGAAGTCGATCAGCCCTGCTCGGCCATGGCCTGATAGTCGGCGGCGTCCAGCAGCTCTTCGGTGCCGGTGATGCCCTCAACCTTGATGAGCCAGGCGCCGTAGGGATCCTCGTTGAGGCGCTCGGGCGCGTCCAGCAGCTCCTCGTTGACGGCGCAGATGGTGCCGGACACGGGGCTGACCAGATCGCTGACGGCTTTGACGGACTCAACGTCGCCGAAGGCCTCGCCGGCAGTTGCGGCGTCGCCCTCCTGGGGCAGGTTAACGAAGACCACGTCGCCCAGCGCGTCCTGCGCAAAGTCGGAAATGCCGATGACGGCAATATCGCCCTCCATGCGGACCCATTCGTGGTCGCGGGAATACTTCAGCTCGTTGGGATAGTTCATTGTGATTACCTCCGTGATATTATTTTAATATGTAAGGGTTTTTGTGGATGACTTCAAGGGAAAGCGCAGATCAAAGCGTTGCGGCGCTTGACCCGCGGTCGCCGAATCAGAAGCCGAACTTGCCGGCAAAGCCCTCGAGGGCAGTCTCAAACTCGCGGTCGTTGAAGCAGTAGCGCATCTCGGTGAAGTCGGCGCGCAGCTTCTCCACTTCGTCGATGACCCGGGCGCCGTTCTTCACGCAGTCGGCGATCAGTGCGGCCAGCTTCTCAAACTCCTTCGGGCCGAAGCCGAAGCGGGTCATCTCGTTGGTGCCCATGCGCAGCGCGCCGGAGGCGGTGAAGCCCTCCTCATCGGGCGTGGCCTGGTAATTGACGACGATGTTGTTCTTTTCAAGGCGATTGGCGATCTCGGCGCCCTCGCCGTAGCCGACGGAGACGAGCACCTGGTGGGTCTCGGTGTAGTCGATGGCGGGATCGCCGCAGACGTCCAGCCCCTGCGCCTTGAGCGCCTTGGCAAAGTGCCTGGCGTTGTCGATGACGGCCTTCTGATAGCTGTCCTTGAAAGCGTTCATCTCGTAGGCGGCCATCAGCAGACCGAGCTGCGTGCCGAGATGGTGGTTGGAGACGCTGCCGGGGAAGGCGCGGTTCTCAATGGTCTGCCAGAGACCGTACTTGAGATCCTCTTCCTTGTAGTTGACGGCAATCACGCCGCGCTGCGGCCCAAAGAAGGTCTTGTGGGTCGAGCCGGTGACGATCTCAGCGCCCTCGGCGAAGGGCTCCTGGAAGTACTTGCCGACGAGGCCGAGCACGTGCGCCATGTCGTACATGATGGTGGTGGGGATCTTCTGCTCGTCCACGAAGCGGCGGATGTCCGTGACAGGCTCCTTGTGGATGATCATGCTCTTGCCGAAGATGATGAATTCGGGGCGGTACTGGTCGATGAGCTTTTTGGTCTCCTCAACGTCAATCTTGAAGATGTTATCCTTGCAGACGGGGAAGTTGACGATGGCGCTGCGCTCGGTGACGGGATCGACGGCAATGTAGTCGTGCAGCGCGCCCATCGGCTGGGCGGAGAGGTGGCCGCCCTTAATGATATGGTTGTTCATCACGTAGCCGAGACGCTCGGGGTTACGGCGGCGATCCAAGCGGTTTTTCCAGTCCATCAGCGCGGAGAAGACTGCGGTGTTGGCCATCTGACCGCTGACGACGCGGGTTTCGACCTCAGAGCAGTTGAAGTACTTGCGAAGCTCTTCTACCAGAGTCTGCTCGACCTCGTCGATGAAGCCGGTGCCCTGATAGTAGAAGATGTCCTTGTCGTAGAAGGACTTAACCTTCTTGTGCTCGGCGTAGCGGCAGCTCGGATCGCTGGCGGAGAGCAGCTGCACTGCGCGGCTCGGCGTGTTTTCGGAGGGGATCAGGTTGATGCAGCGGCGCTGACGCCAGATATGGTTTTCTTCCGCACGATGCAGCAGAGCCAGCGCAGGATGTGTCGTGCTTTCGGCAGGGCGCTCACTGAGCGTGGTGCCGTAGATGATGGGGCGGGCGTAGGGAGGAGCCATGTTGTCGAGGTGGCGCTCCGGAATCACGGCGCGCAGGCGTTTGCCGCGCACGTCGACCTCAAGCAGCTCTTCGTCAAGGATCTCGCTCGGGACGTAGCACATGCCGATGGAGCGCTTGAGCGCATCGTCGGTGATGACGGTCTCTAGACCTTCGTTCTCGGTGCGGAAATAGGGGATCATGGTTCCGCTGGTAATCCAGCCGACCTCCTGACCCTTGTAGTAGACGGGCATGCCGGCGCGGATGACACCGCGATCGAGCAGAGTGATCGGGCGGACGCGGCGCGGCAGGGCGCTCAACTCGGAGAAGTCGCGGTTGAGCACACGCTTGAAGGCGTCGCTCTGCTTCTGCAGCGCCTCACGGCCGATGAACTTGCCCTTGCGCTCGGAAAAGCTGACCGCAAAGCGGGCGAGCGGAACGGCAAAGATGGGGATGGGCTGGCCGGCGGGGTCGAGACCCAGCTCATGGCCGTAGAGCGGCAGCCCCGCTTCCATGCGCAGGGTGTCGCGCGCGCCGAGGCCGGCGGGGCGGGCGCCCAGCTCGATCAGGCGGTTCCAGAGCCACACGGCGTCTTCGCTCTTTACGTACACCTCGTAGCCAAGCGGCTCGCCGGTGTAGCCGGTTTTGGCGACACGGGCGAAGTGTCCCTCAAGGCAGAGGGAGTTGAGGGCGTTGCGCATCGGCTCGGTGACGGCTTCGCCGCCGGAGAGGATGGTCATCATCTCCTTGCTCTTCGGGCCCTGCACGGCGATGGCCGCCCAGTCGGCGGTGATGTTGGTCAGCGTACAGTCGTAGTCCTTAACGACCTTCATCAGGTGCGCCAGGTCTTTGTCGGTGTTGGCGGCGTTGACGACCAGAAGGAAGCGATCTTCCTCGAAGCGATAGAGATAAGCGTCGTCGATGGCATAGCCGTTCTCGTCCGAAATCATGCTGTACTGCGCACGGTCAAGATCCAGCGCGAGGACGTTGCTGGTCAGCACATGCTGCAGAAATTCCACGCGCTGCGGGCCCGAGACCAGGATGCGTCCCATGTGGGACACGTCGAACAGGGAGCAGACGCTGCGGGTGTAGAGATGCTCGGCGACAATGCCGCTGGGGTACTGAACCGGCATATCCCAGCCGCCAAATTCCACCATCGTCGCGCCGGCCGCCACGTGGGCGTCGTAGAGTTGGGTGCGTTTCCAATCGCTCATGGTTTTCCTCCGATATTCCTAAATTTTTACTATAAAAAACAAAAAAGGCAGAAAGACCCTGCGTGGTCTTTCTGCCTCCGTCCATACCAGAGAGATTCCCTTTGTCCGCCGTGCTTGGCGGACGCCGGTTGCCCCGTTGGTGTGCGGCTGGATACCGCACTTTCCGAAGTGTCGTCCGACTCCGATCTTTTTGCCTGAGAGTTTTTGCATTCCCCTTCGGCGCCGCGTGTATGCGGTCTCTCTCGGAGCCATCTTCCGACCTTGATTCATTTTTTTCGCGCGTGCGAAAAATCTGGATCTTGCGATCCGGCAAGGGTTGGATTCAGCCTTTTCTATTTAATGTATAAGAAAGTATAGCATTTGCTTACGGGACTGTCAAGCGCCATTTCCCGATTGTTTTTCGCTTATAGCGGGATCTCGACCTGCTCTGCCAGCGCCTTGAGACGCTGCTCGATCTGCTCGGAGATTTCGCGGCACATTTTGCGGTTGAGCGCCTGTACGCCCTCATCGTCCGCGTTCTGCAAAAGCTCGTCGTAGCCGGCCTTGACCTTGCGCCGGATCGCCAGCATGCGCCGTTCTGAGATCTCGCCGCGCTCGGCCCAGCGCAGGCGCGGCAGCAGGTGCAGCGCCCCGGCGGTTTCGCCCTTTTCGTCGCTGTCGGAGCGAAGGAGCTGCTTGAGCGGATTGAGCTGCGGCGGTTCAAGCTTCGGCAGCAGCTCCGAGAGCGCTGCGCGGCGCACGAAAAGCGGCAGATTCATCTGACGGATCTTCTCGTCTACGCTCTTTTTACCCAGAATGCGTCCGACGGCAAAGAGCAGCAGCGAGCTGATAACGCCGATGGCAATGCCCACTGGGCCTTCGACGACGAGGGCAAGTCCGCTGCCGCCGCACAAAAGCCCGACAATTACCGAGATGACCGATTCAACGAAAAAGGCTGCGCCGGCGAGGGCGTCTCCGGCAAAGACGCTGCGCGCGTCCACCTTTTCCAGAATCTTCAGGTCGCGCGCATCCAAGCGGGAGGAGATGTTCAAGGCATGATCCGGAACGTGATAGCGCCGACAAATGGCTGCGCCCGGCTCTTCCAGCTGCGCCGAAATGCGGGTCATCCATTCGCTGACGGGGCGATAGAGCAGCTCGCGCGCTTCATCGGAGTGAAGATAGACCTTGATGCGCTCGCGCAGAACGCCCTCCACCTGCTCAAGGCTGTTCAGCCTGCCGTCGCGCCAGTCGATCAGCACGGGGCGCACCGCCTTGTCCAGCAGGGGATCAAGCAAGCGATCCAGCACGGACTGATACAGCGCGCTCAGGTGCTGGGAAACGATGGTTTCGATGGCGTCCGAGTGGATCAGTTCGTCCACCTCGGCGCGAAAACGGCTGAGCTCGTCGTCGATGCGTCCGCACCAGGCAAGGCCGCGCGCCACACTGAATTCCGGCTCCAGATCGGTATAAACGACGGCTTCGGGGAAAATCTCACGGCACCAGAGCCGCACCTCCTCCATACGCGACACGCCCCCGGTCAAAAACAGCAGCTCAGGCGGCGTGTCGCCGATGCTCTCACGCACCTGCTTCAGTCCGTCGCGGAAGACCTCGCGAAACGAGCGTCCACCCAGGGCCGGGCAGGCGCGTTCGGTGAGTGCATGAGCAAGGGACGCGTCAATGTGCAGATCAAAAATCAGCGGCTCGTCGTAGCTGATGAGCAGCGCGTCGCCACACTCGTCGCGCTCGGCGATCGGGCGGGAAAAATAACGCTCCTTCAGCCGGCGCGCTTTCAACTCGCAGTCCACGCGCCAGCTTTCGCTTGCGGCAAAGACCCGGCGGATTTCCGCGGCCTTGGGCGAGGCGGCAATGCAAAGCTCCAGCAGCAGTTCGTCCATCACGCCGCCGCCCAGGGCGACTTCGCCGCCGGTGCGTATTTCCGCCTCCTTGCCCTCGTGGATATAGGCGAAATCCGTGGTGGACGAGCCGATATCCACGACCAGCACGGACTTTTGGCGCAGGTCAATGTGATCGCGCACGGAGTTGGATTGTACGGCACCGACCATCACGGCGCGCGATTCGCTGATCACGCGAGGAGAGGGGCAGCCGAGCGTTTCAAAAATACGCAGATAGCGCTCGCGCGCGGCTTTGTCCCAACCGGCGGGACAGCCGATATACACGCTGTTTTGCCGGTCGCCGCCACTCATTGCGCCGTCGGCGCGCAGCAGCTCGAAAACCTTGGCGGAAAAATCGCGGATGAGCCCGGCGCTGTCAGACTGCTCGTCCAAAAAGCGCCCCTTAAAGCGTGCGGCGCTGCGCAGCGCCGCGGAAGCGGACTTCGCCGCGCGCTCACCGATGCGAAGCTCACCGTTTTTCATCAGCGCCCAGGCGGTGATCAGCACCGGGCTGCCGTCTACAGGCACGATTTCCGGGCGGGTCTGGCCCTCGGCCTGTACGCGGGCGACCGTGCTCTCGCCGTCGCCCAGATCAAATCCCCAGTAGGTCATCATATCTGTAAACCTTGCCTCATTCCGTCGGCTCGGTCGCCCGGCCGCTCAGCAGCAGACGGTTGTCGGCGAGCAGTGCCGGGCGTTGGGTAGACGCGCCGCGGCGGGAGGGAAAAAACTCAAAATGCTCGGCATTGCCGCCGTCGTAATCTTCAATCTCTACGCCCAGCGCGTGCAGATAGCCCGGCAGCTGCCGCAGCCGTTTGAGCGCCAGCTCGCCGCTGTCGGCGTAGAGCGCCTCCAGCAGATCGCCAAAAAGACGCAGCGCTTCGCCGCCGAGCGGCTGCGCGTCGGTCTTTCCCGCGGCCTTCTCCTCGTCCGCCCAGGCTTGGCTCTTGTCGCAAAATTCGTCGATTTTGCGATCCATGGTCTCACAGCTGCGTCGAAGCGCCGAGACCAGCGCCTCGGGGTCAAGCGTTGCGCGCGCCTGAACCCTGCGCTCCTTCCACCAGAGCCGCCCCGCGAGAAAGGCCAGAACCAGCGCGGCAGCGCAGCCGGCCATCAGCGGCCAGGCCGCGCGGAAGATCAGCAGCGCCGCAGCGGCAAGGATCACCGCCAGCATCATGAGCAACGGCGCCCAGGGAGAGCTCTCGCGCTTCCCGGTCTCGATCTCCGCGCCGGCTGCCTTCAAAAAGCCCAGCGTGTCGCGCGCCACGGCGCTCATGCTGTCGGCCAGCGCCTGGCGCGTTCTGTCCGGCGCACAGGCGGCGTTATAGCGCAGCAACAGCGTGCCAAGCTCATTTTGCAGCGTCTCGACGCATTTGACCCGCTCCTTATCTACGCTTGCCCCCGCGCGGAGCGTGGTGCGCAGCGTGTCCTCGTCCTGCGCCAGCAGCGCCTCCATTTTGAACTCATCCATGGGATCGCCCCCAGTCTCCCGCGCCCTGCGGCGCTTGTTATATAATAATGTTATTTTATCAGAAAGCGCCTGCCGATGCAATGCTCTTGACAGGATTTGCGTTTTTGGATATAATCGCAGCTACAATTCAAACGGCAGTTCGTAACCATCCTGCCGGCCGCTACAGGCGGCAAAACAAAACTAAGGGAAAAACGGCAATATCGCTATGCCCTTAGTGCGCCTTGCACTAAGGGCTTTTTCGTTGCCGGGGAGGAACACATGAACGAAATCCTGTTACTCGCATCACTGGTGTTCATCTTTGCTTCGGCGCTGCTGGGCTATTATCTGTTCGGCAAGGCCGGGCTGTACGTGCTCTCGGCGGTGGCGACGGTGCTCGCCAACATCGAGGTCATGATCCTTGTGCACGCCTACGGCATGGATCAGACACTTGGCAACGTCCTGTTTGCCGTGACCTTTCTGATCACCGACATTCTCTCCGAGTGCGAGGGGAAAAAGGCGGCCAACAAGGCGGTCTGGACGGGCATCTTCGCCTCGATCTTCTTCCTGCTGCTCTCGCGCAGCTGGCTGATGTACATCCCGGCGGAGGGCGACACCATCGCGCCGGCGATCCACACGGTGTTCTCCAACACGCCGCGCATGATCCTCGCCTCGCTGACGGTCTACGCGATCAGCCAGTTTTTCGACGTATGGCTGTATCACAAGTGGTGGGGCTTCACCGAAAAGCGCTTCGGCAGTCGCCGGCGCTTCCTGTGGCTGCGCAACAACGGTTCCACGCTCATCAGCCAGATCGTCAATACCCTGCTATTCAATCTCTTCGCTTTCTGGGGTGTTTACGACGGAAAGACCCTGCTGTCGATCTTCATCTCCAGCTATCTGATCTTCGTCGTCACGAGCATTGCGGATACGCCCTTTGTCTATCTTGCACGGCGCATCAGCGAGCGCAAAAAGGCGCAGGGCGCGGCGGAGGCTGCCTGAAAACGACAGCGGCCTGCGAGCGGCGTCAAAACGTGCTATAATACATAGGTTTTCAACGGCTAAACAGAAAAGCTAAAGGCGGAGATTCCATGAAGAACAAGCAAAAACTGCGCTTTGGCATGTTTTTGGTGACCATCGGCATCGTCTACGGTGACATCGGCACCTCGCCGATGTACGTGATGAAGTCGATTCTGGAGGGCGACGGCGGCATCGGGGGCGTGGATGAGAACTTTATCATCGGCTCGCTTTCGCTGGTCATCTGGACGATCACGCTGCTGACGACGATCAAGTATGTGCTTATCGCCATGAAGGCGGACAACCACGGCGAGGGCGGTATTTTTCGCTCTACTCGCTGGTGAAGGACTGCGGCAGGTGGCTGATCGTGCCCGCCATGCTCGGCGGCGCCGCGCTGCTGGCCGATGGCGTGCTGACCCCGGCGGTCACGGTGACGACGGCGGTTGAGGGATTGCGAAGCATCGAGAGCATGAACCGTTTTCTTGGCCCGGGGCAGTGGAAGATCGTGATCATTACGCTGCTGATCATCACGGGGCTTTTCTCCGTGCAGCACGCAGGCACCAGTAAGATCGGCAAGGCCTTTGGCCCGGTTATGTTTCTATGGTTTAGCTTTCTTGGCTTGACAGGGGCGATGCATATCATCTCTCTGCCGGGTGTGCTGCGCGCTTTCAACCCGGTTTACGCGCTGCAGGTGCTCTTTAGCCCCAATAACAAGCTCGGTTTTATGATCCTCGGCAGCGTCTTTCTGGCAACTACCGGCGCGGCGGCGGCGATCATCGCCTCTCAGGCGCTGATCACGGGCTCCTATACGCTGGTGTCGGAGGCGATTTTGCTGGCTCTGCTGCCGCATCTGGAGATCCGTTATCCTGCGGACACCAAGGGACAGCTCTATATCGGCGCGGTCAACAGTGTGCTGTGGATCGGCTGCAGCCTTGTCGTGCTGTATTTCCGCTCCGGCGCGCGCATGGAGGCGGCCTACGGTCTGGCAATTACCATCACAATGCTGATGACGACGCTTTTAATCAGCGTCTACCTGCACCGCATACGCAAAAAAAGCCTGCTGGCGCTGCTGCTGCTGATCTTTACTGCGATCGAGGGCGTGTTGCAAAATGCGCTTTTGGGGCTAAAGTCACAAAAGAATATCTCAATATAGTTACTGGGAACCGCCGATTTTGGCAGTTCCCAGTAACTTTTCTCGCAAATACTTTTTTAAAATTTATATTTTGCAACACGCCCCTGAAGTTTATCTCACTTGCGGACAGAAGGCCTGCCCGATTCTCGGTCGGTCGGGTCGTCGTCTCGTCGCGCCTGCGCCCCTTTTTCGGCGCAGGGGGCGCTGCATCCGCTGCAATTGCCGCCGCAGCCGCCTTGCTTGCGCTGCTTTACGATATGCCGCAGGGCGAACGCTGCCGCAGCACCCAAAGCCAGCAAAATCAAAATGTCCCAGATGTTCATGTGTTCTCCTCAGCCGAGACCAAAGAGCAAACCGATCAGACGCAGCGCCAGCGCCGCCAGCCAGGCCAGCGCGCACTGCCATGCGACAACGCCGACGGCCCAGCCGCGCCCCAGCTCCCGCCGGATCGCGGCGATGGCCGCGACGCAGGGGGTGTAGAGCAGACTGAATACCAGCATGGTGGCGGCAGAAAGACGGCTGAAATGCGCGCCGACGCCGCCGGATGCGGCATAGAGCAGCTCCATCACGCTCACCACGCTCTCCTTTGCCATAAAGCCGCTGATGAGCGAGGTGGCGATGCGCCAGTCGCCCAGACCGAGGGGGCGCAGCAGCGGCGCGAGAAGGCTGGCGATCAAGGCAAGAATGCTGTTGTGCGAATCGTGTACGAGGTTGAAGTGCAGGTCAAAACTCTTGAGCAGCCAAACGACGATGGATGCAATCAGGATCACGGAGAAGGCCCGCTGCAAAAAGTCCTTGGCCTTTTCCCATAAAAGCTGCAGTACGCTTCGCGGGCTGGGCAGGCGGTAGTTCGGCAGCTCCATCACAAAGGGTACGGCCTCGCCGCGAAACAGGGTCTTCTTAAACAGCAGCGCCGCCAGAATCCCCGCCAGAATCCCCAGCAGGTACAGAGCGGTCATGACCAGCCAGCCGCTGCGCGGGAAAAACGCCGCTACGAAAAAGGCGTAGATCGACAGCTTCGCCGTGCAGCTCATAAAGGGGGTCAGCAAAATCGTCATCTTGCGGTCGCGCTCGCTCGGCAGGGTGCGTGTTGCCATAACCGCAGGTACGGTGCAGCCAAAGCCCACCAGCAGCGGCACGATGCTGCGCCCGGACAGGCCGATGCGACGCAGGAGCTTGTCCATCACAAAGGCGACGCGGGCGATATAGCCGCTGTCCTCCAGCAAGGACAGGAAAAAGAACATCGTCACGATGATCGGCAGAAAGCTCAGCACGCTGCCGACGCCCTCAAAGACGCCCTCTATGACGAGCCCGTGAATCGCGGGGTTGACCTGCGCGCGCGTCAGCGTGGCGTCCGTCCAGGCGCTGAGCGCGTCGACGCCTGCGGCCAGCAGGTTCTGCAGCGCGGCGCCGACGACGGCAAAACTGAGATAAAAGACCAGCGCCATAATCAGCGCGAAAACCGGCAGCGCGGTGTATTTTCCAGTCAGGATCCGGTCGATCTGCCGTGAGCGCAAATGCTCACGGCTCTCAAGGGGTTTTCTGACACAGCGCGCGCATACCTTTTCGATAAAGGCAAAGCGCATGTCTGCCATCGCAGCGCTGGGATCGAGGGCGCGCTCCTTTTCCAGCTGGGTGCGGATGTGCGCGAGCATATCACGCTCGTTTTCATCCAGCGCCAACTGCTGCAGGATCTGTTCGTCTCCCTCGATGAGCTTGCTCGCGGCAAAGCGCGGCGGGAGACCGACGCTTTGCGCATGGTCGTCGATCAGATGGATGACGGCGTGCAAACAGCGATGCACGGCGCCGCCGTGGGCGTCCGCGTCGCAGAAGTCCTGCCGCAGCGGCGTCTCCCGGTATTTGGCGATGTGTACCGCGTGGCGCACGAGCTCGTCCACGCCCTGGTTTTTTGCCGCGGAGATCGGCACGACGGGAACGCCCAGCAGCGATTCCATGCCGTTGACGTCCACGCTGCCGCCATTGCCGGTCACCTCATCCATCATGTTCAGCGCGATGACCATTGGAATGCCCATCTCCAAAAGCTGCATCGTGAGGTAGAGATTGCGCTCGATGTTTGTGGCGTCCACAATGTTGATGATCGCATGAGGGCGATGCTTCAGCACGAAATCACGCGAGACCAGCTCCTCGCTGGAGTAGGGGGACATCGAATAGATGCCGGGCAGGTCGGTGATGAAACTGTTCGGCAGGCCGCGAATTGCGCCGTCCTTGCGTTCGACGGTGACGCCGGGGAAGTTTCCGACGTGCTGATTGGCTCCGGTGAGCTGATTGAAGAGCGTGGTTTTGCCGCAATTCTGGTTGCCGACGAGGGCAAAACGCAGCGTCTCGCTCTCCGGCAGGGCTTCGCCGCTGCCGCGCGGGTGGAATTTGCCCTCCTCGCCCAGACCGGGGTGCGCCTCCTCGCGCGGCAGTTTTGTGTCCGAGATCGGGGTGCGGTGCGGCGTATCAATGGTTTCGACGGCGATATTCTTTGCGTCGTCAAGGCGCAGCGTCAGCTCATAGCCGTGCAGCATCAGCTGCATCGGATCGCCCATCGGGGCGAGCTTTACCGCCGTGACCTCCGCGCCGGGAATCACGCCCATATCCAAAAAATGCTGGCGCAGCGCCCCCTCGCCGCCGACGGCGGTAATAACGGCGCTTTTGCCGATGGGAAGTTCGTTTAAGGTCATAGCTTTATCCCCAAGCGGGCGGCAAAGACCGCCCGCCCTGTTTGTCTTTATTTCGCGCCGGGTTTCCCCAGCATGCGGAACATGTTTTTCTTATAGGCCTCGACGCCGGGCTGATCAAAGGGATTGACGCCCGACAGATAGCCGGAGATGGCGCAGGCCAGCTCAAAGAAGCAGACCAGCGCGGCAAAGCCCTCCTCGTTGCGCTCCTCGACCTCAAGGATGAGGTTCGGCACGCCGCCGTCGATGTGCGCTTCGCGCACGGCGTCGGCGGCTATGGCGCAGATCTCCTTGAGATCGCGCCCGGCGAGATAGTTGAGCCCGTCGGCGTCCGCCGCCTCAAAGGGCACAGGGCAGTTCGTGCGCGCTTTGCGGAAGCGCACGACCGTCTCCATCAGATCACGCGGGCCCTCCTGGATGTATTGACCCATGGAGTGCAGGTCGGCAGTGAACTCCACCGAGGCGGGGAAGATGCCAATGCCGTCCTTGCCCTCGCTCTCGCCGTAGAGCTGTTTCCACCACTCCGCCATAAAGCGGAAGCTCGGCTCGTAGCAGGCGAGGATTTCCACGCGCTTGCCGGCGGCATACAGATGCTGACGCACGGCGGCGTATTGCCAGGCGGGGTTGTCCGTGCTGCGGCGGTCGAGCGCCTCAAACTCGGCGATGGCCGCGTCGATCACGCGGCGCACGTCGATGCCGGCGACGGCCATCGGCAAAAGTCCCACAGCGGACAGTACGCTGAAGCGTCCGCCGACGTCGTCGGGGACGACGAAGCAGGGCCAGCCTCTGTCGTCGGCCAGCGACTTCAGCACGCCGCGGTGTGCGTCGGTCGTGGCGAAGATGTGCTTGTCCGCCTCGTCGCCGTACTTCTCGTCCAGAAGTGCGCGGAAGATGCGGAAGGAGACGGCGGGCTCCAGCGTGGTGCCGGACTTGGAGATGACGTTGACGTCGAAGTCCCGGTCGCCCAGTTGGGTCAGTACGTCGTTCAGATAGTCGGCGCTCAGGCCGTTTCCGACGAAAAAGATCTGCGGGTCGTTTTCTCCGGGCAGAGGGCGCAGCAGCTCGATTGCGCCGCGCGCGCCGAGATAGGAGCCGCCAATACCGATGACGATCAGCGCCTTGGAGCGGCTGCGAATCAGTGCGGCGGTCTCAACGATCCGGTCGAGCTCGGTCTCTTTGATACGGCGGGGCAGCTCCGCCCAGCCGGTGAATTCGGCGCCGGCGCCGCTCTTGTCGGAGAAGGCCTTGTGCGCTGCGGCGGCCGTGGAAAAATCGGGACCGCCGTTTTGAAAGAAGCGTTCTGCGCCCGAATAATCGAATGTAAGCATCATAAACCTCCTGTTATCATGAAAAAATGTGTGAGCAAAAGAGTTACCATACCTGCCAACGCTGCAAAAAGGCAAGGAAGTATAGGAGCCCGCAGGCGCTTAAGCCAATGAGCGCCGCCGTTTTCGGCGCTTCTTTTTCCGTCAGCAAAGCCAGCGAAAGCGGCAGCACGGGCATGGCCATCAGATAGCGCGGCGCGCTCAAAAGCCAGGTCGCGCCGATGGCGATCACGAAATAGGCGATGAACCAGGCGGTATAGCTCGGCCGCAGTTTTTTCGCTGCGGCGGCGACGAGCGCAAGGGAGAAAAAGGCGTAGAGCAGATTCGGCAGCCAGAGCCCGAAGAAATTCTGCGGCTTGTCGCGGAAGGTGCCGATGGCGAGGTCCATCTGATAGGCGGCGGTGTTGAAGAAGAAGCCGAGCTTTTGTCCCCAGTGCTCGCGCTGGTAGACCATGAACTGAAAGGCGTTGCCGGAAACCTGGCGGTTGATGATGCAGTAGGCGGCAAAGCCCAGCGGGATCAGCAGCAGTGCGGCCGCGCGCCAAAGGCTCTGCTTCACCGTCTGCTCCCGGCGGACAGCGGCGGCGACAAGCTCCATCAGCAGCGGCGCGAGCAGCATCAGCCCCAGCGAGCGGGTGAACGCCGCCCAAGCGCCGCAGAGCGCGCCGAGCAGCCAACGATCCCGCCGCGCCAGATACACGCAGGCGAGACTTGTCAGCAGAAAGAGGCTTTCGCTCATCGGAGATGCATAGAAAAACGAGCCCGGCATCAGGCAGAGAAAGACCAGTGCGCGCATTGCGTTCCGGTGCGGCAGGTCCAGCCGTGCCAGCCGGTAAAACACAACGCCTGCTCCGGCAAAGCTGAAAGCCGAAACAAGAAGCGCTGCGTACAGGTATTCTCCGGTCAGCAGATGAAACAGACGAATCAGAACCGGATAGCCCGGCAGAAAGACCAGCTGCACCAGCCGGTCCCGGCTGCCTTCGGACAGGTACCAGTCCTCGGCGATAGCGAGATAATGCTGGCTGTCGGTGCAGCGCCAGAAGTCCAGCGTTTGAAGAAATCCACCCCGATGGCCGAGCGCGCCGCGCAGCAGCCAGGCTGAGAGCAAAAATAGCGCGTCCAGAGCCAGCAGGGAGAAGAAAATGCGTAGCTCTATGCGGCGCGGCTCGTCCTTTTGCGCCGAGGAGGCGGGAAGGGGACTGCCAGACCAGAAGTCCACCCAGCGCGGCATAAAGCGCAGGCCGAGCAGGGCAAACAAAGCTGCGCTGCCTACGGCGGCGAGCCGTCCCCAGAGACCGCAGCTGTTGCTGAGCCACCAATGAATGAGCAGCGCTGTGAGCGTCGTGAGACCGATCAGAGAGCCGATGCGGCGGATTTTCGTTTTCTGTTCCATATCAGTATTGCAGCAGCGGCGCGGAACCGTCGTCCTCGCCCTTCGTGATCGAGCGCACCTCGGCCTCGTAGCTGATGCGCTCGTTGACTTGTACGGTAAAGCGGTCGCCGACCTTTTTGCCCAGCAGCTGCCGCCCCATGGGCGAATCCAGGCTGATGAGCCCGCGGCGCGGGTCGCAGCGTACGGTGCTGACGACCTGCAGAATCTCCGTTTCTCCGTCGGCGGGCAGATACAGCTCCACCTTGTCATAGAGTCCGACCTCGTCCGCGCCGGAGCGGTCGTCGATGAGCTGCGCGGTCTTGATCATGTTTTCCAGATAGCGAATGCGGCTGCGGTTTTTATTCTGCGCCTGCTTGGCGGCCTTGTATTCAAAGTTTTCGCTCAAATCGCCGAAGGCGCGCGTGCGCTTGACCTCCTCGAGCAGCTCCGGCATCAGCTCCAGACGCCGCCGGTCCAGTTCCTCGCGCATTTTTTTGATGTCCTGTTTGGTCAGCTTGTCGTTCATTGCTTGCTCCTTACAGATCGACGCTCACCGCGTCCAGACCGTTTTTTTCAAACTCGTCGAGATAGTCCTCCATGCGCGCTTGCAGATCAGCGTAGTCCTCGGGCTCGCGTTCCACCAGCCCAAGATCGCGCCGCGCCAGCTCTTCGGCCAGGATATCAAAGAAGATCGCGTCTTCATAGTCGGCGATGGCCTCGTGAATGCCGCCGTCCTCATAGGCACGGGAGGGAAAAACGTGTCCCTGCCAGCGGCGGCTCAGCGCGCTCATGCCCTGTCCGTCGCAGAGGGCAAAGAGCTTTTCCTGCACCAGATCATAGTCCACAAAGCGGTCGTCGCCGCGGGTGGAGTTTAAAATCCAGTTGCCGATATATACCATATCCAGCAGCCGCCGGAATTCTTTTTCCGTTAAGTCAATGGTCATGCTTTGCGCCTCCTTGGGGTCTAAATTCGATAATCACCCATTATAATGTATTGATACTTCTATTATAGCAGAGCGCGCAGACAAATGCTATCCTATTTTTTTACTTGTCACGCCGTACAATTTGCGCTATAATGCAAAAAGTTATCGAAAGGAAAGGAGGAACGGCATGGATTCCAGACCCGTTGGCATTTTTGACTCCGGCTTCGGCGGACTGACCGCTGTGCGCGCCCTGCGCGCCATTTGTCCGGCAGAGAATATCGTCTTTTTTGCTGACAACGGACGCGCGCCCTATGGCGGACGGCCTGTGGCGCAGCTGCGCCGGATGGCGGTGCAGAATCTGGATATGGCCGCCTCCTTTGACGCGAAGGTGATCTTCGCCGCCTGCGGCACGCTGTCATCGAACGCGGCGGATATTCTGCGAGAATACCCCGTGCCCACTTTCGGCGTGCTGGACGCAGCGGTGGCCTCGATCGCTGCGCAGAGGGCCGCGTCGCCTATCGGTGTGATCGCCACGCAGGCCACGGTCAACAGCGGCGCCTTTGAGCGGGCGCTGCGCCGCGCCTGCCCGGAGCGCGAAGTATACGCGCAGGCCTGTCCCTCGTTCGTGCCGTTGATCGAGAGCGGCTGTGCCGACGCGGAGAACGCCGCCCTGCGCGAGGCGGTGGCCGAGTACCTGCAGCCCCTGCGCGAGAAGGAGATCGGTACACTGCTGCTCGGCTGTACGCACTACGGACTGATCGCCCCGGCGCTGCGGGATTATCTGGGCGAGAACGTGATGCTTGTGGACGCGAGCGAGTGCGCGGCGGGCTTTATCAAGAATTATCTGGAGCAAAACGATATGTGCGGCGCGGGCGGAAGCTTTCGCTGCGTGACGAGCGGAGCCAGGAAACACTTTGATGCGCTTTCGCCCCTGTTTTTGGGGCAGAAGGAGCCGCCGGAAACGGTTGCGGTACCGCCGATGCCTACGGAGGAAGAGTGATGAAGGAAAAAGAAGTTGTGATCGATATCCACAGCTTTCACGCCTATGACAGCGAGGAAGAACAGGATGTGCTGGAGTTTTCCACCGACGGGATGTATCGCTACGAAAACGGCAGCGCCCATTTTTGGTATTGGGAGAGTGAGGTCACCGGCCTGCCCGGTACGCGCACAAGCGTGGAGATCGCGCCGGAGGGTGTGACCGTTCATCGCAAGGGCACGGTCAACAGCCGGATGGAATTTCGCGAGGGCGTGCGCAATCTTTTCCCCTATGAGACGCCTTACGGTATGGCGACCATGGGCATGAACACCAGAAAACTCAAAGCCGCCTTTGACGAGCACGGCGGGGATATGGAGATCGACTATGTGCTCGATTTCGAGCATGCTGTCGCCGTGCGCAACAAGTTTCAGCTGCGCGTGCGTGAAAACTGATATCGGGCAGATAAAAAACCGCAGGGATTTTTTCCTGCGGTTTTAGACTGTAGACAAAACGATGCGGCGCTGCGCACAATCCGAGCAAAAGGCGGGAACTATATTTGAAAGTTCCCGCCTTTGCTTGTTTCCGCTCACCGGCGGAGAAATCGACGGCGAGCGATTAAATCTGTGGACTTTATTGGAGTCGTCCTTGCCGCAGCGCGGCGCGGAAGGAATGGAAAGGCAGCCGTCGCTGTGGACTGCGCTTCGCTGTTTTCCGAACCGCATACCGGGTCTCCGCCCTCGTTGCGGCAAGCGGTTCGGAGAACTCTCGCTTTAGCTTGCAGGGGAGAGCGTCGCATCCAGGAAATTCACGCCAAAACTTACGTAGAAGGCGTCTGTATCGGGGATGATATCACGCACGAGAGACAAGCCCAGAGACTCTGTCTCTTCAACGACCTGATTGTTGCCCATATAAATTCCCACATGATGCACATGGTAATCGCTTCCGTTGTATGTGAACTTGTGGGGGCAGTTGTCACCCTCGCAGGTGGGGGCGTTGTCATTGTTCCAGAAAATCAAGTCGCCGGGCGACAGAGAGGATACGTCGTGGTAGATGCTGTCAGCTGCGTTTTCCAGGGCAAAATAGGCCTGCTCGTAGCTGCCAAGGGTATTCAGGTACGTTTCGCCGGCAGCGGCATAAGCGGCAGCGGCAAAGGAGGAGCAGACATAGGGATCCCAGTAGGTAATGCCCAAATGCTCGAGAGCCCAGGCGAGGACCAGCGCCCGCTTGGAGCCGTCGGTGTCTGTGATGGTGATGCTGCCGTCTTCGTCTGAAGCCAATGTCATGCCGCAGTAGGTCCAGCTCTGATCCAAGCGCGCCTGACCGGTGGACGGGTCAAAGAAGTAGAACTTATCGCCTACCGACTGGAAGTTTGTCAAGGCATAGCCGGATACTTCATGGAACAGATAGACAGCGCCGTTATATTCCTGCAGGCCGGTACGATTGCCGGACTCGCATTCGGGGTCAAAATAGAACCAGATGCCGCTGTCCGCTCTGAGGCGGACGCCCGTGACCATTTCACCGGTCGGGATCTCAAAATAGTACTTTTTGCCGTTGATAACCTGCATGCCGGTCTGCATAACACCGCTCTCGCTGAAATGGTAGGTTTGCCCGTCAATCTCCTGGAAGTTGGTGGCGATACCGCCGTCCTCCCATAAATAGAGCGTACCGTAATCCGTTTCAATAAAGCCGATCCGCTTTTCGCCGGTTTCGGGATCCAGATAATACCGGACGCCGTCGACGTCGGTGAGGCCGGTTTTTTGCAGCGTGGCATAGGTTTTGTGGAAGAAATAGGTTTTGCCGTCGATGTCGATAAAGCCGGTGGCTGCGGCGTCATCACAAGCGGGATCCATGTAGTAGGTGTTGCCGTTTATTGTCTGCCAGCCGTTCTGCCTGGCGCCGGAGTCCTCGCTGAAATAGTAGAAAGCATCGTCGATTTTACGCAAACCGGTGCGCATGATGCCGTTGGCCTCATCGAAATAATAGGTGTCGCCGTCGATGGTCTGCAGACCTTTGGCAACATCGCCCGCTGGCAGGTAATAGTAGGTGTTGTCCCCGTTTTTGATGAAGCCGATGCGCATTTTGCCGGTTTCGTCGTCAAAGCAGTACTTCTTGTTGTTGATGGTACGGAAGCCGGTGCGCATGATGCCGTTGCTCTCGTCAAAATAATAGGTGTCGCCGTCGATGACCTGCAGGCCTTTGGCCGCGTCGCCGGAAAGCAGATAATAGTATTTGTTTCCGTTTGAAGTCTGCCAGCCGGACCGCAGCTTACCGGTCTCCTCGTCGAAATAATATATTTGACCGTTGATTTCCCGACGGCCGGTAAACATATTGCCGCCCGACTCGTGGAAGTAATAGGTATCGCCGTCCAGCATGAAAAATCCTTTGGCAAGGTCGCCTTCTGGCAGGTAATAGTAAGTGAAGTCCCCGTTTTTGATGAAGCCGGTGCGCATCTTGCCGTCGTCGTCAAAGCAGTATTTTTTGCCGTCGATGGTTTTAAAGCCGGTAAACATATTGCCGCCCGACTCGTGGAAGTAGTAGGTATCTCCGTTCAGCGTGAAAAATCCTCTGGCGACGTCGCCCGCGGGCAGGTAATAGAAGGTGAAACCTCCATTTTCGATGAAGCCGGTGCGCATCTTGCCGTCGTCGTCAAAGCAGTATTTTTTGTTGTCGATGGTACGGAAGCCGGTGCGCATGACGCCGTTGGCGGGGTCAAAGTAATACTTGTTTCCGTCGATGCTGCGCAGACCGGTCAGCATATTGCCGCCGCTCTCATGGAAATAATAGGTGTTTCCGTTGAGCACGGTGCGCCCCTTGGAGACACCGCCGCCGGAAAGGAAGTTATAAGTGGCGCCGTTGTTGGCCTTGATGAGGCCGTATTTCTGTACACCGGTGGACAGATCAAAGAAGCAGAGCTGACCGTTGACGGTGCACAGGCCGGTCTGCATGTTGCCGCCGGAGGTATGGAAGAAATAGTTTTTGCCGTTGATGGTGGTATAGCCCTTGGAGACGCCGCCGCCCGAAAGGAAGTTGTAAGTGGCGCCGTTGTTGGCCTTGATGAGGCCGTATTTCTGTACACCGGTGGACAGATCAAAGAAGCAGAGCTTGCCGTTGACGGTGCGCAGGCCGGTCTGCATATTGCCGCCGGAGGTGTGGAAGAAGTAGTTTTTGCCGTTGACGGTGGTATAGCCCTTGGAGACGCCGCCGCCGGAAAGGAAATTGTAGGTGTGACCGTTGTTGGCCTTGATGAGGCCGTACTTCTGTTC
>JAFWVV010000082.1 GCA_017518225.1 Oscillospiraceae bacterium | reverse complement strand
TGAACTCGATCTGGCCCCGGTTCTTGCCTCCATCTCGTGTCATCATGCGCCTCGCCCCCTTCATCTCTATTCTACCATAACAAAGTACCCATAGAAAGTGCTTTCGCACTCCCTATGGGTACTTTGTCTACAGTCTGAGACGGCGCTTGAAAAGCAAGCGCCGTCTCAATGTGTAGACAAAGTCAAATGACCAAAACAGAATTGTCATCCTGAGGAACGAAGTGACGAAGGATCTTATTTTTTTGAAAACGGATTGTTTTAAGATCCTTCGACTCCGCTTCGCTCCGCTCAGGATGACAAAACTGGCATTTGTCTACAGTCTGAGATTAAAAAATATCCGTCGTGCTGCCGTCTTCCTTGACGATCTCGAACTTGCACTCAAAGCCGTAGGCCGCGGCTGCCGCCGCCAGCACACCCCACCAGGGGGCCGCCGCCAGACCGACGATGCCGCCGACGATGCCCACATTCACCGGCACCGTGAGCAATACCTGATCGCCCCTCTTGAGGCGGATCTTGTTGACATTGCCCTCCTTGACGATGGCCTTGAGCTTGTCAATCGTCGCCTGCGTTTTGTCGCTGGACTTCTTCTCCAAAAACACCAGCGCGTCTACCACGCTGCCGTTCGACTGCTCCAGGGCGTTGCGCGCGTCCTCATAGCTCGCGCCGCTGCGCTCACGGACGGCGTCGATCATTTCCAGGGTGATTTCCATGCTTGTGTCCTCCTTGTATGTTTTCTTGGTACGCTCTTAGGATACCACATCGCCGAGAAAAAAATTCAACAGCCTGTAAACCATTTGTGAAAAAACTGGAAACGAAAAACGCTGCTCTCCGTAATTCCTGCGGACAGCAGCGTTTGCTTATTACATTTGCTCCGGCAACTCCGGCGTCTGCGGCAGCACCGGCTCCGCCGCCGCGTCTTCCTTGCGCGCGGGAAGCACGAAGATGAACAGCAGCAGCGCCGCCAGCTCCACGATCGTCACGCACAGGCCGCCCTCAATGCCGAAAGCGCCGCCCGTCCAGAGCGGCTTATCCGTGGTCAGCGCCGTTAAGATCGACGTGTTTCCGCCGCCGCCCGTACCGCTGACACTGATGCCGTACAGATGCCCCTGGAAGAAGTTCCAGAAGCTGTGGATCGCACTCACGCCCCAGATATCGCCGCGCTTGAGCATATACACGGCAAAGCTCGCCCCGCACAGCAGAATGTTGACGAGCGCCAGCAGACCGACGCCGTTATTGCCCAGATGCAGCAGCGCAAAGACCAGCGAGCTCAGCACCACCGCCAGCCAAACGGGGTTCTTGCGCGAAATGGAGATCATCAGGTAGCCGCGGCAGACGGCCTCCTCGCTCATGCCCTGTACCATAAAGCCCAGCAGATAGCCGAGGATCAGCAGCGGGGAAAATTCGCTGAACGCGAAGCGATAGGCGCCGGTAAGGTATCCGATCGCCGCGGCGATGGAAATCATCGCAAAGCCGACCAGTACACCGATGCCGTATTCGCGCAGCCAAGCGCGGCGGCGAAAGCCCATCGTCGCCGCCTTGCGCTTTTCGATCCAGCGGCAGAAGAGGATCGCCGTCAGCGTCATAATGCCGGTGGAGAAGAGATTGACGATGCTCATCCAGGCCGGCGGCTGACTGGCACGCCCCATGATCATCGCGGTGTAGGCGCCCGTGTCGCCGCCCTGCAGCGCCGCCATTGCCTCGGAAAGAAAGGCCTGGTCGCCGAAGACCCAGCCCAGCGTCACGCCGATGAGCGGGATGCCCTGCAATATGCTGCCGACCAGCAGCACCAGCAGAAAGATCAAAAGCTCCACGATCCAGAGATGACCGCGTCCGGTCGCACGGGCCTCCCGCACCATCGCCGGGTGCAACCAATTGGAATTCTTGTCCATGGAATCATTCCTCCCAAAATTAATATTAATATGCAACGCCCCAGATAACCATGTGCTTGGCGCTCTTGCCACAGCAGGCGCAGGTCTCGCCCAGCGTTTCCTGCCGGAAGGGGATGCAGCGCGAGGACATGCCGGCCTTCTCCTTCATCGCAAGCTCACAGTCGAGCTCGCCGCACCACATGGTCTTGATGAAGCCGCCGCGCTCGGTCTGCAGCGCCTTGGCCTCCTCCAGCGAGCGCGCTTCGTAGGTGTGCTCGTCCAGATTCTGCTTGGCGCGCGCGAAGAGCCCGTCGTGGACGGCGTTCAGCAGCTCTTTGGCCTTCGCCTCCAGCTCCTCAAGCGCGACCACGGTTTTCTCGCCGTTGTCGCGGCGCACCATGACGCAAGCGCCGCTTTCGATATCGCGCGGGCCGATCTCGACGCGCAGGGGCACGCCCTTCATCTCATACTGGGCGCACTTCCAGCCCATCGAATTGTCGCTGTCGTCCATCTTAACGCGCAAGCCAGCCGCCTGCAGACGCTCGCACAGCGCGCCGGCCGCCTCGAGTACGCCGGGCTTGTGCTGCGCCACGGGCAGCACGATGATCTGGATGGGCGCGATCTGGGGCGGCAGCACCAGGCCGTTGTTGTCGCCATGGGCCATGATGACCGCGCCGATCATGCGGGTCGTCGTGCCCCAGGAGGTCTGGAAGGGGTACTGCTGCCTGTTGTCGCGCCCGGCAAAGGTCACATCATAGGCGCGGGAGAACTTGTCCCCAAAATAGTGGGAGGTGCCGCCCTGCAGCGCCTTGTGATCCTTCATCATGCACTCGACGGTGTAGGTCGCATCCGCGCCGGCGAATTTCTCCTTCTCTGTCTTCCGGCCGCGCAGCACGGGGATCGCCAGCACCTTTTCATAGAAATCGGCATAGCAGTTGAGCTGCTGCTCGGTCTCCGCGATGGCCTCCTCTGCCGTCTCATGCAGGGTATGGCCCTCCTGCCACCAGAACTCGCGCGAGCGCAGGAAGGGGCGGGCCCGGGGCCTGGACGTCGGCGCGTCGGCTTTTGTGCGGGAAAAGCTTTTGGAGCAGAAGCGGCTTGGCAAGGGCGTTTTGCTGATCTCGGCGGACCTTGAGGAGATTTTGGCTTTATCGGACCGGATCGCCGTGATGTACAACGGCAGGGTCGTCGGCGTGATGGACCGGAAGGACGCGACGGTCGACGCTCTGGGCTTATTGATGGGCGGCGTATCTGAAAGCGAAAAAACAAAAACTCAGGACGGGGAGGCGGCGTCGGCATGAAGCTTTTGACCGGACTGCGCCGGGCCGCGCTCTACGTGTTTTGTATTTTGCTCGGCGCGGCGCTGCTGATCGTGGCCAGCGGCGCGTCGCCGCTCACGGCCTTCGGGGTGTTCCTGCAGGGGATCTTTGGAAATAAAAACAGTTTCTGCGAGATATTCGTAAAGGGCACGCCTTTGATCCTGACGGGGCTGGCGTGCGCCGTGGCGTTCAAGACCGGGTTTTTCAATATCGGCGCCGAGGGGCAGTTCTATATCGGCGCGGCGGCCTCGGCGGCCGTTGCGCTTCGATGCGATTTTCTGCCCCCGGTCGCGCGGGTGGTCGCGGCGCTGGCCGCGGGATTTATCGCCGGAGGCCTGCTGTCGCTGATCGCGGCCTTTATGAAGCTTAGATTTAATATTTCAGAGATCATCATCACGATCATGTTGAATTATATCGCGATAAACTTTGTCGGCGTGGCCGTGCGGACGTTTCTGCAGGATCCGAACTCGGGCCTGCCCCAGAGCGAAAAGCTGGCGGCCGAGGCCGCGCTGC
>JAFWVV010000081.1 GCA_017518225.1 Oscillospiraceae bacterium | reverse complement strand
GTGACAGCAAAAATACAGAACTTCAGAACGAGACTGCCAAGGCGATAAAACAATTTCGCACGGTCGCTGCGAGGCTTTATGGTCTTTCTGGGATTATCATCTGTTTTTCCCGGCATTTCGCGCCCCCTTCCATATTTTGGTGCAAAAACCGTTTTGGCCACGAAAAAGCGTATACTTCAACGTGCATTACTTTTATAATACCGTGTTCTTTCTTATATTGTCAAGATTATATAAATATAAAGGTTCTATGCGTGGCAAAATTTGTCTTTTCTTTTTCACACGGTTGTTGTATAATATAAGCCCTATAGACAGAATAGAACACGCAGGAGAACAACATGAACAAAGTCATCCGTGCAATCATTATCGTAGCCATTGTGCTGTTTCTCGGCATTTTCGCCTACAGCGCTTATCAATTGACCAGCACGCTTCACGAATACCGCGAGGCAGAGCGGTTTAACGACTCCGTAGCCAAGCAGTACGCCAGCTTTTCCGAGGATGCGGCGCCGCAGGGCGGAACACCGCAAGGCGGCAAAAACACCACCGAGGCCAAGGAGCCCTTGGAGACACTGCAGGAAATCTCTCCGCGCGTCATCGATTTCACCGCGCTGCTGACGGATTGCCCTGACGTAAAGGCCTGGCTTTACAGCCCCAACACCGTCATCGACTATCCCGTCGTCCAGGGCAAAGACAACGATTACTATCTGCACCGCTTCATGAACGGCAGCTACAACCCAAGCGGAACGCTGTTTATTGACTTTCGCGTTGCCGGGGATTTCACTTCCCCTCACACAATTATTTACGGCCATCACATGCAAAACGGCTCCATGTTCGCCTCGCTCGAGGGCTATCGCAAGCAGGAGTACTACGACGAGCATCCGGTCATGTACCTGAACACCCCGCAGGGCAACTATCGCCTCGATCTGTTCAGCGCCTTTGTCACCTTTCCCGACTCGCGGGTTTACACCCTCTCCTATGAAAACGAAATTGAGTTTGAGGAGTGGTGTGTTTTGATGAAGAGCTTTTCGGATTTCAAGTGCAACCTCGAGTTGTCCTCCCAGGATCGGATTGTCACGCTTTCCACCTGTACCTACGACTATGACGACGCCCGCTATGTCGTCATGGGCAAGCTTGTCCCCATCGGCTAAACCGCCACATAATTAACAAAGCACATAAACGCAAACAGCGTCCCGGGCAGATCATCAAGCCCGGGACGCTGTTTGCGTTTTTCTTACTCGATGCCCAGCACCTTGTAGTCCTGCGCCTCGACTGCGTTTTTCAGCGTCTCGTCGGCGACCTCTTTGGTCAGCGTCACCACCGCCGTGCCGTTCTGATGGCTCACCGCGGCACTCTCAACGCCCTCGATCGCCTCCAGCGTTTTCTTGACGCGCGCCTCGCAGTGCATGCACATCATGCCCTCGATCTTCATGGTCTTTTCCATTGCTTTTTCCTCCTCGATAGTTTTTGAAATGACCGTTTGTTTTCTCCGCCGCGGCGCACGGTCATGCGACGCGTCGTGGACGTTCAGGAAATTCAGCCGCAGCGCGTTCGTAACGACGAAGAAGCTCGACAGGCTCATCGCCGCCGCTGCGATCATGGGATTGAGCGTCAGCCCCAGCTTACTGAACACACCGGCGGCAATCGGGATGCCGATGCTGTTGTAAAAGAAGGCCCAAAACAGGTTCTGGTGGATATTCTTCAGTGTCGCGCGCCCGAGCCGGATGGCGGCGGGCACGTCGCTCAAGCGGCTGTTCATCAGCACCACGTCCGCCGCGTCGATCGCAATGTCCGTGCCCGCGCCGATGGCAAGCCCCAGCTCCGCACGCGTCAGCGCCGGGGCGTCGTTGATGCCGTCGCCGACCATGGCGACCCTGCCCTGTGCGGAAAGCTCCCGGATCACCGCCTCTTTGCCGTCCGGCAGCACCCCGGCGACGACCTCGTCGATCCCGGCCTGTGCCGCGATCGCCCGGGCGGTGCGCTCATTGTCTCCGGTTAACATAACAACTCTCAATCCCAGATTTTTCAGCGCGCGGACAGCCTCAGGACTCTCAGCCTTAATCGTATCGGCCACGGCAATGATGCCTTGAAAAACACCGTCCTCGGCAAAGCAGAGCGGGGTCTTGCCCTGTGCCGCCAGCGTCTCGGCGGTCTTTTTCGCCTGCTCCGGGATTGCCGCCTCTGCGGACAAAAAACGGAGGCTTCCGCCCACGAGCTTTCGTCCGCCCAGCATAGCGCGCAGGCCGTTGCCCGGCAGCGCCTCAAAATCGGCGGCCTCCGGCGCTTCGATGCGCCGCTCGGCGGCCAGCGCCAGCACCGCGCGGGCCAGCGGGTGCTCGCTCTTGTTTTCCAGCGCGGCGGCGAGGCGCAGAAAGCTCTCCTCGCTTTGCCCCTCTGCGGGCAGGATATCGGTCACGCGCGGCTCGCCCGCGGTGACGGTGCCGGTCTTGTCCAGCGCGACGATTTCGACGCGTCCGGCGCTCTCGAGCGAGGCGGCGGTTTTATACAAAATGCCCTGTCTTGCGCCGAGGCCGCTGCCGACCATGATCGCCACCGGCGTCGCAAGCCCCAGCGCGCAGGGACAGCTGATCACCAGCACGGAAATTCCTCTCGCCAGCGCAAAGCCAAGCTCTCTGCCAAGCAGCAGCCACACGGCAATCGTGATCAGCGCAATGCCGATCACGACGGGCACGAACACGCCGGAGACCTTGTCGGCGGCCTTGGCGATCGGCGCCTTGGTCGCCGCCGCGTCGCTCACCATGCGGATGATCTGGCTGAGCGTCGTATCCTCGCCGACGCGTGTGGCCTCGCAGCGGATAAAGCCCTGTTGGTTTACCGTCGCGGCGGATACGGCGTCGCCCACGCCTTTGTCCACGGGGATGCTCTCCCCGGTCAGCGCGGATTCGTCGATCGCCGTGCTGCCTTCCAGGATCCGCCCGTCCACCGGCACGCGCTCGCCCGGGCGGACGATAAAAACCTCACCCTGTCGCAGTTCGGCCACCGGGATCTCCACTTCAACACCGCCGCGCAGCACCGTCGCCGTCTGCGGCGCCAGGTGCATCAGCGCGCGCAGCGCGTCTGTGGTCTTTCCCTTGGAGCGCGCCTCCAGCATCTTTCCCACAGTGATCAGCGTGAGGATCATCGCGGCGGACTCAAAATACAGCTCATGCAGCCAGTGCGCGGCGTGCTCCGCCCCACCGTGCAGCTGGGCTGCGCTCATGGCAAAAAGCGCATAGCAGCTATACACAAAGGCCGCCGCCGAGCCGAGCGCCACGAGGCTGTCCATATTCGGCGCACGGTGCGCCAGCGCGCGAAAGCCGCTGATGAAAAACTTCTGGTTGATGACCATCACCGCCACCGTCAGCAGAAGCTGCGTCAGCGCCAGCGACACCGGGTTGCCGCTCAAAAACGGCGGCAGCGGCCAGTGCCACATCGTGTGCCCCATAGAGATAAGCATCAGCACCAGCAAAAAGCCCAGAGAAGCCAGCAGACGCTTTTTCATCTGCGGGGTTTCGCGGTCTTCGAGCGCGTCCTCCCCCTCTCGCGGCGCAGAGACAGCCGCGCTCCCCTTTTTCACCGCGCCGTAGCCCGCCGCCTCGACGGCGGCGACGATCGCGGCGGGATCCGCCGTGCCCTCGACGCCCATGGAGTTGGTCAGCAGGCTCACCGAGCAGGCGCTTACGCCCGGCACGGCGCTGACCGCCTTTTCCACACGGGCCGAGCAGGCCGCGCAGCTCATGCCCGTTACTTGATATTGTTCCATCGTCTCCCTCTCTCTCAGCGCATCAGCTTTCGGATCGTATTCAAAAGCTCGTCCACCGTATCGTCCTTGCCGGCACGGATATCCTCCACGACGCAGCCGCGCATATGGCAGGCCAGCAGCTCCCGGCAAAAGCCGTCCAGCGCGGACTTGGCCGCAGCCGCCTGTGCCAGCACGTCCGTACAGTAGGCGTCCTTTTCCAGCATGCCGCGGATACCGCGGATCTGCCCCTCCAGCCGATTGAGACGGTGCGTCAGCGCGCGCAGCTCTTCCTCGCTGCGCTTTTTCGTTCTCTTTTCACAACAGTCGCCCATGATTTTCCCCCATTTCAAGCTCATTATATACCCCACCAGGGTATATGTCAAGGAACGGGAGAAAATGACATTTTCACAAAGAGCATAAAAACAGAGGACGATCCGGAAAGACCGTCCTCTGTGGTGTATTTTCAGCGTTTCTTTAGAACTCGATCTTCTGCAGCTCGATGAGCGCAAGGATATAAACCTTCAGCGCCTCCAGCAGCCAGTCCTTGCAGGCGGCCTCGTCCACGCCGTGGATGGGGCCTGCGAAGTCCGGAACCGGACGCTCCGGGTGCTCCGGCCCGAAGGAGACGGCGTTCGGGAAGTCCCGCGCGTAGGTGCCGCCGCCGATGGTATAGGGCTCGGCGTTCTCGCCGGTGATGGCGTTGTAGGCGTCGATGCAGGCCTTGACCTCCGGCTTGTCGACGCTGATGTAGAAGGGCGCGGCGTCGCGATCCACGGTGAGCTCCGCCACGTCGCCCAGCTTTTCGCGAATAATCGAGGCGATCTTCTCGCCGCTGGTGTTGGTGGGATAGCGGCTGTCGAGGGTCTGCACCATCCTGCCGTTCTCCACGCCGATCACGCCGCCGACGATGGTGAGGGGTTTAAACAAGCCGTCGTCCGCCTGCACGCCGAGACCGCTGCCGTCTGCGTTTTCATGGAGCTTCGCCAGCGCGCGCAGGAATTTCTCCTCCTGCTCTCCGGCGAGCTTCTGTTCGAGGATCGTGTTCACCAGCACGCCGATCGCATTGATCGTGCCCTCGGGCAGCGAGGCGTGGCCGCCGATGCCGCTGGCCGTCAGGTGCCAGAGACCGTCCTCCACGCGCTCGACCGTGACGCGCTCCGCCGGCTGCACCTGCGCGGCGCGGATCCAGGCCTCCGCCTTGTCTGCGACGGCGTTGGCGACCGTGCCGCCCTTGATGTCGACGATGTTTTCCATCGGCACCTTGGCGATCATGCGGCCGTGGTAGATGCCCTTTTCGCCGTTGCAGAGCGGGAAATTCGCGTCCGGGCTGAAGCAGAATAGCGGCGCCTTGTAGTTTTCCAGATAGTATTCCACATCGCGCATGCCGCTCTCCTCGTTCGCGCCGAGCAGGGCGCGCACCGGATAGCGCAGCGGAATATCATGATCCTTCAGATACTTGAGCGCATACAGGCACAGCACGCTCGGCCCCTTGTCGTCCATGACGCCGCGCCCGATGATATAGCCCTCGCGCTCGCGCATGGTGAAGGGATCCTCTTTCCAGCCCTCGCCCACCGGAACGACGTCGAGATGGGTGATGGTCGCCAGATAATCCTCGCCCTCGCCGAGCTGGGCATAGCCGATGTAATTTTCGCAGTTGACCGCGTCCAGCCCAAGCTCCTGCGCAATCTTCAGCGCCTCCTGCAGCGCCTTGGCCGGGCCCTCGCCAAAGGGCATGCCGGGCTTCTCCTCCGCCTCCACGCTGTCGATGGCGATCAAGCGGGCGATGTCCTCAAAAATGCGCGTCTCGTTTTCCGCAACGAAGCGGTCAATATTCTGTCTAAGCTTTTGATCCATGCCTGTACTCCTTTCCTGTCGGTGTCTTTACTATACACTACCGCGCCGATCCGGTCAAGGGAGAGCGGAGAAAAACGCCGCGGCAGGAGCCGCGGCGTCAGACCGTAGACAAACCCGCTTTAGGCTGAGGCCGAAAGCGGGTTTGTTGCGTAGATGTTGAAAAAATCGGTGAGGAAGTCCAAAACAAGCTGAAAAAGCGAGGGAATAGGGCGGTTTTTCCACCGCTTTTTTG
>JAFWVV010000080.1 GCA_017518225.1 Oscillospiraceae bacterium | reverse complement strand
TGTTGCAAAATATAAATTTTAAAAAAGTATTTGCGAGAAAAGTTACTGGGAACCGCCAAAATCGGCGGTTCCCAGTAACTATATTGAGATATTCTTTTGTGACTTTAGCCCCAAAAGCGCATTTTGCAACACGCCCTTTTTTCAGATGATTTACTGCTTATACTGGTGCGCGTCCTGCAGCACCATCTCCTTGACCTTCAGCAGACGCACCTTGGTGGCGTTCTCGTTTTCCTCCAGCTTCATGGTGATGTACTTGATATTGCCCTCCAGCTCGGGGATCATCACGTATTCCAGGGCGTTCACGCGGCGGCGGGTCTTTTCGATCTCCTCCGCCAGCAGCTGCATGGTCTTCTCCACCTCGGCCAGCTCCAGCATGTCCTGAAACACGCGGGAAAGCTGATCCAGCGCGTCGTCCAGCTCGCCGGAGGTCTGCGCAAAGCCGTAGGGATAGACCTCGCCGGGCTCGCTGTTTTTTGTCTGAAAGCGATAGCGCGGCACGTTGACGCTCATGATGTTTTGAAACGTCATATCCAGCTCCACGCTCTGCCGGGGATAGAGCAGCGCCTGTTCGAGCATCTCAGGGCTCATGATCGCTGCGGCCACCTGCTGCGAGGCGAAGGCAGCGGTCAGCCCCTCCTCCACGCGAAGGCGCAGCTGCTTGTTGCGCTTGACCACGTCCATGAACTGGCGCATCAGCTCGTCGCGCTTGTCCTTGAGCAGCTTATGCCCGCGGCGCGCCGTTTTTAAACGGCCCTTGAGCTGGTTGAGCACCATTCTTGTCGGGGTTATCGACGTATTTGCCAAAAAGCGTCACCTCCCTTGTCTCGTCTTCATACCGCCCGTTCAGTCCTTCGGGAGGTACTTGTCGATGAGCTCGGGCTTGATGCGCTTGAGCTCGCGGCGCGGCAGAATCTTCAAAAGCTGCCAGCCGAGATCCAGGGTCTCCTGGATGCTGCGGTTCGTGTTGTTACCCTGGCTGACGTAGCGCTTTTCAAACTCGTCGGCGAACTTTGCGAAGAGCTTGTCGTCCTCCGACAGCGCGGCCTCGCCCAAAATCGTCATCAGCTCCTTGGCGTCCTTGCCGCGCGAGTAGGCGGCGAAAAGCTGGTTCATCGTTCCGGCGTGATCCTCGCGGGTCTTGCCTTCGCCGATGCCCTTGTCCTTCAGACGGCTCAGCGAGGGCAGCACGTTCACCGGCGGAACGAGCCCCTTGCGGTGCAGCTCGCGGCTGAGGATGATCTGCCCCTCGGTGATGTAGCCCGTGAGGTCGGGAATCGGGTGGGTCTTGTCGTCCGCGGGCATGGTCAAAATCGGGATCATCGTGATCGAGCCCTTCTTGCCCTGGCGGCGGCCGGCGCGCTCGTAGAGCGTGGCAAGGTCGGTATACAGATAGCCGGGATAGCCGCGGCGGCCGGGAACCTCTTTCTTGGCGGCGGATACCTCGCGCAGCGCCTCGGCATAGTTCGTAATATCCGTGAGGATGACCAGCACGTGCATGTCCTTCTCAAAGGCCAGATACTCGGCGGCGGTTAGCGCCATGCGCGGGGTCGCAATGCGCTCGACGGCCGGGTCGTTGGCGAGGTTCGAGAAGACAACGGTGCGGTCGATGGCGCCCGTGCGCCGGAAATCGTTGATGAAGTACTCGGACTCCTCAAAGGTGATGCCGATGGCGGCAAAGACGACGGCGAAGTTCTCATTGTCGCCCAGCACGCGCGCCTGACGGGCGATCTGTGCGGCCAGCGCCGCGTGCGGCAGACCGGAGCCGGAGAAGATCGGCAGCTTCTGTCCACGCACCAGCGTATTGAGCCCGTCGATCGTGCTCACGCCGGTCTGGATGAACTCGGCGGGATAGGCGCGGGCGGCGGGATTCATCGGCAGACCGTTGATGTCCATGTGCGCGTCGGCCAGGATCTCCGGACCGCCGTCGATGGGCCGGCCCATGCCGTTGAAGACGCGGCCAAGCATATCCTCGGACACGGCCAGCTGCTGGGGGTGTCCCAGAAAGCGCACCTTGGTCTGTGCGAGGTTGATGCCCTGCGCGGACTCGAACAGCTGTACGACGGCGCGGTCGCCCTCGACCTCCAGCACCTTGCAGCGCCGCAGTTCGCCGTTCGGCAGCTCCAGCTCGCCCAGCTCGTCGTAGGTGACTCCTTCGACGTGCTCGACCACCATCAGGGGGCTCGCGATCTCTTTAATTGTCTTATATTCCTTGATCATGCGTCCTCACCTCCGGCAATGACTTCGGCGATTTCCTTCTTCATCTGCGCCTCAATGGCGTCGTAATCGGCGGCAAAGGTTTTGGCGTCGGCCATCTTCGCGCGGCCGATCGCCTCGCGCGCGGGGATGACGAACAGCGCGTTCATGTCCACGCCCTTGTCCAGCGCCTCACGGCAGGCCGCGTCGTAGCGCAGCACCAGATCCAGAAGCCTGTACTGCTTGGCGTAGGCGGAGTAAGCGTCCTCGTCCACGAAAGCGTTTTGCTGCAAAAAGTCCTCGCGGATCATCTTCGCCGTCTCCATGGTCAGGCGGTCAGCCGGGCTGAGCGCGTCCTGTCCGACCAGACGGACGATCTCCTGCAGTTCGCTCTCCTCCTGCAGGATGTGCATGGCCTGCGTACGGTTTTTCATGTAGCTCTCGCCGAACTGCTCGGTGTACCAGGGCGCCAAAGTGTCCAGATACAGCGAGTAGGAGCTCAGCCAGTTGATGGCCGGGAAGTGGCGGGCGTAAGCCAGGGCGGAGTCCAGCCCCCAGAAGACCTTGACGATGCGCATCGTCGCCTGGGCGACCGGCTCGGAGATATCGCCGCCGGGGGGCGACACGGCGCCGATCGCGGTCACAGAGCCGCGGCGCTCATCCTGCCCCAGGCACTCGATCACGCCCGCGCGTTCGTAAAACTGCGCCAGACGGGAAGCCAGATAGGCGGGATAACCCTCCTCGCCGGGCATCTCCTCCAGACGGCCAGACATCTCGCGCAGGGCCTCGGCCCAGCGCGAGGTGGAGTCGGCCAGCACGGCCACGTCGTAGCCCATGTCGCGGAAGTACTCGGCGATGGTGATGCCGGTGTAGATGGATGCCTCGTGCGCCGCCACGGGCATGTCGGAGGTGTTGGCAATCAGCACCGTGCGCTTCATCAGCGGCTCGCCGTTGCGCGGGTCTTTCAGCTCGGGGAATTCCATCAAAACGTCGGTCATCTCGTTGCCGCGCTCGCCGCAGCCGATATAGACCACGATATCCACGTCCGACCACTTCGCCAGCTGGTGCTGCACGACGGTCTTGCCCGAGCCGAAGGGGCCGGGCACGGCGGCGGTGCCGCCCTTGGCGATGGGGAACATGGTGTCGATGATGCGCTGTCCGCTGTTCATCGGGCGGGCAGGCACGTACTTTTTCTCATAGGGGCGCGCGATACGCACGGGCCAGCGCTGAATCATCGTCAGCGCGTGCTCCTTGCCCTTCTCGTCGCGCAGCACGGCAATCTCATCGGTAACGACGTGCTCGCCGCTCTCGATGCGCACAAGCTCGCCCGACAGTCCGTTCGGAACCATGATCTTGTGGAGGATCGCGCTCGTCTCCTGCACGGTGCCGAGCACGTCGCCGGCGCGCAGCTTGTCGCCGGGCTTGGCGACCGGGACGAAGTCCCACTTCTTTTCGCGGTTAAGCGCGGGCACGTCGATGCCGCGGGCGATGCAGTCGCCGGAGGCGGCGCGCATCTCGGGCAGCGGACGCTGGATGCCGTCGTAGATGTTATCCAGCATGCCGGGGCCAAGCTCCACGGACATGGGCATGCCGGTGGTCTCGACCTCCGCGCCCGGCCCGAGGCCGGAGGTCTCCTCGTAGACCTGGATGGAGGCTCGATCGCCCGTCATATTCAAAATTTCGCCGATCAGACGCTGAGAGCCCACACGCACGACGTCCGAGACGTTCGCGTCCGCCAGACCCTCAGCCAAAACCAGCGGCCCGGATACCTTGGTAATTGTTCCGCTCATTTCATCAATCCTTTCCTCTCATTCGGAACGAAATGTGTTCCGCTTCGCGGACGATTTTCACATGCGTCGCGCTTTGCGCGACATCATAAACTTCAAACTCCGCACTCCGAATTTCGAATGTTTACTCGCCCAGGATATTCGTGCCCACCGCGCGCTCCACCGCCGCCTTCAGCGCAGACTGTCCGAGACCGATGCTGCCCTCCCGACCGGGAATGAGAATGATGGCCGGCTTGGGGCTGTCCTTAAAACGGTCGATCTCGCTTTGCAGCTGCCCTGCCAGGGTCTCCTCAATATAGATAATGGCGTAGTCCTCGCTCTCGCGGGTCAGGCGGCGCAGGATCTGCCCGGCCTCCGCGGCATCCGCTGCAGGATAGGCCTCCAGTCCCAGCGCCTTAAAGCCTACGACCGTCTCGCGGCTTCCGATGACAGCGATTTTAAGCATACAAATCACGCAGCCTTTCCCGGATGGTCTGCGGGGCAATGCCCGCCAGCTTCCCCGTCAGGATCATGCGCACGGCAGTGATCTCGTTCTCCAGCGCCGCCAGATACGCGACAACCGGCTCCGCGCCGTAGGCCTTGAGCTTGGCGCCACGCAGATAGTCCGTCACGGCGTTGTCGCAGGCGCGCTCAAAGCCGGTCAGCGCTCCGCCCTGCGCGGCCTCGACGCCACGCGCCGCCGCATCCGCCAGACGGGAGCCGGCAAACAGGGCGCCAAGCCCCTCGGCGCCCGCCGCAGCGAAACGCTCGGCGTCCACGCGCCCGCCCGGCACCAGCGCCAGACGCAGAAAGTCCGCGCTCTTGCCCATGCGCAGCGTGCGCACCGCGCTCTTGAGATTGGTGCTGTCAGCCTGGATCGCCACGTAGCCGCGCAAAAAGGCGTTTCCCGTCTCCTCGCTCAGGCGCACGAGTTCCTCAAAGCATGCACGGTCGAGCGTGAAGTCCGAAAGCTGCGGGTTTTCACTGCGCGCCAGGATCTCCTTGCCCTCGCGCAGCCCCTTTGCCAGACGCTCCGGCAGATCCCGCCAGCGCTCCTCGCGGTAGGCGTTCAGCAGCGTCTCGGGATCCACGCGCCCGGACTCACTGAGCATCGGCGTCGGATCCAGCGCCATCGCCTCCGCCTTCAACACCGCCTTGGCGTTGTGATAATCGTACTTGATACGAAACAGATCGACGATCGGCTTGGCTTCGCTCTGCCGGGAGATCTCGTGAAAGACCTCCTCGCGGCGCCTGGACAGCGCGGCGTCGATCCCGGCGGCGTCCGCCCCGGACAGATCCTCATAGCCGCAGTCGACCAACAGCTTGGCGCTGTCGGAAAAGCCGGGCGTGTCCAGCAGGCGCTCCGCCTTCTCGCGGCTGAGCATCGCGCTCTCGCGGGCGCGCAGCATCGCAGACAGATAGAGATATGCTTCTCTCTTCGTTGACAATCAAATCCCTCCTCGTCGTCGGGATCAGTCAAAGAGCACGCCGGCCAGCTCTGCGGACATGTCTCCGCGCTGCAGCTCAACCAGCAGCTCCGCCGTGCAGTTGGTTTCAATGCCGCCGCGCCGCAGCAGCAGTCCGCCGGCAAAATCGCCCTCCGCCTTGCTCAGCGTCAGAGCAGCCGGACGGCCCTCGGCCTTCAACAGCTCGTTGGCGGCCTTAACGGCTTTCTCGCCCAGCGCCTTGCGGTCGCGCGCGTTGAGGACGATCTCCTCGTCGCCGCTGACCGAGGCCTCGGCAGCCAGCCGTGCCAGAAGCGCCAGATAGTCCGGCTCCGGCAGCGAGACCAGCTTTTCACAGGCAAGGGAAAAGCTGCGCGAGACCATCTCCTGCTTGAGCGCGAGCAGTCCCTTTTTCGCCTCCATGCGGGCGATACGGTCCATGCTGTCTACGCGGTCTTCGCAGCTCTTTTCGCCGCCGCGGATCAACTCCCGGTAACGCTCTCTGGCCTTGTCCTCAAACTCGGCGCGGATGGCGGCGCACTGCTGCTCAGCCTGAGCCAGGATCGCGGCGGAGCGGGCCTCGGCCTCGTTCCGGATATGCGCGATGATGTTTTCAGTGCCTTTCATAGCTACTCCAATCCGAGTAAAACCGCTTAGAGCTGGACGGCACTCAGCATCAGGAAGGACGCCAGCATACAGAGGATGGCGTAGAACTCAACGACGATGCACATGATCATGCCCTTGGACCAGTCGTCGGGCTTCTTGGCCAGGATGTTGACCGAGGCCGCCGCAACCTTGCCCTGCGCAACGGCGGACAGCAGACCGCCGATGCCGACCGGCAGGCAGGCCGCGATCATCTGCAGACCCTGATTGACGCTGATCGCGCCGGACGCGCCGTTGATCGTGTTGAGCGCAAGGAAGAAGATAACGAAGCCGTAGAGGCCCTGGGTGCCGGGCAGTGCCTGCAGAATGAGCGCCTTACCGGACTTGCTGGGGTCCTCGGAAATGAGGCCGGCGCCGGCCTCACCGGCGAGGCTCGTACCCTTGGCCGAACCGATGCAGGCGATCATCGCCGCCATTGCCGCGCCGAACAGCGCGAGGGCCTTGCCGCCGAAAGCTTCAAAGAAAGTCATGATTTGTTTCCTCCTAATGTTTTTTGTTTTTCTTTTCTGTTCCGATTATTTTGCTTTGACGTATTTTCCGTTGAACCGGAGCGGACGGAAGGGCTTGCCGCCGTCCTCGTAGAACTTGCCAAAGAACTCCAGACACTGCAGACGCAAGTCGTGGACGTAACAGCCCAGCAGGTTCAAGCCGAAGTTCATCGTATGCCCCAGCAGGAAAATGACTACAAACAAGAGCATCGTCCACCAGGTAATGCCGGCGCTCTGCGCGGGCATCACGGCAACGGTGTTGAACACCTTGCCGACGACGCCGCCGGCCAGCATCAAAGCCATGATACGCGAATAGCTCAGGATATCTCCGAACCAGCCCGTGGCCGTGTTATAGATACAGCCAAAAGCCGCCGTCAGCTTTCCAAAGCCCTTGGCGTGACGTCCCGCCCCAAAGAGCAGCAGCGCGAGGCCTGCGGCGAGCACGGCCATCCCGACGTAGCCGAGGATCTCCGTGTGCAGCAGCAGCTTATCCGCCGCCAGCAGCAGCGCGCCGAGCAGCACCACCCAGAGCGAGCCCTCCTCGAACAGCGCGTCCATCAGCTTGCCGTCGCGTTTTTTCTTATAAAACGAGACCGCCATGCCGGCGTTCAGATGTAAAAGTCCCAGCACCATGGAGCCGTAGAGCACGAGATTGCTCTGTTTTTCCGGGTTGAACAGATACCAGAGCCCCGGCCAATCGCTGTCCGGGTTAAACAAGTGCACCAGCCGATACGGGATATCGCTGAAAAAGCCGCCCGTCAGTACGCCCATCGCAAAGGTGGCAATCCCGCCATACAGCAGGAGCTGACAAAACGCCAGCAAACCGCCCTCCGGCTTGAGCTTCCGCAGCGCAACCAGCGCCGCGGCAATCATAATGAGTCCATATCCCATATCCGCCATCATCAATCCGAAAAACAGAATGAAAAACGGTGCCATCAAGGGGTTGGGGTCCAGCGAGCCGTAGACCGGCAGGCTGTACATGTTGGTGACCATATTCAAAGCATTGGAAAAGCGGTTGTTTTTGAGCTGCACCGGAACGGCGGGGTATTCCTCCTCCGCCGGATCCTCCAGCTCGTAGGCACAGCCAAGACGCTCGAAGACCTCACTAAGCGCCGCTTCACGCTCGGCAGGCATCCAGCCCTGCAGCAGCACGACGCCGTCGGTGCCGCAAAGCCGCTCCTCCGTCTCGGCAAGGCCGATCTTCGTGTCCGCCGCGTCGGAGGCCAGCTGCAGCGTCTCGCGCTGCGGCGCCTGCGCAGCGATCGCCAGCTCCAGGGCGGCCTTCTCCTGCGCAAGCGTTCTCAGCTCTTCCTCCGCACGCGCCAGGTTTTCCTTCGCCGTGCCCTCCATACCGGCAAAGCTGATGGGAGAAAATCCCAGCGGGCGCAGCGCGTCCAGCGCGGCGTTCTGCTGCGTTTTGCTGCTGAGAAGCAGCAAATACCGCTGGCTCTTGTCCTCGGAAACCGGGAAAAGCTCAGCCTCCCGGACGCTGTCTGTCAACAGCTCCTCGGCGCGCGCAAACGGCGTGCGCACGGGGATCGCCCCGAGTGTGACGACGCTGCTGCGCGTCTCCAGCGCATCCAGCGGCTGGTCCAGATCGAGCCAGGGCTGCAGCGATTCGGCCGTGCTGCGAAGCCTGCTCTCCTCGGCGCCGATGCGCCGGATCCTCTCGCCGTTTTGTCGCAGCTGTTCGGCGATCTGCAAAGCCTCGTCCAAAAGCGCCTCGTCCAAAAGCGTCTCTCCCGCCACCTGCGGCTTGGGAGCAAACAGCTTGGTCTTTCCCGGCGCATAGCGGTCCAGGATCGTCAACGCCTGCTGCAAACTCTGCCGCTGGCTGCGCAGATTCAAAAGCTCACTGTCCTCGCGGCGCAGCAAAGCCTGCATCTTCTCGTCCTGCAGCTCGGTCGGCTCGGACACCTCGACACAGCCATGGCGCAATAGCTCTTGCAGCAGCTCGTCCTTCACGGAGCGGACAGCCATCAGCCGCAGCTTTTTCATTGGTACAATGGCCATCTCAGCTCTTCACGATCCTTTCCACCACCAGCGCCGCCGCCTGCTCGAGCCTTGCCTCGGCCCGGGCGCGCATTGCAGCCTTTTTGTTTTCCATATCCCGGCTGAGCTCTGCCGCCTTGTCCATCGCCGCCTCGTCGGCCTTGACACGCAACTCCGCCAGCGTACTGTCGGCCTTGTCTCCGGCAGCCAGTACCGCGGCCTTTCCGGCCGCCGTCGCGTCGCTGAGCATTTGTCTGGCCGTCTGCTCCGCAGCAGCCACGGCGGCCTTCGCCTCATTTTCCGCTTCCGCTACGCGTTTGATCGCTTCAAACGACATGGGCACACCCCCTCTATTTCACAACTGCAAATCCCGGCGACCGGTATGCCGCCAGAATAACATTTGTATTTTAACGCAAAATGAGCGCAATAGCAAGAAAGACTTCTTGTTATCGCGCCCTTTTCTCTTCTTCCGTCAGCATGCGCAGAATTGCCGCGTATTTTTTGTGCAACTTTTGGCTCGGCGAAAAGCATTGCCCAGCAAGCGGAGGAATAACTGTTTTATTCATAGCGCAGCTGCAAGCGGAAGCAGGTTTTTTCATCCACCCGCCCCTCCAGCCGCCAGAGGCCGTCCGCTCCCTCCTGACAGAGCATCAGCTCGTCGCGAAAACGCAGCTCGCGGCTGTATTCCGCCTGGATTTCCCGGCTAGTTCTGCGAACAAGGGCGCCCTTATCCAGACGCTGAACCGATTACAGGACAAAGCCGCCGAAATACTTGATTCTTTCGTATCCGACCATGATTCTTTAACTACCACAAAAGGAAAAGATGTTGCTTCATATCTTGCTTGGAAGCATGCTTTTCAAGAACTGGTCTCTGCAGAGCTGAGTGAAATCTACAGGAAACGGATTCCAGATAGTGGTGATTATTGTCTATAAAGACGAGAAGTTGTGTAATGGCTATTCGATATGACTTTACCATATTCTCAATCAGGCGTTTCTGCTGTTCGCAGTACCGTATATAGTTTTTTAATTTCTGCTGGTAGTCCATGTCCTTCCTCCCACATAAAAATGTAAGAGAAGAATAACATGTTTTTCTCATGATGTTATACAAATCATATAAAAACAGAGCCTGTGCTTTGAACATGTATGTCAAAGCGCAGGCTGTTTTGCATTACCAATATGTGTTGTGGTTTTCCGAATAATCACCACTTAACTATAATGTTCTGCAATGTAGATACTGGCGCGACTTTGAATGAGCGCTACTGTTTCCTCTAAAGACTTTTCTCCCGCAAAGTATGAAGATGACGCAGTTCTTACTATTTCAAATAATCTATCATCCAATTCCGCAACACATCCGATTCTATCAATTAGCGAACGGGCCAACTGCTTTGTGCTCTCGTCAGCAGTTGTTCCCTCTATAATAATATTTGCACCGTTTGCATAGGAAGATAGTTTGGCTGGTTCTGCTGCTCTCTGTGCGATCCAAAAATCAAGCCGCTTTTCTAGAGCGCTGCTTACCGTTGGAATTCCGGGCATTACCCATCTTCCCGAAAGTATTTGACCGTCTCTCGTCATCATGTCTGTCTGATATTGTTCACTCAACAAAAACTTAAAAAACGCCCAAACTCCATCTTGATTTTTGCTACTCGAAGACATTCCCAGCCGCATAATCGGAGCCATAGCGATCCCTGTACCACAATCTGAAGGGAAGCCAATATAATTTGTGTTTCCATGAAAGATTGCGTTATCTATTAAAAGGTCATCAATTAAATACTCTCCGAAACTATCAAGCAAAAGGACTTGCTCCCCGATATATGCTTTTCCCCAGCGCTGCGAATCTGTCGGAATAATTTCTGCCGGGAGTTTAGTGGAAAGTTCCAGCAATTTTCCAAAGTTTCCATCTTGAAAATTGCATGTGCCCCTAGCTATATCCGCGTAGCTTGTGGTATTAAAGATTAAAATATATTGTAAAAACTCATCCCTGGTTATTTCACTACCAAGTAATTCTGATATGGAATATTGTTTTGTCAAATCAAGAAAGTCACTGATATTCCAGCGTTCTGATAGTCCAATGATCTTGTTATCCCCATACATTAGCATTAACCTAAACGCAGGAACACAGTCGTATAATTCTCCTTGATATTCCAATGACCTAATAACACTTGGAATTAAATCGCCGACAGATACATCCATATCTTCTTCAAAATAGGGATTTAAGTTTTGGAGAAGTCCCCGATCCGCATAGGCTCTCGCCGGAAGAAACTGCAAATCAAATATATCGGGCGAATTTCCCGACACAATATCTATGTTTAACTGGGTTAATCCTTTATTTATACCATCGGCTTCATCAAAGGAGGAATAGTCTATTATATCAATTTTGTACTCCGAATTGGAATTGTTAAACGCGGCTACCGCCATGGTTAGAGAGCTATCCGCACAATATGTTGCCAGCTTCATAATGCGCAGATCTGTTATATCAGACGGATTCCAAATAGAGGGCGTACCTCCATATAACGCAAAAAATGTGTTGTTATCTAGGTATATAAAGTTGTTTGCTCCACCTCCGCTTGCAAATGTGTTGACATATCCTTGTCTGGTGCCAGATATAATATCAACATAATAGATGGTATTGGAAGAATACCCAAATAGCCCCGATCCGAAAGCATCGTAGAAGACATCAAAGCTATTATTTAAAAAATAGGTATTCGAAAGATTGAATTTCTCATCTACTGTTTGTATTTTTACACCTGCCTCTTGCTGGGAGAACGAAACGATATATATTTCGTCGCTTTCATTTTGACATAGCTGAATGCTACCGCTATATGGGCCGTACGTATTAATTATTTCTCCAAACATATTTACAGCTAATACTTCCTGGTTTGCAATCAAAAGGAAGCCGTCTTTTTGTGCATAGAGGCCCCATAGCGCATTGTTTTCTTCGTGAAGTATGTCATGTAATTGCAAAGTATTAATCGCATTATTTGCGAGTTCAATTATATTTATTACATATTTGCCTTCGCCATTGATTGACAGAATAGCAATACCACCAGCTGGTGTCTTGCTAATATCTATAATACTTGCGGGTAATAACAATTCACAGCTTCTAATCTCGAAAGTGGAGGTGTCCAAAATATAGAAGTAATTATTCTCGGTATCCGTACCATATAAAAAGATATTGCCGTCTGTCAACTTTACGGATTTTGTAATATAAACACCGATGTCCGGTAACGTAAGCAACCTCTTCTCAAAGGCGCGGCCGCCTCCGTTGCCCTGTAAATCTGTTCCATATACGATTTCATCTGGTTGATTAAACTGCGGTATTTCCGGTTTCTGTTGTCCACTACATGCGCAGCAAATGAGTATTATCCCAATCAGAATAATAATTAGCATCTTTTTCATTGGACACCTCCGAAGGATTCAGAAAACTAACTCAACAGCATATTCTTTGCAATCTGGACCACGTAACAGGGCCGCAAATCCCATCTGGCGCACTGTAAATGTATTCAGACGGGAAATAAATAGAATAATAGCTGTTTGCAAAACTTTGAAAACTGTATAGTGCATTATATGTATTTGTGCCGAAATATCCGTCAATTCCTTGTGGATCACAACTAACTGAACCCGAATTCTGCCCATTAATAGCAGTTAATGCACGCTGAATTACTTCGGCTTCCCACAAATACACCGACGGATTATAGGAAACGTATAGGCTACTGTTTACGCGATAGGGCATTTCGCCGATATTGATAACAATGTATTCTGAACTATTAGCCCACGCGATTGACGGGGCGTAGGCATTGTCTGCGAAAGCAGACGAAGGGACAAAGCAGGCTGCAATTGTAATAATGCATTATGGCAGCATAAGAGTCAATTCTTAAATAGCATTCGCGATATGCTTTCGATTAATATGTGTTTTCTTCGCCAGTAAAACTGGACAACAAAATGTCAACAAAAAAGCTCTGAACTGTTTTTTGTGTTCAGAGCTCTTGCCGTTTGCTTGCTATTTGTTTTGAATCTCGCCCGGTTATGCCGTACAGACAGAAGTAGTGTATGTGGGTGAACTACTGCCACCGCCTGTGCTGGCATAAAAAGTGATTATTGCGTAATAGTTTTGTCCAGAAATCCCATTGTAGCTGACATTACTGCTGTAGGATCGAGCATTTGTAGTCAACATATTGGGATAGCTGGAGGAATATAACGTAGTAACATAGCTGCCGTCCGATTTATAAATCTCAATGGAATCTACTCCAAGCGTAGACATGGTATTTTTTGCTCTAACAGAAAATGTAATCTTAATTTTACCATTTCCCTCGCTGGTAATAGTCCCCGACATAGAACTAATATACGGATCCGCCATCGTCGCAGCAAAGGCCACAGTGTTTATTGAAAACATAAAAACAAATAAAAACGCCAAGATTGCCGAAATGGTTTTCTTCATTCTCAAAACTCCTATCCAATTGACTCAATTACCTTATAGATCTCTTCATTTGGCAGCCCGGATATTGAGCATTCTACATTTCCATTCACCCATACAATTATGGAATCGCCGGTATTTGTAAAAATGTAGTATGGAACGTTCTTGCATTCGTAAATCTCCAGCTCCACATCATCTTTCTCGTATTCAGCCAGATACCTACCATCGGTATGAATATCATAAGCAATCACAATATAGTTGCTTCCATTTGTGAGTCCTACATCCATGGAAATAACGCCGAGGGTGTCCGAATTGTCAAAAAACGTATTGCCATCCCATTTATACCCATCTGGCAAATAGTGGGGTAATATTCCAACAGCAACGCCTTGTTCCTGCAACATCTCTGAAAGCTCAATCAGTTGCGGTGGAATATCTTCGTAATTAGCCGTCTGTACTGGACCTCCGGACCGGAAGGAAAACCGTTCCTCTGTCCACTGTGCAATTGAGCCCCATAAATCTATCCCTACAGCGTATGCGGCCACTGTTCCAATAAAAAGAACGCAGATAAATACGGCGGCAATGCTTGCAATGCGACGAATAACATTCAAATGCTTCTTTGGCGAGATATTGGCAAAGTCGATAATGTCATCTTTTGTTGGGGCGGGGGCGTCTTCCGGTTCCATGACAAGCCGGTCTTTTTTGAACCGTTCCCAAGATTCTTCGATGTCTGGCAAATTCCTTTCGGCTTCTGAGGTCTTCCGGCCTTCAAGTATCTCCAAAATATAATCAATCAGTTCCGGATCTGCTGCTTCCTCTGAAAGATAAAAATCGGCGCGGATTATATTTTCAAGCACTTCGGTCGGCATGTGATTGTACTTGAAAAAATCTCGATTTCCGCTCCCGTATGTGTTTCGCATTCAATTGTCCCTCCTTCATAATTCAGGTGTTTTTTTAAGACAGGAAACTGGACAATTATTTTTCCCTTTCAAAAAACTTTTGCATTTTCTTTTTAGTTCTCTGCACCCGCTTATAGCACGCAGCTTCACTGAGCCCAAAATATTCAGCAACTTGGGCACAAGTAAAGCCATAAATGACAACACTTTTGAAAATATTAAAGTCTTCTTGGCTGATATGTCTCGGCTTTAAATAATTGATATCGTCTTCAACATTTCTATAATCGGGCAGTGAATCTTCTCTCTCGGGCGACAATTCCTCAAAATACTTATTCTGTGTTTTTTGTGCACGCCACATATTTTTTACTACATTTCTGAGAATCTGCGTAAGCCATAGTCTTGGCCTCTCAAGAGTATCCAAGATCTCTTCCTTCTGGCAGGCGATTTCGAAAGTGCGCTGGACAGCATCCTCGGCAAGCATCCAATCCTGAAGCACCTCATAAGCGCTAATGCAAAGGAATCTATGATACTCTTTGAATAAGTGCTCTATTAGTGTTTCGTGTTCTGGTGTCATGGCATCATGCCTCTTTCTCTTTTGACAGTACCATTACTTAAGACAACGCCCTCAATAAGCTTAATATGATTATAGCTTGAGTTTTAACTGTTTTCAAGTACGCAAACCTTAGCAGAGGCTGCCCATTAATTATATCTGTTTTAAATCAGTGTCTTTTGATAAATCTTGCTCACATTTCTCAACATCTAAGTAATCCCGTATATAGACTGGCTCAGTAAGCATAAAGGAGTCTCTAAGAATAGAACAGGCCGCAATTAGAGGATACCACTTAAGATAAGCGCTTCTCACATCCCGCGAATATAAGTCAAGTGAGCTGTTTTTATACGTTCAGGGATAGCGTGCGCTTCATTATTGCGCTGAATAAAATCCTGCGGCTTAATGCCTAATTCAAGCACCTGTATGTTAACAGTTCTTTGTGCGCGAATAAGTTTATAGCGGGAAACGATAGCTTTTTTCGGTTGCAGTTTGTTTCTTCCAAAGCCAGCTTGATCGAAGTAGAAAGATAAAGAGATGGATATCCCGCTATATTATATCTACAGGTTGATATTTTTGACCGTGCGCTGATTGGCACGTGAAAAATATCTTTGCGTTTATAGATTGAGCCATCATTTACTTCTCTCACGCGGAATAAATGTAATCGGTCATTCTCTAATGGTTCGCGCCACCCGGTCTTTTGGTATACTTTTAAACGAACTATTTTTTCGGATGGGAAAACAGTTGGCCTATTAGTTCAATTAAGAACAAAGCCGATTTATAAAAGACATCCACTAAGTCATATTCCAACATTTTATTTATGGGAATTTGCTTTCTGGCTCACTATTGCTTTTGCTATTATCCTTGTATTATAGAGTAGTAGTTTTTAGTGACCCTCTGCAAGGTCATGTGCTACACTGCAAGGGATGCTGTGGATTGGCACATTTCTCCTACCGTTTGACGGTTTTAAAAAGGCTCCGACCACAGCCCTTTGCAGAATTGTTAATCAGTTAGATACCGCCAGACGGTTTATGTAGAACAAGGTTACAAGGCAAAGTGTTCTGTGGATGCAGCATCATAAATCTTTACCCTGGAGGTATCATCATGGTTTGCGTTGGAATTGATGTGGCGAAAGACAAGCATGATTGCTTCATACTTAGCTCGGAAGGTGAGGTTCTGGCCGATGTATTCACCATTGCCAACAACCGGGACGGCTTCGAGACACTGCTGCAGCGGATTCGTTCCTGCACCCGGCAGCGATGCGCGTCAAGCTTCTCTCCATCCGCGAAGCTTCGCCGAGCGCCAGGGTCTACCGCTTCACCTCCACGGACGGACACATCCCCGTGTTCCAGTCCGGACAGTATGTGAATTTCCGCCTGCAGATCGGCGACAGCCAGCTCTCGCGCCCCTACACGCTCTCCTCCGCCCCCTACGAGGCGCGCGGGGAAAATCCCTTCTTCGAGGTGACCATCCGCCGCAACGTCCCCTATCTCGTGCCGGATTACTTTTTGGAAAACCTGCACGAGGGCGACGAGCTGGAGGCCAATCTCCCCTTTGGCACCTTCTACTGGGAGCCGCTGCGCGACAGCAAAAACCTCGTCGCGCTCGCCGGCGGCAGCGGCATCACGCCCTTCCACAGCATGGCCAAGGAGATCGCCTTCGGCAAGATGCAGGGCGTCAAGCTCACGATCCTTTACGGCTCGGTGAAATCTGACGATATCGTATTGAAACAGGAGCTCGACGTCATCGAGGCCAAGGCCAGCGAGAGCGTGGCCGTTGCGCTCGAGCGTTCCGGCATCAAGATCAACACCCACTGCCGCAACGGCGAGTGCGGCTTCTGCCGCAGTCACCTGCTCTCCGGCGAGATCTTTGTCTCCCCGGTCGGCGACGGGCGGCGGCGCATGGACAAGGAGATGGGCTGGTTCCACGCCTGTTCCTCCTGGCCCCTGAGCGATCTGAAGATCAAAATTCCCATCATGTAATACGATTCACCGGTAAAAAATGAAGCGTTTTTTTGGCGGATCGTATCATAACCTGAAACAACAAACACAGCGGGCTGTGCGGCAAGGCACAGTCCGCTGTGTTTTCGTGTGGACAACAGAAAATATCCCTGTGCATGACGAAACGACAGATGCCGTTTTCTCCGCCCCCGCACAGGAACGGAACTTTTTTCTTGCTCTGCGGCAAGTTTTTTGTCTTATCGCCGGGCTAAAACGATGCGATTTTAAAGTTTTTTCCCCGTCACGCCCAAAAAGCACAGACAGTTTTCGCCAAAAACGAAATCGCCGGAGTATTCCTTCACGCCGAAGCGTTTTTCTCCGAGAGGATACAGCCTAGACGAGGCGCCGATCCCCCAGGCGCCGCGAAATCGCAGATACAGCTCTCCGTCCTGCAGGTAAAGCTCGATCTGCTCGTCCTTCCATTCGTAGCTTCCGCAGAGCTCTTCCCAGTTCGAATGATTGGAGTCTTGGACGGTAAGCTCCTCCAAACCCAAAACGGGTCTGGGCTCTTCGTCCCTGACGATAGCCTCCATACCGATTCGAAACGCAGCGTAGGCTCTGGTGTCTGCCGGCTCACGGCTACAAAGATAAATCAGAACCTTGTTCACATCCACAAAGCGCTCGTACCAGGCGATGTATCCGGCCCATCCGGCAATGTGATCGACGACGAGTCCGAGTTCAGGATCTTTCAGAATGCCCCAGCCGAGGCCGTAGCCGTCCTTCTCCTTTTCCGTGCCGGCGATCTCGCCGTTATTGAGCCTTCCGGGCGTATACATCAGCATCTGCTCCTCTTTCGTGAGCAGCGTTTCTTCCCGCAGCACACAGTCCCAGGTCAGCAGATCAAAGATATTGGTATGAACATTCCCGTCGCCGGAGCCGCCATCAAGCTCAACGGCATTGGTACGCTCAATCGAATCCTCGGGAAGCAGGTATCTGCCGCCCTCCACCACCAGCCCGTAGGCCAGATTGTCAACCGTAAGCCGGTCTTTCCTGCGGTGGAGGATCCGGGTGTTGTGCATGCCTGCGGCCGCAAAAACGCTGTTTTGCATAAAATCGTCGAAAGGAAGGCCGGAGAGCTTTTCTACAATCAACGCCAGCAGACAATAGCCGGTATTGCAGTACGCCCACCGTTCGCCCGGCATAAACAGCGCCTTTTCTCCGCTTTCACAAAGAAAGCGGAGAATGATCTCGTTGCCCGGAATTCGCTTTTCTTCCTTTGCGACTTTCTCCACCCAATTCATATAATCGGGCAGACCGCTCGTGTGCAGCAGCAACTGCCGTATCGTAACGCCCTTGTACGGGATTTCCGGGTAAAACCTCGTAATCTCATCGTCGAGCTCCAGCAGACCTTCGCGGCGCAGCAGCATAAGCGCCGCCGCGGTGAACTGCTTGCTGATTGATGCAACATCGAAGATCGAATCCTCCCGCAGCGGAAGTCTATCCTCCGCGTCCCGCCAGCCGATCGCGCCTTTGGAGACAATCTCACCGTTTTCCGCAAACAGCCAGACGCCGTTGAATGCGCCTTTTTCAAAGGCGGTTCGGACATAGTTTTCCATTGTGGTTTTCTTATCCATTGATCTCTCCTTGCCTTTGAAGAAGCCCGGTAAAGGCTATATCAATTTGCAAAAGTATTTTGCGAAACAATTGTCCAATCAAAACGCCCACTTGCCGCGGCGGAAGATGGGAACGGTCTTGCCCTCGCGGGTAACGGCATCGATGTCGAGACCTTCGTAGCCGATCATAAAATCGACATGCTCCATCGACTCGTTGATACCGAGCGCGCGGCACTCGTCCAGCGTCATATTCTCAAAGCCCTTGATCGTGTCGGCAAAACCGGCGCCCAGCGCCAGATGGCAGGCGGCGTTTTCGTCGAAGAGCGTCTCATAGAACAAAATGCCGGACTCTGCGATCGGGGAATTGACCGGAACCAGCGCGCACTCTCCGAGATAGGCGGCTCCCTCGTCCATCGAGATCATCTGCTCGAGCAGCGCCTGGTTCTTCTCGGCCTTGACCTCGACGGCCTTGCCCTTTTCAAAGCGGACGGAGAAGTTTTCGATCAGCTGTCCCTGATAGGACAGGGGCATGGTGGCGTAGACGATGCCCTCGGCCTTGCCGCGCATCGGGGAGATGAAGCACTCCTCGGTGGGGATATTGGGGTTAAAGAAGACGCCGCGATCCTTGGTGCGGTCACCGCCGCCCTTGAACTCCGCCTCCGGGATCATGCCGACGGTCAGATCGGTGCCGTTGTCTCCCTTATAGCGCAGCTCGGTGATACCCAGACCATTGAGATAGGCGCAGCGGTCGTGCAGATCCTTATCGTGCGCCTCCCAGGCTGCCACGGGGTCCTCGGTCACGCGGGAGGTGAAGAGGATCGCCTCCCAGAGCTTCTCGATGGCTCTGCCCTTGGGCAGCTCCGGGAAAAGCTTTTTCGCCCAGGCCGCGCCGGGCACGGCGGCGATGCACCACTGGTACTTGTTTTCCATCGTATCCCAGTAGGGCTTGACGATGGGATAGCGCTTCTGGCTGGCCTTGGCCATCTTCTTCTGGTTGATGCCCTTCAGCCCGTCGGGGTCCTCGGAGGCGAGATAGATGAGGCAGGGCAGCGTGTCCACATAGTGCTGCAGGCGGGCTTTCTCCCAGTCCTCCACCTTCGCCATGGTGGTGACGGACTGGTGGCGGACATGCAGCTTCTCCAGCGGCTGATAGTCGAACTCCACCTTGACTTTCCGCGCGCCGGCCTTGTAGCACTCGTCCACCAGCAGCGCCACGAACTTCGGCTGGTCGAGATCACAGCCGATGATGACGTCCTGCCCCTTCTGGATGTTGACGCCGACCCGGGCGATCAGCCGGGCATACTTGCGAAGAATGGTCTGTTTCATGTTGTTTTCTCCTTGTATGTTTGTTTTTTTGATTGACAGTTTTAAAGCAGCGACGGTTTTCTCCCTGTTTTACGCAAAGCCGGCGGGCTCTTGCCTTGCAGACGGCGAAGGCGATTTAATCCGCGTTTCCGTAGAGCTTGGGATATGCCTTTTTGTCACGCGCTTTCAGCAAAAGCGTCAACGCGGCGGAGACAAGCGTCACCGCGAGAATGATTGTCCAGGTCCAGGTGGAGCCGGCGCGGTCGTAAACCTGTCCGATGGCGAGGTCCACGCCGCCCGTGATCGCTGTGTAAGCCACGCTCATCAGTCCGTTGATCCGCCCACGGTGGCTCGCAGGAACACGCGTCGAAACATAGGGGCCGCTCGCAAGCACGTCAAAGATCTCGCCCCAGGTAAAGACAAGCATCGCCAGATAGTAGCCCGGGATAAATCCGAGCAGCAGCAGAAATACCAGATAGCCCGCGAAGACGAGCAGCCGCCCCACCAAAAGCTTTCCGGTATCTCGCATCTTGACAAAGAGCTTTGTAATCAAAGGCGTGAAGATCACGACTGTGATGCAGTTGAGGCTCGAAACCGTGCCGAAGATCACGGCGCCGGCATCTCCGTGGACGGCAGCCATATCCAGCGGCATAATGAAGTTATATTGCCCGTAGGCGGCGGAATACAGCGTGCCGCATAGCAGATAAAGAAGAATCATCGGGTTCTTCCGAAGAATGGCAAAGACACTCGCACCGGCCTTCTTCTCCTGATAAGCCGCCTCTTCGCTGTGATCCTCCACCGGCGTGACGTCTTTAATGAGCAGAGCGATCAGAATTGTCGACAGCGCAATGGAGACGCCGCTGATCAAAAAGCTGAGCCAGAGGTAGTCTTTGAACAGCAAGCCCGCAATGGTCGGCGAGAGCACCAGCCCCAGATTGCCGCCGAGATACTCGAGCGAATAGGCGCGCTCCCGGTCCTTCGTCGTGGACAAATCGGCAAAGAGCGCTTCATATGAGGGGTGCTCCACACTTTGGAATATGCCTGCGACGATAAAGATGAGCACGGTGCCGATTCCGAGTGGAAAAAGGGCGCAAAACAGAAAACCGATAATGCTGACACTGTCACAAATGACGATCAGCCATTTTTTGTTGACACGGTCGGCGAGCCTGCCGCCGATAAGGTTGGCGGGCAGCATAACGAGGCTCGAACCGACAAAGTAATAGGAGATTTGCGCAGCGGTCAGGCCAAGCTTCTGGCTGAGTATCATGGTCATCACAGGCCAAACCATGCTGCCAAGATTGGTGACCATCCGTCCGAAGAAAAGGACGTAAATCTCTCTCCGCAGTCCGCGATATTGATTGAACAGATTCATGCTTTCCTCGCTAATTCTTTTTGTTTTTACTCTTTTGATATGCTTTCGACCGCTTGGATATTTCCTTCATTCTCGCGCGGTTGCCGCGATTTTCCGCTCCCAGGCTTTGGTACAGCGCCAGCCGCGCCTCACGCAGCTGTCCCCTCATGATTGCGGCCTTGACCGCACAGCCGGGCTCTGTTTCATGCCGGCAGTCGCGAAACCGGCAGCTTGCGGCAAGCACAAGAATGTCGGAAAAGGTATCGTCGATCCCCTCCTCCGCGCCTGCCACGCCGAGCTCGCGCATACCCGGCGTATCAATGATCGACGCCCCGTTTTTCAGCCGGATCAGCTGCCGGTGGGTGGTCGTGTGCCGCCCCTTGTCGTCTGAGGCTCGAACCGCTCCGGTTTTCATGATCTCTTCTCCGGCAACGGCGTTGATGAGGGTCGATTTCCCGGCGCCGGAGGAGCCCAGCAGGGCGATCGTCCTGCCCGGAACGAAGTACTCCTCCAGCGCCTCCATTCCGAGCCCTTGCAGCGCGGAAACCGCGTGGACGCGAAGCTTATCCGACAGGGTCTCCACCTCGCGGATATGTCGCTCAACGTCCGCGCAAAGGTCGGCCTTGGTGAGAATGATCACCGGCCTCGCCCCGCTCTGCAGGGCGAGGCTCACATATCTTGCGATTCGATTGTAATTGTAATCGCCGTTGAGCGCCGTCACGATAAAGCAGTCGTCCACATTGGCGACCATGCTTTGGATCGCGCCGGTTTTGATCGGATCAAGCCGCTGCAGCAGGCTTTTTCTTTTGCCGACAGACCGGATAATCGATTCCCCCGAGGGATTATACAAAAACGAAACCTCGTCCCCTACCAGCGGCCATTGATCTGACGGCTGCTCGTAAAAGCTGCCCTTAAGCCTTGCGGCCAGTTCCTGTCCTTCCCAGTCGATGGTAAAGCGGTTTTTCTGAACCGCAATCACTCTGCCGTGTTTTTCCTGATTATGATGATTCATTTTTGCCTCCATCCATCTCTCATTCGGTGTATGGAGCCCTCGATTTCATCAAAAAAAGCCGCGGCATGCTGCCGCGGCTTCGGTGTTGTCAGAAAAAAACGCGACATGATTCGCCGCGGTTTCATCAGCAGACACGGATTCTCTCCGAATCAAATCATAAAAACCGAGGTCTTCATACAATATTCCTTTGCGAACGCTCTTTCATTGAACATGGATGAACACCTCCCTTTCTTTTTTCTTCAGCAGATAAAAATATAGCAGACAAAGCGCAGAAAGTCAACGGATTTTTCCCGTTTTCACAAACTTTTTCAATCTGTGCGGAGATGCGGAAGTCCGTGTAAACTGACGGCGCCGGGGGGCAATAACGCCCCGGCGCCGTCAGTTTATCGCATCGTTCGGATGCTTTCCAAAATCTCCCGCGCGAGATCCTTGTCTTCCGCGGAGAAGACCCGCACATAGCCCTGAAGCGTACGCGCCTTGGCCAGCAGGGCGCGGGAGCTGCCGTCCAGATAGATCGCGCAGGGATGTCTGGCATTTTTCGCCTCCTGCACGAGATTGGCCGCCGGGGAATTGCCGTCAAAGGCCAGCAGCAAGGATGCGCGGCGCTTGAAGATCTCATAGCTGAAGCTCTTATAGATGCCCTGTCCGCCCGGCTCGATCGCGAGGATCACACGCAGACCGCTGCGGCGCAGGCGGTCGCGCTCGGCGCGGCTGATCGTGCGCGGCACGATCGCGTAGACCGGAAAGCGCCCCTTATTTTGCTCGACGAGATATCGCTCATAGCCCGTGAGCCGGTGCCCGACCACAAAAAAGAGCGTTTCCGGATCTCCCTCGCGCAGCAGCTCGTCGATGACCTGCTTCCCCTGTGCGCTCACGCGGGTCTGGTGGCTGTCGTTATTGAAGCTGCCGCCCGCAAGCACCAGCGGAAAGCCGGTTTCCGGCAGCGGCGCAAGCTGATCGGAAAGCGCCGTCCGCGCGTCCAGCCGATCCCCCTCGCGCCAGAGCTCGCCGTCGACGCGCGCAGTCTCGTCGATGCGCCGCCGCAGCAGCGCGTCCACGCCCGTGCCGTCAAGAAGCGCCGCAAAACGCGCGCTTTTTTCCTCGAAGACGCGGCGGCTCTCGTGCGCAATCTCCGCCTCCGTCTCGCGCATCTGCCGCAGCTCCTCGCGGCTTAAGCCCAGAAGCTTTTCCAGCGCCAGTTCCTCGTCGATGGAGTTGGTGCCGTAGAGCGCGCCGCCGTCGCTGCCCTGCACGCAGCGGATGCCCTCGCGCAGGTATTTTTTCAGCGGGTGCTGGCTCAGGTCGCTGAGGTTGTTGAGCCGTACGTTAGAGGTGAGCTGAAATTCCAGCACGATCCCCTGCTCGCGCAGCTCGCGGATCAGTCTTCTTCCCTGCCTTGAGCGCAGATCGCAGGTGTAGAGCCCGTGTCCGATGCGGATGGGCGGCATTTTTTGTTCGGGTGCAAGCGACTCGCGTACACAGCGAAGGCAATTGGCCACGTTGTTGCGCAAACTGTCGTTCTCGCCGGCATGAAAGCGCAGCACGAAGCCCGGCTCCGCCGCCGCGATCTCCACCAGGCGGCGGATGACGCCGCGCAGCGACAAAATGTCGTTGATCTCCTCGCCGACGACGTCGCTGCCCGCCACATAGGGGTCGGCGGCAACGGCGCGGATGACCTGAAGGTTTTCTGCAAGATAGTCGTTGGGCGTAACCGCGTCGCGCACGATGGTCAGCGGCGTGCGACGGATCGCCGCGAGAAAGCGCAGCAGCACGCCCGTCTCGCGCGTGATCGCGGGCATGACCGCGTGGATCTGGCGCAAAACCTCCGGCGCCTGATCGTTTTTTGTCAGACTGGTGTCGGAGATCTCGGCGTAGTCGACGCCGTGGCGCGCATAGCCGCGCGCGATCCAGAGGAGCTTATCCTGAAAAAGCGTGTTGTTTCGATAGTCCGCGCTCTGACGGTCGCGCCGCATCTGCCGGAGGATCGCGGCGACGTCTTCGTCCGGCGGCAGCAGCCTATCCGCGTCCGGAAGCGGGCGCTCAAAGGCTTTTCCCTTGGTGAACACATAGCGGTAGAGATAGACCTTCTCCAGATCGGCAAAGACCGCCTGCCCGTCCTTCGGCACCGCCAGCGAAATGCGGATACGCGCAATGTTATAGGCGGCGTCCGCAGGGTTTTTCAAGATCAGATCGGCAAAGTTGATGGCGGTATTGTCGTCGATTTTCCGATCCCGGTATTTGCCCGTGAGGGGCGAAGTCTCCAGCGCCTTTTCCGCCGCGGCGCGATCGCGCGCGAGCGCCTCCCGCTGCGCCTCGCTGCAGCGCAGGCCAAGCTTTTTGATATAGTAGAGCGGATAGCGGATCTGATGCTGAATGCCGAGCGCGATCAGCACATCCGGCTCGAGATTGCCGCTCATGTGCGTATGCAGGTCGGTGCGAAACTTGCAGTCGTCAAAGATATAGGTCTTGACGATGGTCTTGGCGACGCTCAGGCGGTAGTCCTTGGTCTGGCTCATCAGCGCCTTGGCGATCGCCGGGATGGAGGCTTTCAGCTCCACGCTGCCGTCGGGAAAGATGTTGGCGATCTTGGTGTTTCCCATGCGAAAGATATACAGCCGCCGGTTGTCCCCGTCCACGTAGCAGGGCACCGTGCCGCGGATGACTTTCAAGCCCTGCTCGTCGAAATCCAGCGGCAGCTCACACAGCCGGGCGAGGTTCGTGATAAGGTTGCCCGTGTTGTGATTGGGCGTACGCAGCACATAGCGCAGCTCCTCCTTCTCCATAAACAGATCGACGATGATATCCTTTTCCCGGTCCAGATAAAAGCATCCGAAGCGCATCATGCCCGTCCCTCCCCGCACGGATTTTAGTTATTGTACCACGACGCATCGTTCTTTGCAATCTCCATGCAGCGGATAGTAAAGCTATTTAAATCGGAAGCTCGTTGTACAGCGGTGCAATGCTTCGGCGCAAAATACCGTTCATGTGCGCGATGGCAATGCCGTAGTTGGTGATAGGTACGCCCGCTGCGCGCGCCGCGTTCATCCGGTTTTGCATCTCACGGTCATTGAGCATACAGCCGCCGCAGTGAACGATCAGATCATATTCGGCGGGGTTTTCCGAGAAGCCGTGGCCCGAGGTAAAGGAAAACTCCAGTCTGCGCCCGCTGTGCTTTTGCAGCCAGTCCGGCAGCTTCACCGTACCGATGTCGTCGCACTGCCGGTGGTGGGTGCAACCCTCTCCGATCAGAACGCGCGCGCCGTCCGGCAGATAGTTGATCGCCGCAGCGCCGCGCACCGCCTCGTCCAGAAAGCCCTTGTAGCGCGCCATCAGGATGGAAAAGGAAGTCAGCGGGAGGCGCTCAGGCACCCGCTTTATGACGCTTGCGAAAACCTGCGAGTCGGTGATCACAAGCGCGGGATCTCGCCGCAGTCCGCCCAGCGCAGCCTCCAGCCTCTCAACGCCGGTGACAAGTGACAGCGCGCCAGCATCCAGCACATCACGCAGCACCTGCTGCTGCGGCAATATCAGCCGCCCCTTGGGCGCCGCCTTGTCAATGGGAATCACCAGCACGACTGTGTCGCCCGGCGCGAGCAGGTCGGCCACCAGGCGCTGCCGCTTTTCTCTCCCCTGCATCGCGCGCGCCATCGCGTTTTTCAGTTCCTCCACCCCGCTGCCGTCGCGCGCGCTGACTGTCAGCATTGTTTCGCCGCAGACGGCGTTTGGCGGAAAGCAATCCGTTTTATTGCGCACGATCAGATGCGGAAGATCGCGCCGCTCCATCAACACCAGCAGCTCCTGCTCCTCCGGCGAAAGCCGGTCGTGATCCGTCACGAGCAGCGCGAGGTCACATACAGCCAGCGCCTCGCGCGTGCGTCTGACGCGCTGCTCGCCCAGCACCCCCTCGTCGTCAAAGCCCGGCGTGTCGATCAGCGTCACCGGGCCGAGAGGCAGCAGCTCCATGCTCTTTTTCACGGGGTCCGTTGTCGTACCCTTTACCTCGCTGACGAGGGACACCTCCTGGTTGGTGATCCGGTTGATCAGGCTGCTTTTGCCGGCGTTGCGCAGCCCGAAGAAGCCGATCTGTATACGCTCGGCGCCCGGCGTTTCATTCAGTCCCATGCGCACTCCTTAAAAGCGGAAGTCCCGCTCGCCCGCAGAAATCTTGACCAGGCGCTGGCGCACGATGTCGCGGATTTTTTCTCTCGGAACATTTGCCAGTTCCCGCTCGATCAGCGCCTCGCCATGTACGCGGGTATCATCCGCCGCGTAGTCCATCAAATACTCCTTGAGCGTCATCAGGGCATTGGGCTGGCAGCAGTTCTGGATCTGTCCGGATTTGCACAGCGCCATAAAACGGTCGCCCGTGCGCCCCTCGCGGTAACAGGCCGTGCAGAACGATGGAATATAGCCCGCCTGTATCAGCCAGTTGACCACCTCGTCAAGCGTGCGTTCGTCCGACACGTCGAACTGCTCGGTGTCGCGGGGGCGCTGCTCCTCGCAGTAGCCGCCCACCGAGGTGCGCGAGCCACCGCTGATCTGGCTGACGCCTACGCGCAGGAGTTTTTCGCGCACCTCCGGCGTTTCTCTCGTGGAGATGATCATGCCGGTATAGGGCACCGCGATACGGATACAGGCGGCAATTTTACTGAAGGTCTCATCGCTCAGGGAGTTGTCGAATTCGTCGGGATCAATGCCGTCGGCGCGCTTGACGCGCGGCAGGCTGATCGTATGCGGCCCCACGCCGTGTACGGCCTCCAGATGCTCTGCATGCATCAGCAGCCCCGCAAACTCGTACTGGTAATTGTCCAGCCCGAACAGCACGCCGATGCCCACGTCGTCGATACCGCCTTCCATCGCGCGGTCCATTGCCTCGGTGTGATAGGCATAGTTGTGCTTGGGGCCGGTGGGGTGCAAAATTTCATAGTTTTCCTTGTTATAGGTCTCCTGGAACAGGATGTAAGTGCCGATCCCCGCCTCGCGCAGCTTGCGGTAGTTTTCCACCGTCGTTGCCGCGATGTTGACGTTGACGCGCCGGATTGCCCCGTTTTTATGTTTGATCGAGTAGATGGTCTGGATACATTCCAGAATATACTCGATGGGGTTGTTCACCGGATCCTCGCCGGCCTCAATCGCCAGACGCTTATGACCCATATCCTGCAGCGCGACGACCTCGCGCGCAACCTCTTCCTGCGTCAGCTTTTTACGCGGAATGTGTTTGTTTTTCAGGTGATAGGGACAGTAGAGGCAGCCGTTGACACAGTAGTTGGACAGATACAACGGCGCAAAAAGCACGATGCGGTTGCCGTAAAAATCTTTCTTGATCTGCTCAGCCAGCGCGTATATCTCCTGCAGCTTTTCCTCGTCCTCGCAGGCCAGCAGCACGCTGGCATCGCGATGGTTCAGTCCTTTGCGCGCTCTCGCGCGCTGCAGGATCTCGTCGATCAGCGCACGGTCATTTTTGTGCTCCTGCGCATAGCGCACCGTCTGACGGATCTCGCCGTCGTCAATAAAATCCTCCGCCTTGAGAGAATGGATGTCATAGCTCATGATGATTTTCTCCTGTTTTTCCAATATGATCACCGCGGTCGATCACGATCTCGCAGCCAGTCTTTCTGATGCGCTCCCTGAGCGCTTCGATATGCTGGGCGGCTTCCACGCCCGTGTGTATTTTGTTGTCGTACAGCAGGTATTTGCCGCGCACGTCCGGCGGCGAGAGATTCGGCATCAGGACATTGGCGCCAGCCATGATTCCCTTTTCGCGCCCCATTGGATCAGCCGTGCCGAGCGCCGTTGTCGCCGGCAGCAACACCTCCGGCAGCATTAGGCGGATCAGTGAGAGCAGGAAAATCGTCAGCTCCGCGCTACCGGGAGCATGCGCGTGCAGCGGCGTGTCGCGCTGCGGCAAAAAGGGTCCGATGCCGACCATCTGGGGTCGCAGTTGCCGCAAAAACAACATCTCGTCCGCCAAATGCTTCAGCGTCTGTCCGGGTGAGCCGACCATAAAGCCCGCGCCCGTCTGATAGCCGAGCTCCTGCAGCCAGTGCAGACACTGCAGCCGCGCCGCATGGCTCATCGAGGGCGGGTGCAGCTGCGCGTAGTGTTCGCCGTTCGCCGTCTCGTGCCGCAGCAGATAGCGGTCGGCGCCCGCTTCTCGCAGCATCCGATAGCTTTCATAGCTGCGCTCGCCCAGCGACAGAGTCACCGCGCAGTCGCCATAGCGGCGCTTCAGCTCGCGCACAATCCGGCAAAGATACTCGTCCGTATACTGCGGGTCCTCGCCTCCCTGCAGCACGAAGCTGCGAAAGCCCAGCGCATAGCCCGCTGACGCGCTTGCGAGGATCTCTTCCTCACTCAGCCGATAGCGTTCCACGGCCCGGTTGCCGGCGCGAATGCCGCAGTAATAGCAGTTGTTCCTGCAATGATTTGAAATTTCGATCAGACCGCGGATAAAAACCCTGTCCCCGTAGGTGCGACGCCGCGCCTGTCTGGCCAGCGCGGCCGCCGGCTCCGCCAGCGTCTGCTGCTGCTCAATCAGACACAGATAGTCCTCCCGATCCAGTGCTTGTCCGGCAGCAAGTCTGTGTAACAGCGCCTCTGCCGATACTTTAGCCTGTATTTGACCCATAGTGCCTTAACCCTTTCTACAAAAAAGACCGCGCCGAAAGGCGCGGTCTTCCTGATCCCGTTTCAAGCGCGCTTTCGGTCAGATCCTGTCTTTCCGTCAGAACAAGTGCATCGTAACACAGCGCTGCCCGTCTGTCAAGCGGCATTGTGTCCGATGCGGGTCACAAAAAACAGGCTGTTTTTTCGCAAACAGCCTGTTTTTTGTGATATTTTTTACGCTTCTTCGAGCAGCGCCTTGAACACGGGCAGGCTGCGTTGGATCATCTCCGGGGAGACGCAGGTGCAGATGCGGAAGTATTCCGGCACGCCGAAGTCGCCGCCGGGAACGATCAGCAGATTTTTCTCCTTCGCCTTTTCGGAGAAAGCCTGTGCGTCGCCGCCGGGCGCCTTGATGAACATATAGAACGCGCCGTTGGGCTTAACGCAGTCGTAGCCGTAGCTCGTCAGTGCTTCGTAGAGCACCGCGCGGTTTTCGTCGTAGGCGCGGATGTTCGGGCGGGAGGCGGCGCAGCGCGCCACAACCCGCTGCTGCAGCGCAGGGGCGCAGACGTGGCCGGAGGCTCTCGCACCGCCGGCGATCGCAGCAAAGACCGTCGCGCTGTCGTCCACACAGTCGGGTACGCAGATGTAGCCGATACGCTCGCCCGGCAGGGAGAGGGATTTCGAATAGGAATAGCAGACGATGGTGTTGGGATAAATCGTCGGGATAAAGGGCGCTTCCTCTCCGTCGTAGACCAGCTCGCGGTAGGGCTCGTCGGCAATGATAAAGATCGGATGACCCAATTCCTCGCCCTTGCGCTTCAAAAGCGCAGCCAGACGCTCCAGAGTCTCGCGGGTGTAGATCACGCCGGAGGGGTTATTCGGGGAGTTGACGATGACGGCCTGTGTGCGCGCGTTGATACTCGCCTCCAGCGCCGTCCAGTTGATTTGGAAATTCGGCACGTCCGCCGGAACAACGACGAGCTTGGCGCCGTTGCTCTCGGCAAAGGGGCGGTACTCCGGGAAGAAGGGGGCGATCGCGATGAACTCGCTCTCCCCCAGGTTCAGCGCGCGCATCACCGCAATCAGCGCGGGCGCCGCGCCGCAGGTGAAGAAGATGTTCGCCCCGCGAATCGGCAAGCCAAAACGCTCGGTGAGCTCCGCCGCCACCGCATCGCGCGCCGCCGGCATACCGGGCGCCGGGGTGTAGCCGTGCACGGCCAGACTGTCGGTGTTCCGGATGATATCCACAAAGCTCTCGTTGACCTCCGGCGGCGCCGGGATCGAGGGATTGCCGATGGAATAGTCGAAGACGTTCTCCTTGCCGACGATGGCCGCCTGGCGCAGGCCGTATTCAAACAGCTCCCGGATGCAGGAACGGTTCGTGCCGAGTTTCAGCATGTTTTGATTGACCAAAGCAATATCCTCCTGTTTCCGATCATCGGTTGTAAAATGTCAGCGTTTGTTGGAACGGCGCCAGATACGCTGGGCGTCCGCCGCGGCGATCAGCTCCTCGCGGAAATCCGGGTGCGCCAGCGAGACCAGCATCTCCGCGCGCTCCCAGGTGGAGCGGCCGGCGAGATTGCAGGCGCCGAACTCCGTCACGAGCCAGAAGGCCTGGCTGCGCGGGTCGGTGACGATGTCGCCGTCAAAATGCGGCAGGATGCGGGAGTGGCGCACGCCCTTCTTATCCACGAAGGACGAAGTCATGCAGATGAAGGCCTTGCCGCCCTTGCTCATCGCCGCGCCCGTGAGGTAGTCCAGCTGCCCGCCGGTGCCGCTGATCTGGCGCAGTCCGGCCGTCTCGGCGCAGACCTGACCGTAGAGATCCACGGAGATGCAGCTGTTGATGGAGATCATGTTGTCGTGCCGGGCAATGACCGCAGGGTCGTTGACGAAGCTCAGAGGCTCGACCACGACGCTCGGGTTTTCCGCCGCCCAGTCATAGAGCTCGCGCGAGCCGAAGAGAAGCCCGGTCACGCCCTTGCCCTTCTGATAGGTCTTGCAGCGGTTGGTGAGCTTGCCCGCTTCCGCCATGCGCAGATACGCGTCGCCGCACAGCTCGGTGTGCATGCCGAGATCCTTCAGATCCGAGTCGGAGATCATCGCGCCGACGACGTTCGGCATCGTGCCGATGCCGAGCTGCAACGTCGCGCCGTCAACGATGTGCGGCATGATGAGCTCGGCGATCCTGCGATCCTCCTCCGTGGCCTCCGCCAGCGGAAACTGCGGCAGCGGGGCATGCTCGCCCTCGACCACGCAGTCGACCTCGGAGATATGGATGCACTCGTCAAAGCCGCCGTAAATGCGCGGCAGATGCTCGTTGACCTCGAGGATCACGATGTCCGCCTTGTCCATGATCGCCTTGGCGACGCCGGTGGCGCAGGAGAAGTTGAAATAGCCGTGGCGATCCATCGGCGTGACGGCCATCATGGCGACGTTCACCGTCAAAAAGTTTTCGTAGTACCAGCCGAGGTTGCGAAAGACCATCGGCGTGAAGTTGCAGAGATTCTGGTCGCAGAGCTTGCGCTCGTAGCCGGAGCAGTGCCAGGTGTTGTAGAAGAAATGCTCGCGGCTGGGATCGACCTCGACGACCTGCAGCGGCCCGAAGCAGAGGTTGCCGCGGATCTTGACGTCCCACAGCTCGTCCCTGCGCTTGGCAAGCGCCGCATCCAGCAGCGGCGGGAAGCAGATGTTGCTGCTGTAGTCCACCCAGTCGCCGCTTTTGACCAACTGCACCGCCTGCTCGGGCGTGCGCAGCTTGGCGAGGTATTCCTCGCGAACGCCCATTACAGCACAGCCTCCCGGCCGGCGCGGTAGGCGCGCAGGTTCAGCTCGACAAACTTCTCAGGCACCGTCTCACGGATGACGGACTCCCAGTCGATGTCGTCCAAGCCGAGGGGATGGGTCATCGCGCCAAAGAGCACCACGTTCATGCACTTGGGATTGCCGAGCTGCATGGCGATGTCATAGGCGTTGAGCACGAGGCAGTTGAAGTTTTCCTGCATGGCCTCGAGGCAGCCCTCGGGGTATTCGCACAGACCCGCCGCCGTCGCGGCGCTCTCCATGGCGTAGTCGTTGATGACGGCAATGCCCTCCGGCTTGAGGAACTCGGCGTAGCGCACAGCCTCCATCTTCTCAAAGGCGACGAGGATGTCCGCCTCGCCCTTGCCGATCACCGGCGCATAGACCTTGTCGCCGAAATGCACCTGCGTGGAGACGCTGCCGCCGCGCTGGCTCATGCCGTGAACCTCGGACATCTTCACGTCATAGCCCTTCTGCATGACGCCGTTGATGAGGATCTTTGCCGTCAGAATGGCGCCCTGTCCGCCGACGCCCGCAAGAATGATACTTTTCTTCATGGCTTACTTCTCCTTCCGGCTGATCGCGCCCACCGGGCAGACCTGCGCGCAAACCGTGCAGCCGACGCACTGGGTGGGATCGATCCTGGATTTCTTGTTGACGATGCTCAGCGCCGGGCAGCCGACGCGCTGGCACATTTTGCAGCCGATGCACTTCTGCTCGTCCACCACACACTTGGTAATCTCGTGCTTCATGCGCTTGATGAGCAGGCAGGGACGGCGGGCGATGATCGCCGCGGGCTCGGTGCTGTCGATAGCGCCCTGGATGGCCTCTTCCATCGCCTTGAGATCCTGCGGATCGACGATGAAGACCTTCTTGTAGCCGATGGCCTCCAGCACCTTTTCGATGGCGACGGCCTCGGCCACCTCGCCCTGCAGGGTGTAGCCGGTGCCGGGGTTGTCCTGGTGGCCGGTCATGCCGGTGATGTGGTTATCCAGCACGACGGGGATGACGTTCGCCTTGTTGTAGATGATCTCGGTGGCGCCGGTCAGGCCGCTGTGGAAGAAGGTGGAGTCGCCCACGACACCGAAAACCTTTTTCTTCTCGCCGAGGATCTCCATCGTCTTGGCAATGCCGGCGCCGACGGAGAAGCCGCCGCCCATGCAAACGACGGTATCCAGCGCGCTCAGCGGCGCCGCCGCGCCGAGGGTGTAGCAGCCGATGTCGCCGGTCACGATGGCGTCCTTATGTTTGCCGATGGTGTAGAAGAAGCCGCGGTGCGGGCAGCCGGGACATAGAGCGGGCGGACGCGCGACGGCCTTGACCGAGAGTTCCTTGATCTCCGGTTCCGTGCCAAAGAGCATCTGGCGCAGACGCTGGGGATTGAGCTCGTACATGTTGCTGACCTTTTCCTTGCCGATGCAGGGAATGCCGGCCGCCTTGATTTGCTCTTCCATGAAGCCGTCCAGCTCCTCGATGACGTAGAGGGTCTTGACGGACTGCGCAAACTCGCGGATGAGCTTCATGGGCAGCGGGTTCGTAAGCCCCAGCTTCAAAAAGCTCGTTCCCTCGGGGAAGACTTCCTTGGCATACTGGTAGGCGATAGAGGCGGTGATAACACCGATCTCGCCGTCGCCCTTCTCAAGCCTGTTGAGCGGGCAGGTGTTGTTGTACTCCTCCAGCGCCTTGAGGTTGGCTTCCACCTTCGGGTGGTTCATATAGGCGTTGGCGGGGGTGCAGACGTTCTTGCGGATGTTTCTCTTGTAGGGAACCGGCGCGATTTCCTCGCGCTCGCCCAGCTCGACCAGGCTCTTGGAATGGGAGACGCGGGTGGTGGTGCGGAAGAGCACCGGCATATCAAACTGCTCGGAGATCTTGTAGGCCTCACGCATAAAATCCTTGCATTCCTGCGAGTCCGAGGGCTCGACCACCGCGACCTTCGCCGCGCGGGCGTAGTGGCGGTTGTCCTGCTCGTTCTGCGAGGAGTGCATGCTCGGATCGTCCGCCGTGACGATCACGAAGCCGCCGGTCACGCCGTCGTAGGCGGCGGTAAAGAGCGGATCGGCCGCGACGTTCAGGCCGACGTGCTTCATCGCGCTCAGGCTGCGCACACCCGCCACGGACGCGCCGTAGGCCACCTCGACGGCGACCTTCTCGTTGGGCGCCCACTCGCAGTAGACGGCCTCTTTGTACTTGGGCAGCTCCTCAAAGATTTCGGTGCTGGGGGTGCCGGGATAGGCGGAACATACCTTTACGCCCGCCTCATAGGCGCCGCGGGCAATCGCTTCGTTGCCGGACATCAAGACTTTCAAAGTAATCCCTCCAAAAACTGTTCTTTTCCGTTTTTTCTGTGCATGGATGCCGGGCGAGCGCTGCCCTTCCCGGCGCGTGTATCTCTGGAATTGATTTGCTTTTGTCGCTGGTGGCGTAAGTATCTACCTGATCAGTATAACATGCCCTCCACTTTTTGTATAGAGCATTTCTTCCGTTTATGCAAAATTTTCCCGCTGAATATTCATTTTTCCCCGTCGCGCACGGCAAAGAGCCCGCCCGCGCCGCCGGAATGGAGAAACAGCACCCGGTCGTCCGGAGAAAAAGCGCCCTCGCGCGCCATCGTGAGCAGGCCTGCAAAGGCCTTGCCGGTGTAGACAGGGTCGAGGAAAACGCCCTCCTGCTCAGCCATCAGCGCGATGGCGGCGTTCCCTTCCGCCGAAGGGATGGCGTAGCCCGGCCCCCAGAGTGCGCGCAGATGGAAATCCGCCTCCGTGATCGTCACGTCGGCCTCCAGCAGCGCCGCCGCCTCGCGCATCAGCGCCGGGGTGATCTTCTCAAAGGGATCGGTATCCACCATCATGCCGTGCACCTTCGTGCCCGGCAAAAAGAGCTTCGCCCCCAGCGCCAGACCCGCCATCGTGCCGCCGCTGCCCTCCGCGCAGACCAGATGCGTAAACCCGCCGCCCTGCCGGGCGATCTCCTGCGCGCAGGCGACGTAGCCCAGCGTGCCGAGGGCGTTGGAGCCGCCGCAGGGGATCTTGTAATAGGGCAGACCGCGCTCCTGTCCGATCCGATCCATCTCGGCATAGATATCGGCATAGTCGTCGGTGTCGTAGAAATAGCGCTCCGTGCCCATCAGCTCCTCCAGATACTGGTTGCCGAGACAGGCGGTCACGCCGCGCTTTTTTAAAAGCAAAACCGGCTTCATGCCGAGCTTTGCCGCCGCCGCGGCAGTCAGCATCGCATGGTTGGACTGCGCGCCGCCCGTGGTAAAGACGAGCTTTGCGCCCTTTGTCTGTGCGTCCGCCAGCAGATACTCCAGTTTTCTTGTCTTATTGCCGCCGAGACCAAGCCCGGTGAGGTCGTCACGCTTGATATACACGTTCGTGCCCAGCAGACGACTGACATTTTCCAGCTTGTGGATCGGCGTGGGAAACACACCGAGAGATACGCGGGGGAAATCTTCCAGACGCTTCATGGACATACTCCTTTTTGTTTATGTTTCTGTTATTTATGGTATCATAAGTTCCCGCGCCGGGCAAGCGCTGCCTTTTCTTTTTCTGTGGTAAAAGGCGTACTTTTATGATATATTGTTGCTGTCAATATCCCCCCCGGGGGCTTCCGCGGTCTTTTTTCCTCTGATATAATACGGATTACCAAGCATTTTTGTGGAGGAAAAAAGATGAAAACAATCCAAAAAACACTGGCTCTTCTTCTCTGCGTTTTGATGCTGGCAGCGCTGCTTGCCGGCTGTGCGCAGCAGCAGAAAACCGCCGAAAGCACACCCGCACCCTCGGAAAAAAGCGAAACGCCCGACACGCAGCCCACGACGCCGGCTGCCGAGGCCACACCCGCTCCCGCTGAAGAGAGCGGTACGCGCACGATCACCGACGGTCTCGGCCGCGAGGTTGAGGTGCCTGCCAAGGTCGAGCGCATCGTCACGCTGGGCAACGCCTCGCGTATGGCGGTCTACCTGCAGCTTCAGGACAAGATGGTCTCTGTCGCCAACGGCGATCAGAGCAGCAGCATGTTCATGGCCTACGGCGTCTATAACCAGGAGCTCTGGGCGGACCTGCCGGTCGTCGCCTCCGGCGGCTACGGTGAGATCAACCCCGAGGCCATCATTGAGCTCGATCCCGATGTGATCCTCTGCACGTACGAGGAGGACATCGTCGCCAACATTGAGGAGCAGCTGGGCCGCCAGGTTGTGGCAGCGCCCCAGGGCACGCTTTTTGCCGAGGACTATGAGCTCGCGCTGCGCGTCTTCGGCGAGGCCTGCGGCGTATCCGCGCGCGCCGAGGCGGTCATCGCAATGATCCATGCCTGTCTGGACGATCTGGACGCGCGCACTTCCGGCTTGGAGGAGGCCGCAAAGCCCCTCTGCCTCACCGCTGCCGCCACCTTCCGCGGCGGACACGGCATCACCGGCGTCTACTCTGACAGTGCGATCCTCAGTGCCATCAACGCCAGAGACGCCGCCACCGGCCTGGCCGACCGTCCGAAGGGCGTCGAGGTGGACAAGGAGCAGATCCTCGCCTGGGATCCCGCGGTCATCATCCTTGATGCGGGCAACCTCGCGCTTGTCAAGGACGAGTACGCAGAGGATTCAGGGTTCTTCCAGCAGCTGAGCGCCGTCCAAAACGGACAGCTCTATCAGTGGCCGAACGCCACCGCCAACTACACAAACGTCGAGATCCCGCTCGTCAGCGCCTATTACGCGGGCACGCTGCTCTATCCGGAAGCTTTTGCCGACGTAGATTTTGAAGCGAAAGCCGGGGAGATCTTTGACTTCTTCCTCGGTCACGCGGATTATCTCCAGCTTCTGAACGAGCAGGGGCTTGGTTACGGCCCGTTCAGTCTGGAGGATTGAACCAGGATCAATAAGGAGGATCGCCATGCGGCATCCGCAGACAGATCTACAACAGTATAACCGCTTCATTCAGCGAAAACGAGCAGCGCTTTTGGCGGCGCTGCTCGTCACGCTGCTTGCGGCGCTATTGTACATGGGCATCGGCTCCATGCGCCTGAGTGTCGGCGACATTTTGCGTGTCCTGGGCGGGGCCGGAGAGGCCAAGCATGTGACCGCGATCAAAAACATCCGCCTGCCGCGTGTGCTGGCGGCGATTCTGATCGGCGCGGTGCTGGCAGCCTCGGGCGCCGTAATGCAGTGTGTGCTGCGCAATCCCCTCGCCTCGGCCTCCACGCTCGGCGTCTCGCAGGGCGCGGCCTTCGGCGCGGCGATCGGCATCATCGTCTTCGGCGGCGGCATGATCACCAATTCCAATTCCAACTCCACCGTCGCCGTCAACAATCCCTACACCGTCACGCTCTGCGCCTTTGTCTTCGGCTCGATCTCCTCGCTGGTGGTCATCGCCATCTCGCGTCTGCGGCGCGGGATCGGCCCGGGCGGTCTCGTGCTGGCGGGCACGGCGCTGAGCGCAATGTTCGCCGGCGGCAGCACCCTGCTGCAGTATTTTGCCGACGACACCTCGCTCGGCGCGGTGGTTTTCTGGACCTTTGGCAATCTCGGCAACGTCGGCTGGCGGGATCTGCGTTTTCTCGCAGTCGTATTTGCCATTTGCTTTGTGTTTTATTTCTTCAACCGCTGGAACTATAACGCCATGGAGGCCGGCTATGACACGGCCAAGAGCCTCGGCGTCAACAGTGAGGCGCTGATGCTCTGGAGCATGGGCGTCTGCTCGCTGTCCGCCGCGGCCGCCGTCTCCTTTGCCGGCATCATCAGCTTTGTGGGTCTCATTGCCCCGCACATGATGCGCTTTTTTGTCGGCGACGACCACCGCTTTCTGATCCCGGGCTCGGCAATCTGCGGCTCCCTGCTGCTGATCCTCGCCGACGCCGCCGCCAAGCTCATCGACCCGCCCGTGATCCTGCCCATCGGCGCGATCATGTCCTTCATCGGCGGCCCGGTGTTTCTGATCCTGCTGTTTCGAGGGAGGGGTGGCCGTGATTGAACTTCGTGATATTCACTTTTCCTATACCGCCGACGCGCCCGTTCTGTCCGGCGTCAGCTTTACGCTCGACGATAAGCAGTGCGGCGCGATTCTCGGCAACAACGGCGCCGGAAAAAGCACGCTCTTAAAGTGTATCGACCGCATTCTGCGTCCCAAGCAGGGCAGCGTGCTGGTCGACGGGCAGGACGTGTTCTCCCTCTCCGGCGGCGAGTTGGCGCGCAAGATCGCCTATGTAGCTCAAAATGCCCGTTCTTCCGATCTGACCGTGTTTGACACGGTACTTTTAGGGCGCCGTCCCTATATCCGCTGGGACGTCTCGGATCGCGACCGGGAGCTCGTCATGTCGTTGCTGGAACGGCTGGAGCTTCAAAAGCTCATGCTGCGCCGCCTGTCGCAGCTTTCCGGGGGCGAGGCGCAGAAGGTGCTGCTTGCCCGCGCGCTGGCGCAGGAGCCGCGCGTACTGCTGCTCGATGAGCCGACCAGCAATCTCGACCCACGCAATCAGCATGAGGTGATGCAGCTCGTGCGGGATATCGCCCGCGAGCAAAAAATCAGCGTCATCACCGTGCTGCATGACCTGAACCTCGCCGTCCGCTACTGCGACCGCTTTTTGCTTTTGAAGGACGCCTCGGTCTACGCTTCCGGCGGCGCCGAGTGCATGACGCCGGAGAACATCGAGGCGGTTTACCACATGCACGTCCATCTGCTCGAACACCGCGGGATCCCGATTCTCGTGCCTTTTCCCGACGTTCATTGAGGAGGCCATATGGAAAGCGAAGCTGTAAAACAATGGAACAGCTCTGCCGACGACTACCAGCGTGTATTCAAGCTGGGGCAGAGCGACTATAACCGCGCCGTGCTCGCCTTCTGGCGGGAAGCCGGGCTGCTGTGCCCGGGCGACCGGGTGCTGGATCTCGGCTGCGGCGTCGGCAAATACGGCGCGATGCTGGCCGAGGCCGGTCATGCCGTAACGCTGCTGGATATTTCCGAAGACATGCTCCGCCATGCCGAGAAGAACATGGCGCACTACAAGACGCCTTGGCAAACGCTCTGCTGCGATTTCTCCGCGCTGCGCGGCGACGAGCCGCTCTTTACCGAGCGCTATGAGCTGGTGATCTCCACCATGTCCCCCGCCGTCTCCGGTCTGGACGATGTGCGAAAAATGACTGCGCTCAGCGGCCGCGGCTGCTTTGTCTCCCGCTTTGCCTCCTGGCGCCAGCCTTTACGCGACCGCATCCTTGAGACCGTTTGCGGCCGCAGCGCCGCGCCCTTCGGCGATCCCGCCGGCGACTGCGAAGCGCTGACGGAGGCTGTCCGCGCCGCCGGATATCTGCCCCGGACGCAGATCGTGGACTATCCATGGTGCGACCTTCGGACGCCGGAGGAAATGGCGGACTATCTGCTGCGCCGCAGCGCCGCAGATGCTCTGCTTCGGCCGGAGATGCGCGATGCGCTTGTCCGAGCCGCCGAAGCCGAAGTCCAGACTGACGGCTTTGTCCATGATGAGGTGCTGACCACTGTGCTTTGGCTCTGGTGGACAAAATAGAATAGAAAACGCGAACGCATTTTTCATCTGCGTTCGCGCTTCTTTTTTCATTGTTTTTATTTTCCGTCGGGAAAGCTCGTGAAGCTCCCGTTCTCGACCGGAGGCAGACCGGTCTTGTCCTCCTGCGCGCGGATCGCCTTGATCAAAAAGGCCATGTTGCGCGCGAGATTTCGCATCGTCTGCAGACCCTCGAGATCCTTTTCCACGTCCGCAGCGGAAAAGCCGTGTACCTGATTCCAGTAGGTGCTGGAGGCTACGGGCATGCCGGAGATCGTAAAATACTTGTTCAGCACGTCAAAGGACGCGCTGTTTCCGCCGCGGCGGCAGCTGACCACCGAAGCGCCGACCTTCATGTGCTTGGAAAAGTGTGTGCTGTAAAAGAGCCTGTCCATAAAGGCCAGAAAGCCGCCGTTGGGCGAACCGTAGTACACGGGGCTGCCGATCACCAGACCGTCGGCCTTCTCGAAACGCTCTGCCAGCGTGTTCACACCGTCATCCACGACGCAGCGCCCGTGCTGGCGGCAGAAGCCGCAGCTGACGCAGCCGCGGATCGCCTCCGCGCCGACGTGGACGATCTCCGCCTCAAGGCCCTCGGCGCGAAGCGTGACGGCCATCTCCTCCAGCGCGCGGGCGGTGCAGCCGTTTTTCCGCGGACTGCCGTTGAGCAGCAACACTTGATATGTCATAAGCAACACCCTTTCCTTTTGTTTACTCAAATTGTATCAAATTTCCCCGCGCGGCGCAAGCGTCAAACGGTAGACAAACAGCGCGCTTGCATGTATAATAGGGTGACATCGAACGAGAAAGGAAGAACGAACATGAACAATACTGTGATTGAAATTATCGGCTACGTCGGCTCGGCGCTGGTGCTGGTCTCATTTCTGATGGCCTCCGTGGTCAAGCTGCGCGTCGTCAACGCCGTCGGCAGCTTGATTTTTGCCGTCTACGCGCTGATCATCCGCTCCTACCCCACCGCGCTGATGAACGTCTGCCTCGTGCTGATCAACCTCTACTATCTTTGGAAGCTGCGCAACAAGGCGCCGAACTACCGTCTGCTGCGCCTGCAGCCGGACGAGGGCTTTGTGCGCGCCTTTCTGGACGCGCATCAGGCGGATATCGCCGCCTTTTTCCCGACGCGCCGCCGGGATGCCGCCGCGCTCAACCGCGCCTTTGTCGTCTGTCACGGCGACGAGGCGGCGGGACTGCTGCTTGGTGCGGAAGCGGACGGCGTGTTGGATATCGCCCTCGACTACAGCACCCCGGCCTACCGCGACAGCTCCGTCGGCCGCTATCTGCACGAACATTTGGCCGCCGAGGGGCTTTCCGTGCTGCGCTATGCCGACGCGGAGAGCGCGCACCTGCCCTATCTCAAAAAGATGGGCTATACCGCCGCAGCCGACGGCGCCTATGAAAAGCGCCTGAACGGCTGAGCCTCGCACCCGCCCCGCGCGCATGAAGCGTTTTGTCAAGTGCTTTTTCTGATTTATTGATGGTTTTCGTCGATTGTTTGTGTGGTAGAATTGTTCATATTTTTGTGTTAAACTGATTCTATAATCTGCGTCTATGGATGTGACAAAATGATCCACGTAAATAATTGGTCCCAGAATCAAATAGAACAGTATGGAAGACTCATCGGAGAAGCCTTTGCTGCTTCACCGGGTATTGCCGAAACGGTTCCGAAAGAGGATATTGTTAATGCTTTTGTTGCCATCATCGAGGGATATTATCGAATGGGAACGCTCTACGCCCTAAGTGACAATTATGAGGGGTTTCTTGCTTATTGGGATAAAAAGATAAAGATGCCGGCAAGTATCAAGCTTCGAATGGTTCTTCGAATGATCAAAACGGTAAAGCTTCGTTCGCTTTTGAAAATTGCGGCTTCGTCCAACGAGCAGTATGTCAAGCTTTATAAAGATGCCGACGACTACATAGCCGTTTCCATGATAGTTGTCCTTCGACAGTATCAGGGGCAGGGATACATGAAAAAAATACTTGAACCGGCGTTCCAGGAAGCTGACAAAAGAAACTGTCCGTGCATACTTGACACGGACAGCCCGGAAAAGGTCGCAAAATACGAACGCTGCGGCATGAAAAAAGTTGCGGAAAAACAGGTCGGGCATGGAGTAACGCTATATACCATGGAATACAAGAACATGGCTTAAACCATAGTAAATAAGCCATTTTAGCTGGGAGCAATATCAATCAACAAGCATAATTACAAATCGATATTAGTCAAGCTAAATCAACTGCAAAACAAGAACGGCGTGTTGCAAAATATAAATTTTAAAAAAGGATTTGCGAGAAAAGTTACTGGGAACCGCCAAAATCGGCGGTTCCCAGTAACTATATTGAGATATTCTTTTGTGACTTTAGCCCCAAAAGCGCATTTTGCAACACGCCCTTCTTCTTTTTCATCGTTCAATCTCATGCTTTCGTGTCGGCTGTTCTCTGACTTTTCTTCCCTCAAGATACTATGAACATTCCTACGGATTTGCTCAACTTCCTTGACCTCATCTTTCAGCGTGTAATACTGTTGGGTTAGCTGTTTCTTTTCGCCGTTCAGCTTGTCGCGCTCCGCTTTCCATGCCTTTAATGGAATGCCAGTCTTGCCGTTCATTACGGCGTTCAGATAGCGTTCTGCGGCTTCGTAGTGGGTCAGCTCCATGCGGTGTTTTTCGTAAAATGCCGCCTGCTTTTTCGGCTTCTGCTGTTTGTATTTCCTGTAAATATCGCGGTACTGAAAATACTTCTCGGCATTTAAAATATGCTCGTCAAGGGTTTTCAATCGCCTGTCAATGGGTTTCACCTTTTTCGCAATGCCGCGCTGCTTGCCGTACATATCCTCAACCTTTTCTTCCAGTCCCGCCATATCTTTAATGTCGTTTGTCTAATGTTGTTTGTCTGTAAAACATCAGCATATTCGCCGCCGCTTTCAGATTGTGGATAGTGGTGTATCGGCTCTGTATTCCGCTCTGCTCACGCTTTGACAAAACACCCCGTATCACATCTGCAAGGGGGTGGGCGGTTCGGTGTTGGCGGCTTCTTCTTTCAGCCAGATTTGCAGCTTGGATATACGCGCTTTAAGCTGTCGCAAACGCTGATTTGTGACTTCGATTTCACGGTTTAGGTTGCCGCGCTCGGTGCGTATTCCTCGCTTCTCCATCTGAAAAGCAGCTACGCCTAAATGGACGGTGGGGATTTGGTCTATCCTCCTTTGCATCCATAAACATTTCCTTACAGTTGGTAGGATGCTCCCACCCGCGCAGGGCATGATTTTGACAGCAAGAAGCACCCCGCTTTCGCCGAACGCGAAAAGCGGGGTGCTTCTTGCTGTATCAGAGCCGTATGCCTTCGTAGCCGACACTGCGGAAAAACAAAAGCTTTTTCAAAAAGAAGCGGATCGTCTCGTCGTATTCCAGATGGTAGGGCGGCAGCAGCAGCTCGCCGAGCTCGCCCTGCACGGCGCGAAAGTGCTTTTTCTCCTTAAAATAGGCCGCGCGCTTTTCCGGGATCAGATGCACATACAGCTCCGTCACGTCCAGATCGGAGTTTTGTGTGCTGATCACCTCGACGGCGATCGTCCTCAAGCCCTTTTTCGCCATATACTCGCGCAGCGCCTCGTCGTAAATGATCGTCATCGCGTTTCCTCCGGAAAATCATCGTCGTCTTCTGCGCTTCAGTTTATCGGACGCGCCCGCGCCTGTCAAGTCCCTTGAATGCAAAAAGCATACCGCCGGCCTTTTGGCAGGCGGTATGCTTTTTGTGAAAGAACGCGTAAAAGGTACATGCCGAATACTCCGGCGGCCCGGAACATGTTACTGCCGATTCACCACATATTCGGCGAGCGCAAGCGCGATGTCAAAATGCCCGGGATCATGCTGCGTGTGTTTGATCTGCCCCGCTTCTCTTCTCATTGTCCATTCCGGCGCGTCCAGCAGATCTCCGCTCGTGAAGAACATATACGCTTCCAGGCCGCGAAAATCACAGACGGCCTGCACGGCAGCTCCCTCCATCTCCACGGATATGCAGCCGTCAGCCTTGTGTTTTTCGAAATTGTTGACGGTCTCTCTGTAGATGGCGTCCGTAGTCCAGGTCCTGCCCATCACGTAGGGTATTTTGTTTTCTTCCATGAAGGCTTTTACAATGCCGCAGTTTTTGATCCGGATATAGTCTGTCGCCGGCGCATAGTGATAGGAAGTCCCTTCATCCCGATAGGCTTCCGTCGGGATCATGACCTTGCCTCTTGCGATCTCCTTGTTCAGACATCCTGCTCCGCCGAAATGGATGATCTTATCCGTGTCCAGGACAGTTGATAATTCTTCGATCGGAGCCACACAGGCAGGCGCCCCCACCCAGGTCCTGAAGAAGCCGAATCTCTTCCCATGGTATTTGAGCAGATACACGGAAGTCTGCCCGCAGGCCATACGGTATTCTCCCACCTTCTCGCAGTCATAGGAAGAAACCACGTGCTTCTCAATCTCATGAGAGAACGTGAAGATGACTGCGTCCGCCTGAACGGCATTCTCATTCTTCTTGACGTTGATTTTGGCAGGGGATTTATTGTCAAATGAATCTGTTATCATGGCAAGCTCCTTACTCTTTTGTCAGCGGAATGGCGGCAAACATTCGATTGGTTGAAATGATTATATCATAGTCAACCTCACGAAACAACAAAAAAATCTCTCTTGTCGTGGTAGACAAAAGAGGTTTCTTTGATGTGAAAGAGCGCGTAAAAGTGTACCAAACCATAGAAAGGGCGCGTAAAAGGTACATGCTGAACGGCTCGATAAACAGGAATTTAGAGTTTTAAAACAAAAATAGCTTCTCCGTCTTCTATCTCTCCTGTTTCCTTAAAGCCCGCCTTATGGTACACGTGCAATCCGACCTCGTTCTCAGGTGCAGTCGACAGATAGATCGTGTCCACACCGTTCTCT
>JAFWVV010000079.1 GCA_017518225.1 Oscillospiraceae bacterium | reverse complement strand
TCCTCGGCGGTCTCGTGGATGGTGTGGCCCTCCTGCCACCAGAACTCGCGCGAGCGCAGGAAGGGGCGGGTGGTCTTCTCCCAGCGGATCACGGAGCACCACTGGTTGTAGAGCATCGGCAGCTCGCGATAGGACTGCAGCACGCGGGACCAGTGGTCGCAGAACATGGTCTCTGAGGTCGGTCGGAAGGCAAGGCGCTCCTCCAGCTCCTCGCTGCCGCCCATCGTGACCCAGGCGACCTCCGGGGCAAAGCCCTTGACAAGCTCGCCCTCTTTTTTCAGCAGGCTCTCCGGGATCAGCACGGGCATCGCCACATTTTCATGCCCGGTCTTTTTGAACTCGCCGTCCAGAATCCGCTGCATATTCTCCCAGATCGCGTAGCCATAGGGGCGCAGGATCGTGAAGCCCTTGACGGACGCGTATTCCACCAGCTCCGCCTTGCGGCAGATGTCGGTGTACCACTGCGCAAAATCGACCTCCATATCTGTGATTTGCTCTACTTTCTTATCTTTTGCCATGTTACAAAAAACTCCTTTGATCGTCAGGGGCCTTCCCCCGCCGTTATTGCGCAGGACATTGTATGCCCCGCGGGGTAAAATGTCAAGGAAATCAGGGCGAAACCGAGTAGTTCGCCGGATCCTTCAGCAGATCGATCCAGTGTTTGCCGGCGTCGATGCGCAGATGGGCGTAGCTGTCGCGGCAGTAGTCGTCCGACAGCGCGCCGTTGGCGTCCTGAAAACCCTCGCCGATGGCGACGTAGCAGCAGTCGTTCTCCGCCGCAAAGCTCTTCAGGCGTTCGTTATACTCGTTTACCAGCTTGTTATTCAGCCGCTCCGTCTCGCCGCGAGCGGACAGCGGCGTGCAGGACTGGATGAAGATACGAATATCCGGGCACTTGACGCGGATGTTTGCGATCAGCTTCTCCCAGTTGGCCATCGTCTCGTCGATCTTTCCGCCGGAGATATCGCCCATCGCACCGAGCATGATAAAGACCTTCTTCACCCCGGCGGCCGCCAGCGCATCCTCCGGCTTTCTGTTCTCCCCCTGATAGCGCAGCATCATCGAGCCGTCCACCGCCGCCTGAACCGAGTAATCGCCAAGCACGAGGAATACGGGCTTGCCAAGGCCGCCCATGTTGTCGCTGTAATATTCCAGCGTACCGGAAATCGAGTCGCCCAGAAAGGCCGCGTCGTTGAAGTAATCCTCCGTCAGCGGCGGCGGCTCCGGCGTCGGTTCCGGTGTGGGTTCCGGCTCGCTCGTCGCTTCCGGCTCGCTCGTCGCTTCCGGATCGCTTGTCGCCTCCGGTTCGCTCGTCGCCTCCGGTTCGCTCGTCGCCTCCGGCTGCGGTACGCTTTCCGCATCCGGCGTCGTCACCGGCGGCGCAGGCGTATATGCCGGCGTGGGCTCCGGCGCCGTTTTGTCCGTGTTCAGCGAGCTGAGCAAAAATCCGCCCAGCAGCATCCCCAAGGCCAATAAAATGGATAAAAATCTTTGCATACCTGTCATGGCGTCTAACCTCCGCCGTTCATTTTTTCAGCCCCTGCGGGCTGACGAATGCTGTTATTATAATAGTTTTTTTGGCGTCATTTGTCAACGATTGCGGTTTGTTACTATTTGTTTCCGAGTTTTTGACGCTTTTACATTTTTCCCCTTGACATTTCTGCTGTTTCCGCATAAAATATGTCCGATCCTGTATCTGATCGGCCGTTCCTGCCGGAACGCCGGTTTTTTATCCCGGAGGTGACCATTATCAACAAACAGAGATTTCTTGCCGAACTGGCAAAGCTCTTGACCTTTATGTACGAAGAGGATCGACAGCATGCCCTCGCCGCCTACAGCGAGATGTTTGAAGCGGCCGGGGACGAGCAGGCGCTGCTGCAGGCGCTGGTTTCCCCTCTTCGTCAGGCCGTAGAGGTCGCGCGCGCTTACAACGCCGGCAAGCCTGCGTTGACCGAGTCGAAAAAGAAAAAAGCCGGCACGGAGGAAGATGAAAACAATCGCTTTGCCTATCTCGATACGATCTACCGCATTCGCGCCGAAGCGTTGAGCGGACAGCCGGAAAAAATCGCGGAGCCTGTAGACGAGGATCAGTTCTCGCTGTTTGACGAAAGCGCGTCGAACTCCGAAAGGAAGGCGCAGGCGCCATCTCCCGCCGCTGCCGCCGCGATCGAGAACGCCGTTGCCGAGACGCTGACCGCCGATTGGGGGATCGAGCCCGTTGAAGCCGCAGCAGAGGGCGAGCGCGCAGAATCCGCCGAGGAGACGCCGCTTGCCGTGCAGCCGGAAGCTGACCGTGCGGAAGACGCCGTCGTCGAAGAAACCGCCGCCGTTGAGCGGGCCGACCGCGAAGAGCCGGCAAAGGCCGACGAGGGCGAGGCGCCGAACGAGCCGGAGGAAACTGCGGTTTCTGACGAGCCCAAAGCAGACGCGCCTTGCAAGGACGCGGGCGCGAACGAGAAATCGACGGAGACGCTTGCCGCAGTCGCAGAAGAAATCTCCGTGGCGAGCGAACAAATGCCAGCGCGTATTCCCGTGCTCAAGAACGTCCGCAAACCGCGCATTTGGGCCATGATTCTCTATCCCCTGCTGGCAATCCCCCTGACGCTGATTGGTATCGTGCTGCTGCTGGTGCCGGCGCTGGCCTGTCTGGCTGTCGCCATTGGCTGCGGAACGCTCGCGATTTTGACCATCGTCGCCGCACTTGGCAGCTTCCCGAAGCTGGCCAACCTCCTGGTCGCGCTCGGCGCCGCCTTGATTTTGCTGGCCTTTGCCCTGCTGATGCTGATGCTCTTCATCTGGCTGCTCGGCGGCGCTATCGGCGGACTGATTCACGGCGTGATCGCCCTCGGCGGCAAATGCTGCTATAAGGAGGTGTCCGTCGAATGAAAAAAGCATGGAACGTTATTATCGTTATCGTGTTTATCGCCGTTTTGCTGGGCGCCATCGCCATCGGCGTTGGCTATCTCACCGGCGCGGATATGGAGCAGGTCTACACCACGCTGGCGGACAGTCCTCCGGCCTACTTTATCCAAAACATGATCAATTATTGCACGCAGGCCTATGAATACACCCAGCAGTTCATCGCTGAGCTTCCGGCCCGCTTCCCCGCTCTTTTTGGCTAAAAAACAGCAGACAAGCCCGTTTCGGCTTGTCTGCTGTTTTTACGTCCGGCTTAGAGGTACTCTCTCATATTCTCGCAAAGCGTATCCTCCAGTTGAATCAAACGCTTAGCCATATCCTTGCTGCGCTCATCGGCCGCCTGGTACTGATTGAGATAGCGGTTGAGGCTTTTAACGCCCATATTGCAGCCGTCTGTCATCAAATCCGCGATCACCTTATCCGAGCGCTTCATGCCAAGCATCGCCTCGGTTTTGATCCAGGACATGCCGCGCACCAGCGGGTTTGGGTCCTTGCCCTGATCGCCGAAGCGATCCAGTTGTCCGCGCAGCTCCCTTCCGAGTGTCTCGTGCTCGCTCCGGCAGTGCTGCAGCTGCCGCTTCATCTCCTCGCTCGTCACCGAGCCGATCACCTCGTCGATGGAGGCCACGCCCATTTTTACTCCGGCGTCGCATTCGCGCAGCAGCCGGATCGTATCCCGTTCAATCATACCGATGATATCCTTTCTTTCAGATATCATCAGTATGCAGCGATCCGGCGGCTTTTATGCAACAAAAAAGCGCGTCGTGTCCGCGCTTTTTTTGCGTATGTATTATTCTTTGACCGTCCCGTCCGCATGGAACAGCGGCAGCGGCGCGAGATAGATGATGTCGTCGCGCTCTCTTGCTGCACCCTCGGCCAGCACCGCCATCTTTCCGGCAATGATGCCGCCGGCGCGGTTGACCAGCTCCTCCATCGCGCGCAGGCTCTCGCCCGTGGAGATGACGTCGTCGATGATCAGCATGCGCTTGCCGCGGATCATCTCCGCGTCGGCCGTGTCAATGACGAGGCGCTGGACGCTCGCGGTGGTGATGGACTTGACTTCCACCTCAAACACGCCGGACATATAGGCCTTGGGGCCCTTGCGGGCAAGAAAATAGTGCTCTGCGCCGCTCTGGCGGGCCATTTCGTACAGCAGGGGGATGGACTTGGCCTCTGGGGCGATGATGTAGTCATACTCAGGCGCGCGCTTGAGCAGCTCCGCCGCGGCATGTACCGTCACCTCGACGTCGCCGAACAGAACAAACGCGCCGATCAAAAGATCGTCGCTCACCTTGCACAGCGGCAGCTGGCGCTTCAAGCCGGCAATGTCGATTTCATATGTCATGGTTTGTTCCTCCCGGATGATTTTAATTCAACCATGATTATTTTACCGCAACCACCGGAAAAATCAAGACTTTTTCTAAAAAACGCGCAAGTTTGTCCCAAACGCAGCCTCTGATCGACGCAGTTCGCAAAAAACACTTGCAAAAGCTGCTTTGATACTGTAAAATTAGTAAGCTAAATATGATTATTTTTTCAGGAGGTTCCTTTAATATGATTACTGCAGGCGATTTCAGAAACGGCGTTACCTTTGAGATGGACGGACAGGTGATGCAGGTCATCGAGTTCCAGCACGTCAAGCCCGGCAAGGGCGCTGCGTTCGTGCGCACCAAGATGAAGAACGTCATCACCGGCGCCGTGACCGAGACTTCCTTCAACCCCACCGCAAAGTTCGAAAACGCCACCGTTGACCGCGTCAACATGGAATATCTCTACAACGACGATAATCTCTACTACTTCATGAATCCCGAGACCTACGAGCAGGAGCCCGTGGACGCCAGCGTGCTGGGCGACAACTTCAAGTTCGTCAAGGAGAACATGGAGTGCACCATCTACTCCTACAAGGGCAAGGTATTCAACGTGGAGCCGCCCTTCTTCGTCATCCTTGAGGTGACTGAGACCGATCCCGGCTTTGCCGGCAACACTGCCACCAATGCCACCAAGCCCGCCACGCTGGAGACCGGCGCTGAGATCAAGGTTCCGCTGTTCATCGAGCGCGGCGAAAAGATCCGCGTCGACACCCGCACGGGCGAGTATCTGGAGCGCGCGAAGTAAGGTTTATTCGTTCAATCTTTGCCAAAGCAAGACAAGGAGGAGAGCGCTATGACCATCGTAGAAAAAGCCGCCTATTTGAAGGGCATGGCTGACGCCTTTGGCATGACCGGCGAAAGCAAGGAGGGGCGGCTCTGGATCGCACTCAACGACCTGCTGTCCAGCATGGCTCATGAGATCGAAGATTTGCAGGACTCCCATCAGGATTTGGCCGACACGCTCGACGATTTGGGCGACGAGATCAAGCTTCTCTCCGGCGATGATCCCGATTTCTTTGATTCCGACGAGGATTTCGACGATGAAGACGCCCTCTTTAGCGAGGATTTCGAAGCGGATGAAGACGATGAGCCGCTCCCGGCGCGGGTGCTGTATGATCTCACCTGCCCTGTCTGCGGCGGAAACCTCACCATCGATGAAGAAATACTCGCCGAGGGCTCCATCGACTGCCCCGGCTGCGGCGAAACGCTCGCCTTTGATCTGGGTGACGAGGACGAGAAATAAACGAAAAAAGCGAGGCTGTGTTTGTTCACAGCCTCGCTTTTTTCGTTCGCCGCTCAGTCTTTTTTCACGCGCTGGATCGTGTCTGCCGCCCGCTCCTTGACCTCATGGATCAAGTCGCCAAGCTTGCCGCCTGTCGCGCCGGCGGTATCCAGTTCGGTTCTCACGTCGTCCGCTCCCTGGAAAAACAGAGCCAGCGCGCCGGGGCCGACGTGGCAGCCGGTGACGGGTTCATAGCAAGCCTGCACGATCTCCTTCGGCGGGCGATGGGCGCAGATCAGCGCAATCAGGCGGTCGGCGTCAGCCTGACAGGCAGCATTGACAATGCCGATGGTCTGCTTTTCCGGCTCGACGACAAGCGCCTCATACTTCTCCGCCAGCGCCTCGACGGCGCGCTTGCGGCCGCGCAGCTTGGCAAAAGCCACGATCTTGCCGTCCACGTCGCCCTTGAGCAGGGGCTTGATGTTCAGCACCGTGCCCACAATCGCCGAGAGATTGGACAGTCTCCCGCCGCGTTTGAGAAACATCAGATCGTCCACGGTAAAAACGTTGCACATGCGGCGGCTGAAGGTCTCCAGACGCTCGACGGCCGCCTCAAGGCTCAAGCCCTCGTCGCGGCAGCGCGCCGCTTCCAGCGCCACCAGGCCCTCGCCCAGCGCCGCGCCGCGCGTGTCGATGCTGTATACTCTGCGCTCCGGATAGCTCTCACGGAGCATATCCGCCGCAATCAGCGAGGAGTTATAGCTGCCGCTGACGCCCGATGACATGCTGACAAAAATCAGATCCTTGCCCTCGCGCAGCGCCGGTTCAAAGGCGTCGGCATACTGCTGCGGACTGATCTGCGTCGTCGTCACGATCTTTCCGCCCTTCATATCCCGGTAAAAGCGCTCCCCGTCGAAAGCCTCGATGTCAACGCAGACGTGATCCTTTCCGTCCATGTGATAGAAAAACGGAATCATGCCGATCCGGTGCTCATCAACCAGACGCTTGGGCAGGTTGCCGGAGGTATCGGTAAACACTTCAAATGCCATGGGCTGTTCCCCCTCTTGTTCCTTTTGTGTTTTCTCTATCATACTTCCGGTGTTTCAAAAAGGCAAGCTACTCTCCCCTCCGTTGTGGTAGAAGCCGTTTTTTGCTCTCTACTATCCGTAGAATGAGCATAAAATGTGTTTATTTTCTGTTTATTTTTTTCTATCTTTTATAAAATCAACGAAAAAAGTTCCTGTTTTGGCACAACAAAAGCTCCGCCGCACATTGAGCGCGGCGGAGCTTTTTCCGCTTTCTTTTACGCCTCTGATTTTTGCTTGCGCGCCTCCAGCCGGCGGCAGATATCGTCGTAGGCCGCCTCGTCGAGGGTATATCGCTTCTGGTAGAGCAGATAGGAGGCAAACATCAGCAGGCAGGGCAGCACGGTCATCACCAGCAGCAGCCCCAGCGACTGGCTGCTTTGTACGCCGCTGAGAAGCTGAGTGATCGCCTCGCCCTTTTGCTCGGCGCTGATGAGGCCCTGGTTCGCCAGCTGCTCCTGCTCGGCAATGCCGTTGGTATATTTGAGGATGCTGAAGGCGAGATAGGCGCCGTTGGCGATCGCCACGGTCAGCGCGGAGGCGAGCTTCGTGAGGAAGGGGCGCAGAGAGGAGACAATGCCCTCGTCGCGGCTGCCGTGCCTGAGCTCGTTGTACTCGACCGTGTTCATAATGGAAATCATCATGATGAGATAGAAGCCATACTGGCCGAAGTTGGCCGCCATGTAACCGGCAGTGATGATCGCAAATTTCAGTCCCGCCGCGCTCTTGGGCAGCAGCAATCCGCCGCCGAGCATCAGCACGTAGCCGATTGCGGAGACGACCATCAGCACATGCATCAGCTTTTTGCGGTTCAAATGGCGGGAGATCGTCGGATAGAAGATCATCAAGAAGCCCGTGACCATCATGCCCAGCATCTGGAACAGCGTAAAGAAGCTGCCTTTGTACCCGAATTCAACGTAGATATAGGTCTGGCCGACGCCGGAGAGGACGATGCCGTTGCTGATCTGCTGCAGCAGAAAGATCAGCGCGATCCACAAAAGCTGGTCGTTGCCGGTGATCGTCGTCCAGATTTTTTTGAAGCTGACCGGCGGGCGCGGATCGTCGTTGTAGTCGCGCTGCTCCTGTACGCCGAAGACCGTAAAGGCCAGAAAGGCCGGGCCGAGGATCGCGATGATCAGCGCGACGATGCCGTAGGCCGTCACCGCGTCGCCGCCGATGGCGCTCTCGCCCGCGGTGAGCATGGGGATGAAGGATGCAGCCATCATGCCGCCGATGCCGGCAAAGAGCGTCGCGCGGGAGGTGAACTTGTTGCGGGTGTCCGCGTCGGAGCTGAGCGCCGGAACCATGCCCCAGTAGGAGATGTCGTGCATGGTGTAGGTGATGGAGTAGAGGAAATAGCTCACACCGAAAAACCACACGAAGGGCCAGCCCTGGAGCTTGGTATTGAAGGCGGCGTAAATGACCAGCGAGGTCGTCAGAATGCCAATGACGAGCCAGGGCTTGAATTTACCCCAGCGGCTGCGGGTGCGCTCGATGATGTTGCCCATGATGGGGTCGTTGAGCGCGTCGAACACGCGCGCGGCCACCATGATCGCCGTGATCGCGGACAACTGCGCGGCGTTGAGCTGCCGGGTGAAGAGCACAAAGGTCAGCAGATAGCTGGTGACGAGGTTATACATCATGTCACGCCCGACGGTGCCAAGCGGGAACATAAGCAGGTTGCGTTTGGTAATCGCCTTGTTTTCCATAGCCGCCTCTTTCCGCACGGCGGTGGATTGACCGCGTCGCGGCCGCCCGTCCGTGCTTTTATTAATATTATTGTAGTACAATTTACTGTAAAAGGCAACGGCTTTCCGCGCGATCCCACTTTTTTCTTGAGCCAAGATGAAAAGGGGCTGTGAAGTCCGGGAGAGTTTCATCTCTCCTTTTCTTCACAGCCCCTTTCTAATCCGCTTAATCAGGGTTTCGTTTTTTGCTCAGCGGGTCTCTCGTCTGAGCTTATTCCGCTTGATTTCCGTATAGCACAGAGCTGCGCCGTAGGCGCTGAGCAGCATAATTGCCACATAGAGCATGGGCCGCGCCTCGTCCCCCGTCTTGGGCGTACCGGGTTTATCCACCGGCTTCGGCGTCTTTGTCGGCTTGGTCGGCGTCTCCGTCGGCTCGGTCGGCGTCTCCGTCGGCTCGGTCGGTGTCTCCGTCGGCTCGGTCGGCGTCTCCGTCGGCTTGGTCGGCGTCTCTGTCGGCTCGGTCGGCGTCTCCGTCGGCTCGGTCGGCGTCTCCGTCGGCTCGGTCGGCGTCTCCGTCGGCTCGGTCGGCGTCTCCGTCGGCTCGGTCGGCGTCTCTGTCGGCTCGGTCGGCGTCTCCGTCGGCTCGGTCGGCGTCTCTGTCGGCTTGGT
>JAFWVV010000078.1 GCA_017518225.1 Oscillospiraceae bacterium | reverse complement strand
TGATCGCCGAGGCCATGGAGAAGGTCAGCCAGAACGGCGTCATCACCATCGAGGAGAGCAAGACCGCCGAGACCTACAGCGAAGTGGTCGAGGGCATGCAGTTTGACCGCGGCTATCTCTCCCCCTACATGGTCACCGACACCGACAAGATGGAGGCCGTCATCGACGACGCGCTGATCCTCATCACCGACAAGAAAATCTCCAACATTCAGGAGATCCTGCCCCTGCTCGAGCAGATCGTCAAGGCAGGCCGGAAGCTCCTCATCATCGCCGAGGACGTCGAGGGCGAGGCGCTGGCGACCATCGTGCTCAATAAGCTGCGCGGCACCTTCACCTGCATCTGCGTCAAGGCCCCCGGCTTCGGCGACCGCCGCAAGGAGATGCTGCAGGATATCGCCATCCTCACCGGCGGCACCGTCGTGTCCAGCGAGCTCGGCATGGAGCTGAAGGACGCCGGTCTCGAGGTGCTGGGTCAGGCGCATCAGGTCAAGGTCAGCAAGGAGAACACCGTCATCGTCGACGGCGCCGGCGACAAGACCGAGATTCGCACCCGCGCCGCGCAGATCGAGCGCCAGATCGAGACGACCACCTCCGACTACGACCGTGAGAAGCTGCAGGAGCGTCTGGCGAAGCTCGCCGGCGGCGTCGCCGTCATCAAGGTCGGCGCTGCGACCGAGACCGAGATGAAGGAAAAGAAGCTGCGCATCGAGGACGCGCTCAACGCGACCCGCGCTGCCGTGGCCGAGGGCATCGTCCCCGGCGGCGGCACGGCCTACGTGCTGGCCTCCAAGGCGGCGGAAAAGCTGCTGGGCGGCCTGGAGGGCGACGAGAAGACCGGCGCTGCGATCGTGGCGCGCGCGCTGAAGGCGCCCATCATGCAGATCGCCTCCAACGCCGGGCTCGAGGGCGCGGTGATCCTGAACACCGTTTACGGCAGCAAGGAGGCAAACTTCGGCTACGACGCCGCCAACGACCAGTACGGCGACATGCTCGCGATGGGCATTGTCGACCCGACCAAGGTCTGCCGCAGCGCGCTGGAGAACGCCGCGTCCGTCGCCTCGATGGTGCTCACCACCGAGAGCTTAGTTGCCGACATCCCGGAGAAGAATCCCCCGATGCCCGCTGCTCCCGATATGGGCGGCATGTACTAAGGTGTAAACGAAACGACACAGAAAAAAGCTCCCTCGCCGTCAAGAGCGAGGGAGTTTTTTCCTGCGCCTGACGCTCCCGCTGTATTTTTCTTTCAAAAGCCTTTTCAAGCGCGCGTATTTGGTGTATGCTGGATACAAACACAGGAGGACTTGCCGATGGAAACACAACACAGCCCGTCGCAGCGCAAATCTCCGCAGACCATACAAAAATACTTTTTTCGTACTCAGCTGTTTCTATTGATTTCTCTGTCGCTGGTGCTGGCTGTCGCCGGCGTGCTGCTGGACGTCCACGCCGAGCGGCTCGAGCGCGACCAAAACCTCCGCAACGTCGCGGAGGCAATCGCCCACTCGCCGGTACTGCACGACGAGGCGCGCCGCACGGAGACTCTGGACGCTATGAAAAGCTCCTTCAGCAACATCGACGTCATCTCCGTCGTCAGCGCAGGAGGCGCGCGCATCTATCATTCCAACCACGCGCTGATCGGCACGGTCTACGACGGAACGCTGCCGGATTTCAGCCAAACCGGGCGGGATTTTTACGCGGTGAACGACCGCGGCCCCTCCGGCCTGCAGCGCCGCGCCTACGCCGCCTTTTATGAAAACGGCAACTACGCCGGTTTTGTCATCACTCTTACGCTGATGGAGCAAATCCGCGGGGAAAACCTGCGTCTGATTGCGATGTTCGCGGCGATTACTCTGCTGGCCGTTTTGACCGCGCTCTTCCTCTCCTACCGCTTCTCCGACAAGATCAAGGCGAGCCTCATGGGCTACGAGCCGGACGCTTTTTCCGCCATGTATCAGATCCGCGACCATATTTTAGAGGCTCTGGACGAGGGCGTGATCGCGGTGGATCGAAGCGGCAAGGTGCAGTTTTCCAACCAAGCGGCGGAAAAGCTGCTGGTATCCGGGAATGGAGAGGCGGCGGAAAGCGGCAGCCGGCTCCTGACAGAAACGCTGAAAAGCGGGAAAAAGGAGCGCGGCGTTCCGGTGCACGATTTTTCCGGAGCGGACATTCTGGCCGACCGCATCCCGATCAAAGCAGAGGGACGGATCGCCGGCGCCGTCGCCATCTTGCACGACCGCACGGAATACACCAAGCTTATGGAGGATCTCGCCGGCACGCGCTATCTGGTGGACTCCATGCGCGCCAACAACCATGACTTTACCAACAAGCTGCACGTGATCCTCGGCCTTATTCAGATGGGAATGAGCGACAAGGCCGCGTCCTATATTGAAAACATCACGATGGTGCAGCGTGAATCCATCAGCCGCATCATGCAGACGGTCGACGAGCCGGCGGTCTCCGCCCTGCTGGTCGGGAAGACCGCCCGTGCCAGCGAGCTCAACATCCGACTGGTGCTGCGCGAGGGCAGCATTTTCCGCCGCTCGGATCTGCCCTTGCCCGCCGATGCGCTGGTCACCATTCTCGGCAACCTCATCGATAACGCGCTGGAGGCCATGAACGCCAGTCCCTGCGAGGGCGAACAGATGGAGCTGGTGCTCGGCCTGTTCTCCAAGCCGGGCGCGCTGCTGCTGACAGCGGACGATAACGGCCCCGGCATTGCCGAAGATCTGCTCCCCCACATCTTTGAGGAGGGCTTTTCCACCAAGGGCGCCGGACACGGCACCGGACTGCCTCATGTGAAAAAGCTGGTCGAGGCCCTGGGCGGCAGCATCAGCGTACAGTCGCAGCCGGGCGAAGGAAGTTCCTTTGCCGTCAGCTTTCAAAAGGAGGCGGTTTGAGCATGGTACGGGTTTTGATCGTGGAAGACGATCCGATGGTCGCAATGATCAACGAGCAATACGTTCTGCGCCACGGCCAGTTTCAGGTGGTCGGCAAATGCGCCGACGGCAACAGCGCCCTGGCCTTTCTTCAGCAGCACCCTGTCGATCTGGTCATCCTCGACGTCTATATGCCAAAGACGAACGGCCTTGCGCTCTTAAAGCGCATCCGCGAGCTGGGTCTCCCGCTCGGCGTAATCATGGTCACCGCTGCCAACGACGCGTCCACCCTGGAGGAAGCGCTGCGCTATGGTGCGGTGGACTATTTGGTGAAACCTTTTGCCTTTGATCGCTTTCAGGGCGCGCTGGAAAAGTATCTCGCCCGCGCCGAGCGGCTGCACAGCGCCGGGGCACTGCGGCAGGAAAACATAGACAGCATTCTCGAAGGTGTACGCGCGCCCTCTGCGCCGCCGCCCAAGGGCATCCAGGATCAGACCCTCCGCCTGATCCTGAACTGTCTGCCCGAGCGCTCTGAAATCTGGATGACCGGCGATCAGATCGCCGAGCAGACGGGACTTTCCGCCGTGACCGTCCGGCGCTATCTCAACCACCTGATTCAAACGGGCGAGGTGCGCGGTGAGATGGATTACGAAACCGGCGGCCGACCGAAGCTGCTGTATCGTCGCGCATAAAGACAGCCTCCCCACCAACAGGCTTGCAAACGCAAGCCTCTTTTTCTTTTTCAACTAAGATAAGCAAAAACACCGTCGCTTTTGAAACTTTTGAAACCGTCAAAACAAAAAGTTTTTTTCAATTCTTTCAAAAAATTGACGACAGAAAAAAAGCTGCTATGATGGGCATCGAAAAGGGGGTGACGCCGTGAGTTTTCACCGCAGCAAACGCTTTCAAATGTCAGATACCTTCTTGACCGCTGCCCTCGTCGCCCTGTCCGGCGGCGCGCAAGACTCGTACACCTACTTTGGCCGCGGCAAGGTATTTGCCAACGCCCAGACGGGAAACGTCGTACTCTTCAGCAGCAATCTGATGAGCGGAAACGTCGCGCTCGCGCTGAGCTACCTAATCCCAATCCTCTCCTTTCTGCTCGGCGTGTTCACCGCTGAGCACATCCGCCACAAATGCCGTGATCGCGCGAAGCTCCATTGGCGGCAGCTGGTGATCGCGCTGGAAATCATTCTGTTGTTTGCCGTCGGCTTTATGCCGCAAGGCTGGAACGGTGCAGCCAGCGCGCTGGTTTCCTTCGTGTGCGCCATGCAGGTGCAGTCCTTCCGAAAGGTTTGTGGAAACGCCTACGCCAGCACGATGTGCATCGGAAACATGCGCAGCGGCATGGACGCCCTGTACGCTTATTTTGCAGAGAAGGATCCTCTGCAGCTAATGAAAGCATTTATTTACCTCGGCGTGATCGCGCTCTTCGGCCTCGGCGCCGGCCTTGGCTATCTGCTGACAGCCTGGCTCGGCAACAAAGCCATTTGGAGTTCCTGCCTGCTGCTGCTCGGCGCCTTTTTCGCCATGCAGAGCGCAAGTCAGACAAAACGTCCCGGTCAAAGCATCATCCAATTCGGTCAACCCAGTGAAAGAAAAACACTTCATCATAACAATCATCCATTGAGGAGGAGCATAAACATGAGCACGAAAACTTACCAGAACGAGATTGAACAGTACGTCAGCCTGAACGAATTGACCACCGGAGGCGGTCTGGTGCTTTTCGGCGGCAGCATGGATCGCAGCATCCCCGTCGGTGAGCTGAAGCAGTCCTTCAGTCTGAACATGCCAGTCTACAACCGCAGCCTGAGCGCCTTGTCCGTCAAAGACGCTGTGGACGCCTACGACGGCTGCGTAGCCGAGCTCAATCCTGAGAGCGTCCTCCTCCACATCGGCGCCGGCGACCGCGAGCTGTTCATGAACAACTCCGTCGATTTTGATTCCAGCTATCGCGCCCTGATCGACCACATCCGCGCCTACACCCCCGACTGCCGCATCGCCGTCGTCTCCGTGGACAACGCCGCGCAGGACGCGCTTATTGAGGATATGAACCGCCACCTCAAGAACCTCGCCGAGGCAGAGCACTGCGAGTTCTGCGAGATCAACGGTCTCGTCTGGAATCCCCGCGGCACGCAGGAGCTGATGGGCTTCATGTACGATCTGGGCTTTGTACGCCCGCTCAAGATCAAGCGCCCGCTCTATGACCTCGCCAAGATCTTCTTTGCCAGCATCCGCCGCCCGGTGGAGATCGGCGAGCCCAAGCAGCACAAGATCGCCTGACGTGCTTACTCTTATTTCCCACACAGTATCAACGAAAAGCGGATCGCATGCATGAAAGTATGCGATCCGCTTTTCGTTGTCTCGTTGTCTAAACGCTATGCTTGCTTGCCGCGCACTTGTCGCAGCCGCTGCAGCCGCTGCAGCTGCCGCAGCAGGTCTTTCCCGCCTTTTTGTCGCGGGTCATGCCACGGATGAGCAGACCGACCGTCAGCACAATGACGGCGATCAGCACGATGTTGATGAGATTGGCAAAAATCCATGCCAGCATAATATCACATCCTTTGGAAAAGGCGGCAAAGCGGTGAGGGATAAAGGCGTTCCCCACCGCCCTGCCGGAGGAGAGAACTGTGAATGCTTATTTAACCGTCAGCTTCTGCGCTTCCTTGTAGGGCTTGAAGAGCTGCCACAGCAGCAGAGCAAGCATGACGAGCGCCAGAACCAGACCGACGACGTTCATGCCGCCCGCAAACGCGCGGCCGAGCTGCCAGACGATGAAGGCGATCACCCAGGCAAAGCCGCACTGGTAGGCGATGGCAAACCAGGTCCACTTGCGGCTGTTCATCTCGCGCTTAATGGCGCCGATGGCGGCAAAGCAGGGCGCGCAGAGCAGGTTGAAGATCATGAAAGCGAAGGCCGCCAGCTTGCCGTGGCCGCCGGAGAAGGCGTCGAAGTCCTCCGCCACGCGATCCCAGATCTGGTCGCCGTTTTCTTCCAGCTCTTCTTCGCCGTCGTTGTCGTCATAGGCGTACATAATGCCAAAGTTGGCGACGACTTCTTCTTTCGCCACGAGACCGGTCACGGTCGCGGCGGTGGGCTTCCAGTCGCCGAAGCCCAGGGGCTTGAAGACGACGGAGGCGGGCTGGGCGATGCGGGCGAGGAGGGAGTCGTCCATCGGCTCGACCTCGTCCTCCGGAATGTCCATGCGATCGGCCACAAGCGCAATATACGCTTCGGTCGCCACCGTGTCGTCCTCATAAAGATCATCGACCATGCCAAACTTGCCGTTGACCGAGCCGAAGCTCGTGAGGAACCAGATCACGATGGAGGCGATCACGATGACCGTGCCGGCGCGCTTGATGAAGCTCCAGCCGCGCTCCCAGGTGCCGCGCAGGATGTTCCCCCAGGCGGGCAGGTGGTAAGCGGGCAGCTCCATGACGAAGGGAGCGGGGTCGCCGGCGAACATCTTCGTCTTTTTCAGCATGATGCCGGAGATGACGATGGCGGCCACGCCGATGAAATAGGCGGAGGTGGCAATCCATGTGCTGCCGCCGAAGAGCGCGCCCGCGATCAGGCCGATGATCGGCATTTTCGCGCCGCAGGGCATGAAGGTCGTGGTCATGATCGTCATGCGGCGGTCACGCTCGTTCTCGATGGTGCGGGAGGCCATGACGCCGGGGATGCCGCAGCCGGTGCCGACGAGCATCGGGATGAAGCTCTTGCCGGAAAGGCCGAAGCGGCGGAAGATCCGGTCCATGATGAAGGCGATGCGGGCCATATAGCCGCAGTCCTCGAGCAGGCAGAGCATCAAAAACAGGACGAGCATCTGCGGCACGAAGCCGAGCACCGCGCCGACGCCCGCGAGGATACCGTCGGAGATGAGACCCACGAGCCAGGGCGCGACGTTCCAGCCCTCGAGGATGGCGCGGGAACCGTCAGTCAGCCATGCTCCGCCCAGCACGTCATTCGCCCAGTCGGTGAGAAAGGTACCAATAGAGATGCCGCCGTCGCCGATCGGCTTGCCCATGGAAAGCGCGTAGACCAGAAACATAACCAGCGCAAAGATGGGCAGTGCGAGGATGCGGTTGGTCACGATCCTGTCAATTTTATCCGAAGCCGAGAGCTGGCCCTTGCCCTTCTTTTTATAGATGCCCTTGAGCATATTGCCGATGTAGATATAGCGCTCGTTGGTGATGATGCTCTCGGCGTCGTCGTCCAGCTCCTTCTCGGCCGCGGCGATGTCCTGCTCGATGTGCGCGCGCACGTTGGATGGAATACTGAGCTGCTCGAGCACCTTTTCGTCGCGCTCAAAGAGCTTGAGCGCATACCAGCGCTGCCGCTCTTCCGGCAGATGATGTACGGTGACCTCTTCGATGTGGGCCAGGGCGTGTTCGACCGGGCCGGAGAAGCTGTGCTGCGGGAGGGTCTTGCCGCTCTTTGCCGCGGCGATGGCCGCCTGCGCCGCCTCCTTGACGCCCTCGCCCTTGAGGGCGGAGATCTCCACGATCGGGCAGCCGAGCTGACGGGAGAGCTCCTTGACGTTGATGACGTCGCCGGATTTCTTTACGAGATCCATCATGTTCAGCGCGATCACGACGGGGATGCCGAGCTCCGTGAGCTGGGTGGTCAGATAGAGGTTGCGCTCGAGGTTTGTGGCGTCCACGATGTTCAAAATGGCGTCCGGCTTCTCCTCGATGAGGTAATTCCGGGCCACGACCTCCTCCAGCGTATAGGGGGAAAGGGAATAAATGCCGGGCAGGTCGGTCAGGACGACCTCGCGGTCGACGATCAGCTTGCCTTCCTTTTTTTCGACCGTGACGCCGGGCCAGTTGCCGACGAACTGGTTGGAGCCGGTCAGCTTGTTGAACAGGGTCGTTTTGCCGCTGTTCGGGTTGCCCGCCAGGGCAATGCGCAGTTGCTTATCCATCTTGACGCCTCCTTATTCCACTTCGATCATCTCGGCGTCCGCCTTGCGGATCGAGAGCTCGTAGTTTCTCACCTTGACCTCAACGGGGTCGCCGAGCGGGGCGAGCTTGCGCACGTAGACCTCCACGCCGCGGGTCAGCCCCATGTCCATGATGCGGCGCTTGACCGCGCCTTCGCCGTGCAGCTTGACGACTTTGACGGTCTCGCCGACTTTTGCGTCTCTGAGTGTTTTCATCCTCATTGCTCCTTTATCTGTAATTTGTTCAAACCATGATTTTGGAGGCCATCTCCTTGTTGATGGCCACGCGGGATTCTTTGATCTTCACGATCAGGTTGCCGCCGACCTCGTTCAATACCGTGACGGCGCCGCCCACCGTGAAGCCCAGGTCCTCCAGATGCTTCTTCATCTCGGGGCTTCCGCCGACCCGCCGAATGACTGCTTCCTCTCCGGCGGCCGCCAGAATCAAAGGCATCATTGCGTCCTCTCCTTTCCGCCGTTGTTAAATCCCCCTAACCGGGCGTTCGAAAAAACGGTTAGATTTCGCTAACCTACCAAGAGTTTAACACCTTTAATTGTCGTTGTCAATCTCTAACTTTTGTTTATTTCTTGTCCTTGCTTTTTCCTCGCTTTAGTGGTATTTTAAGGATGGGTGATGAGAATGAACATTCATAAATCGGCGGAAGATTATCTGGAAGCAATGCTGATGCTCAAGGAAGAACGCGGCTATATTCGTTCCATCGACGTGGCGGACAAGCTGGGTGTGACAAAGCCCAGCGTCAGCTATGCGACCAAGCGCCTGCGCGAGAGCGGATATATCTCGATGGACCCGGCAGGCATGATCGTGCTGCTGGAGCCCGGCCTTGAGATCGCGGAACGCATGTATGAACGACACAAGCTGTTGACCGAGCTTTTGGTCGGTCTGGGCGTCAGTCAGGAAACGGCGCGCGAAGACGCCTGCAAGATCGAGCACGATCTGAGCGTGGAGAGCTTCGAGGCCATTCGCAAACATGCCAAGGAACACCGCTGAGGGATAAAAGCCAAAAAGGAAACCTCCGGTCTGCTGGAAACGCAGACCGGAGGTTTCCTTTGCTTGGATGCACTTAAAAAAACCAGCCCTTCGAGCTCGGAACTCGAAGGGCTGCAAGAAAAGAATCTCACTTGCCATCGTGCTGGAGATGAAAAGCACAGGATCGGGAGGATCACCGGCAGGCGAGGGATCTGATCTGGCAAGAAAAAAAGAATCAGAACAAAAACGCGCCAACAAGAAGAACGATCGCGGAGGGGAGCCAGACGCTCATCAGCTTCCGCTTGATGATTTCCGTTGCTGCGTATTGGTTCATGGGATCACACCAGCGCCTTCCCGAGCGCCCGGCAGGCTTCCGCGTCGCTGCCCTCCGGCATGCCGCCGACGAGGACGCTTTCACAGACGAGCGAGATGCCGCAGGCCCTGCAGTCGTCCTCCCAGTTGCGCATCCACTCTCCGTCGCCCCAGCCGTAGGAGCCGAAAAGCGCGATGCGTTTATCGGAAAGATCGTGCTTCACGCGATCAAACATGGGTTCAAACACGCTGTCCTCCAACTGCTCGGCGCCCATGGCCGGGCAGCCGAAAGCGATCGCTTCATATTCGGAAAGATCGGCGACTGCGCCGCATTCGATCAATTCGGCCTGCGCGCCGGCGCTGCGCATGCCCTCCAGGACAAGATCCGCCATGGCGGCCGTATTGCCGGTGCCGCTCCAATAGACAACTGCTGCTTTCATGTTTCATGTTCCTTTCTGTTGCTTGTACTTTTGGTGATATACTACGCCAGAGCCAGCTGCTCCAGCCGGTAGCCCTTTTGCCACATCGCGCAATAGCGTTCGGTGCAGGTGTCGAAGCTTGCGCATAAGCTTTTTGCGTGCGCCTCGTTTCCGTATATCTTCCAGAGGCAGCTTGCTTTGTAATGTTCGCGATCGTGGATAAAACCACGGACGTCTTCCGGCGGATATCCGAGAAACAGGCCGATCTCATGGGGAAACTCTTCTCCGCTCCGAAAGCGCTTGAGAAGCTGTCGAAGACAGGCTCGGCAGTCCGCGCAGGAATAGCCGGCGCCCCGCAAAAGCTCACAGGCGGTTTCGTCCGCCAGATCCTTTTCCAGATCGGCCGGGCGAAACAGATACAGCAGCGCGGACCGCCCGGTCAGGCGCAGCAGCACCAGCCGCAACCCGCGCGCCAGCAAAAGCCGGTTGACGCCTTTCATCTCGAGCCACAAGCGCTCGCGGCTTTCATAGTAATAGGAGAAAAGGCTTCCGGCTTTGAGTCCGGCCAAGGTCGGCGCCGCCATACGGACGATGGTTTCCTCCATCTCAGGCGTACTTTTCCAGCACCTTGCGCAGTGCGGAGACGGAGCTGGTGGAACAGCGCTCGATGATGACGTCCTGACCCTTCAACTCGCTCAGCGCGCCATACACCGCCTTGTGCGAGACGGCGCCCGTAAAGAAAATCACCATGTCGGGGCGTCCCAGCTTTCGCTTCAAGCCGCCGGTCGGCTTGATCATGACCTTGGCGTCGTGCTGATAATCCGCGCAAAGGCTTTTATAATTGCGCTCCATGCACTCGTTTCCGCCGAGAATGACAACACTCACGATAAACCTCCTCAAATCATATCTCGCCCATAGGATAAAGGAAAAAAGAAAACGTATCCGCTCCAAATGAAGCGGATACGGCTCCAAAGTGGTTTGATATCTCTAACTACGCTTTGGGCGCGCAGCTGTCCATATCAGCTCCGGCGCGATAGCTGGTGGGCGATACGCCGATCACAGAACGAAAGGCCTTGGCGAATTTGCTGGCATTGTCATAGCTGAATTGGTTGGCGACGTCCAGGATCGTCCGGTCGCTCTCGCGCAGCAGCTTTGCCGCGGCGTGCATCTTTTGCGTGCGCAGAAATGCGGCGGGGGTCATGCCGTAGACGGCGCGAAAGCTTGCGTTGATCATGCTGGTCGACGCGCCGAAATGCCGGGAAAGCGCGGAGATGGTAAGCTTGCCCTCGGTGTTTTCCAAGAGATGATCGCGGACGCTTCTGGCAAGCTCCACCTGCGACAGGGAGACGCTCTGCCTGCCGGAGCCAACGGGATATGCGCTCAAAAACAGCAGCAGTTCCAAGATCTTTACCTTAAAATATCCTTTTCGGATCTCCGGGGGGACGTGATACAGCTCGGAGAAAACGTGCTCGATGCCGGAGGACGAACGGGCGGCAAACCAGGGGGAAGCGCCGCAGAATTTCTCGGACAGCACACTGATGCGCACGTCGACGTCCCGCAAAAAACAGGACAGACAGTCCGGCGAGCGCGCGGTGTCGATTTTTACCGTGATGCCGTGGTAATGACCGGTGGGAAAGCGCGCCGCTGCCGCACAGTCGATCCGGGACACGGAAAGATCGCCGGGGGCCAGGAAAAAGGATTCCTCGCCGATCAGGTATTCGACGCGCCCCTCGCGACAGTGATTGATCTCCAAAATCCCGGAGGCGTCTCCGGGCTGCGGCTCAGCACGGCTCGTGTGGATGTCGTTGTAGATGATCTCGATGCCGGGAAAAACCGGATAGACGGTTTTGATGGCTCTGGCGTCAGCGGCGGACGGGCCGGAGACGGCGAAGCCCTCGCCGTCGTTCGCCGCGACCGGCTGTACGCTGCAGCAAAAACGCGTTGTTTCAGACATGCTGTTTTTTCCTCTGTCTTGTTATTATTTTGCTCCGGGCTTTTCGGGCAGGGCCGGGAAAAGCGCACGGGCGCCATGGGCGCGGCACGTCTTGCAATCCACGCCGCGCGTCTTCGTCCGGGAGCTCCCCGGCCGGCGCTTGTATCTATATAAGATAAGCGGGATTGGCGGTTAGATAATTTTAACTGCATTATACACGTTTTTCCGGGCTTGTCAACTGCGTGCGGGGCATGGGCCCGGCTCTTGCGAAAATAGGGTATTTACAAACGAAAAAACATGTAATATACTGAGAAATTAGAGAGGACTAACGCTGATTAGCGCCCTCATATCAAGACGCCTTCGACCTGTGCGCTGCGGCCGACGATGGGAAGCCGGCCCGGTCTGCGACGGCGGCGTCGGCGCGCCGGGAGAGCGAAGGAGGATGAAACGATGCTGAAGACGACCTTGAAGATTGACGGGATGATGTGCGCGATGTGTGAGGCGCATATCAAGGACGTGATACGAAGGACGATCCCCCTTGCAAAAAAGTATCCGCCTCCTGCGTAAAAGGCGAAGCCGGCTTTTTGACGGAGGCCGCTGTGGACGAGGGTCTTTTGAAAAACGCCATTGCCGCAACGGGCTATCGCTGCCTGGCGGTGACGACGGAGTCTTATGAAAAGAAGGGCTGGTTTCGATGAAAAAGTATCATATTGAGAAAAACAGCGTCCAGGAGACCTTGATCATCCCCTTGTTCGGGCGTCTGGTCTGCTCGGAACGCTTTCCGCAGCTCTTTTCCGACCCGGAGGCCAAACGGATCTGCGACGCGCTGGACTACGACGCCTCGGCCATGCGAAAAAAGATGGAGTCTCCGGCGGGGCTTTTTGGCGCGCTGGAGGTGGCGCAGCGGCAGTACGACCTGGGTTGTGAGGTCGAAAGCTATCTGAAAACACATCCGAAAGCCGCGGTCGTCAATCTGGGCTGCGGGCTGGACGACACCTTCCGAAAAGTGGACAACGGACGCTGCCGTGGCTACAATCTCGATTTCCCGGACGTGATCGCCGTTCGCAACGAGCTGCTGCCCGCCGGGGAGCGGGAAAAGAACGTCGCCTGCGACCTCAACGACTTTGCCTGGATGGACGCCGTCGACGCGACGGACGGCGCGGTGTTCTATGCGGCGGGCGTGTTTTACTATTTTCAGACGGAGCAGGTAAAAGCTCTCTTCGCCGCGATGGCAGAGCGCTTTCCCGGCGCGGCGCTGGTTTTTGACGTCTGCAACGAGCGCGGCGCCAGGCTGATGCGCAAAACCTGGCTCAAGGAGGCGGGGATCACCGACGTGAGGGCCTTCTTCTCCCTGGAGGATGAGGCCGCGCTGCGCGGCTGGAGCAATCGCTTTGCGTCGGTAAGGACGAAAAGCTATATGCGCGGATATCGGGACCTCGCGCGCGAGGTCGGGCCGCTTTATCGGCTGCTGATCCGCCTGAGCGATAGTCTGGTGCGCATGAAGATCGTAAGGATCGGCTTCCGGGAGGCTGCGGCATCTGCCCCTGCGCGGGGCGCGGGCGAATGAAAGCAAAGCAGGGAAGGCTTTGGGGGATTCTTGCGACCTCGGCTGTCGGCCTGATCGAGCTTGCGGGCGTCGTACGGCTGTGGCAAAAGGTGCAGCGCGGCGCGGTCGTCTCCGTGCGGCTTGCCTCCAGCCAACCGGCCGCGTTTCTTTTCCAATGCCTGCGGGAATTTCTGTTTCCTGCGATTTTGCTGATCCTTTTTGCGCTGGCGCTGAAAAAGGATTTTGCCGCAGGCATGTGCCTGAGACTCCGCGGGAAATGGCAGCGCGCCGCCGCAGCCGCTCTCGCCGCGGCAATCCTGGGCCTTACGGCTTACGGGCTGGCGGTCAAAGCAGACAAGCTGGCGATCCTGATCAGTCTGGTATATTACCTCATTGTGATCGCCTTTGCCGAGGAGTTCGTTTTCCGCGGCGCTTGCGCGTATTTTCTGCGGGAGGCTTCGTGGCCGCTGCGCTATCTGCTCCCCAACGCCTTTTTCGCCCTGCTGCATCTGTTTGTCTCGGCGGGCTGGGGCGCGATCGACGGCGGCGCGCTGCTCCGCTTTCTGTTTGATGGCACGTTTCTCGGCTACGTTTTCGGCGGATGTATGTTTCAACTGCTGAAGGAAAGATCCGGCACGCTTTGGCTGCCGGTACTGCTGCACGGGCTGATGGACTACACGAGCATTTTGTTATACTGAACATACGGGAGTGAGGGTATCAGGTGAATGCGATTCGTTTTTTCGGGCTGTTTGTGAAGCCGAGGCTGACAAGAGGAAAGGGCATGTGGAATCCTCTGCCCACACAGGCCTTGTTTGACGACGTTTTTTGTCTGCGGGATAAGGACGCCAACTGCTTTTTGATCAAAGGGGATCAGGGATACCTGGCCATCGACAGCGGCTACGAAAACAGCCGCAACACGGCGGAAGGGCTGAAGAGGCTGGGGATCGACCCGGAGCAGGTCAGCGACGTGTTTCTGACCCACCTGGACATCGACCACGCGGGCGGCGTGTGCGCGGGAAGCCGGGCGCTTTATCCCAAGGCCAAAATCCACCTCAGCGCGCAGGAGGAGAAGTATCTGACCGGCGCGTGTAGCCGGAAGACCATCGCGGGGCATGCCTGCCGGCTGCCGATCGCCCTGCCGCACTACGAGATTTTCACGCCGGGGGAGGAGCTTTGGGCGGACGGCGTATCCGTGCTTCCGATCGCCGTGCCCGGACACACCCTGGGACATACGGCCTTTCTGGTCAAGGGCTGCTATCTGTTTTCCGGCGACTGCATCATCGCCAACGAGGAGGGCGGATGGCTCTTCTTCGATTTCTGGAATCAGGATCCGGCCTTAAACAGAAAAAGCGTGCAGGAGCTCCGGGATGGCGCTCTCCGCGCGCCATACGTGCTCACCGCGCACTCCGGCTGCTTGTCGTGGGAGGAGGCGTTCCGGCATGCGGACAGATCGCTGGACTGGAAGAAAAAAGGCTTCGTGTTCTGCCGCACGGCGCCAAAGGATCCGTATCACAGCTGAAGGCGCCGGCATACGAGCCCGACAGAAAGCGTTTTTTCAGACGAGGGCTTCCGGCCGCCGACGCAGAGCACTGTCTTACTTTCACGAGCCGCTCCCGGCGGAAACAGGCAAAAGCGCTTGCAAGCCGTGTCGAGCCGTGCTATAATACGCATTAGTTAGCGATGTCTAATTATAGTAACATATTACTTATCAAAAAACAGGAGGGATCCATCATGACAAGGACAGGAAAGCTTGCGTTCTTTCTTGCCGGCACGCTGTTCGGCTCCGCTGGCTTCAAGATCCTCGGGAGCAAAGACGCCAGGAAGGTTTACACCCACGTGACGGCCGCCGTGCTGCGCGGCAGAGATCAGGTCATGCGCGACGTGGAAACCGTGCAGGAGAACTGCTCGGATATCCTCGCCGATGCGAAGGCGCTCAACGAGGCCATCGCGGCGGAACAGGAAGCGTCCTTTATCGAGGACGCGGCGAAAGCTTGAAATGAAATTCCAAATCCTTCATGAGAGCGTCGGCCGGGTGCGTCTGCGCGCCGTGCAGGCGTCCATGAGCATGGAGCAGGCCGACGTTCTGGAGGCCTGGCTGCTTGCGCTGCCGGAGGTCGATCAGGCGACGGTGCACGAGCGGATCTGCGGCGTCATCATCGTCTTCCGCGGGGATCGGGAAGCGCTTTATCAAAAGCTCGCGGGCTTTTCCTACGCGCTCGCGGCGCCGAAGGTGCGGATCGCAAGCCGTCACAGCCGCGCCATGAACCGCGCCTACAAGGAAAAGCTCGTCGATCAGGTGCTGCGGCACTATCTGAAAAAGCTCTATTTCCCGCTCCCGCTGCGGCGCGTGCTCAACACCTGCCACGCCCTGCCGCGGATCGTATGCGCGGTGAAAACGCTGCTGCGCGGGAAGCTGACGGTCGACGTGCTCGACGGCGTCGCGCTCGGCGTATCGCTGCTGACGGGAGATTTCTCCACCACGGGCTCGGTGCGCTTCCTGCTGAAGCTCGGCGAGACCATCGACGAGTGGACGCACAAGAAGTCCGTGGACGACCTGGCCAGGAGCATGTCTCTGCAGGTGGATCAAGTCTGGCAGCTCATGGAAGACGGCGCGCAGGCTCTTGTCGATCTTGCACAGATCCGCCCCGGCGACCGGATCGTCGTCCACACGGGACACGTGCTGCCGCTGGACGGCATTCTCGAAGGCGGGGACGTGATGCTCAACCAGGCCTCTCTGACCGGGGAGTCCGTACCCGTCGCCAAGCGTCCCGGCGCCGCCGTGTACGCGGGCAGCGTCGTGGAGGAGGGCAACTGCGTCGTGCGTGTGACCGGTTCGGCCGGAGACAATCGCTATGATCGTATCGTGCGCATGATCGAGCAGTCCGAGAAGCTGAAGTCCGGCGCGGAAAAACGCGCCTATGACCTGGCCGACCGCCTGGTGCCCTGGTGCATGGGCGGCAGTATCTTGACCTGGCTGCTCACCGGCGACACGACGCGCGCCGTATCGGTTCTGATGGTGGATTTCTCCTGCGCGTTGAAGCTGTCCATGCCGCTGAGCGTCCTCTCCGCCATACGGGAGGCCGGCCGCCACAAGATTACGGTCAAGGGCGGCAAATTCCTCGAGAAGCTCAGCGAGGCCGACACGGTGATTTTCGACAAGACCGGCACGCTGACCCACGCCTGCCCCACGGTGCAAGGCGTCGTTCCCTTCAACGGGAAGGATGAAGACGAGATGCTGCGCGTGGCCGCCTGCCTGGAAGAGCATTTCCCCCATTCCGTGGCCAACGCCGTCGTGCGCGCCGCCGCGGAGCGCGGGCTCTGCCATCAGGAGATGCACAGCGAGCCGGAATACGTGGTCGCCCACGGCATCGCCACGAAGATCGGCGGTGAACGGGCCGTCATTGGCAGCCGCCACTTCGTTTTTGAGGACGAGGGCGTTGCGGTCCGGCCCGAGGATCAGGCGCGCTTCGACGCGCTGGACCCGGGCTGCTCCTGGCTGTATCTGGCGATCGGCGGCGTGCTTTCCGCGGCCGTCGGCATCCTCGATCCGCTCCGCCCGGAGGCGGGGACGATCGTAGAGCTGCTGCACGAGGCCGGGATCGGCAAGACCGTCATGCTGACCGGCGACAACCGGAATACGGCGGCCGCCATCGCGCGCGAGCTTGGGATGGACGACTTCCACGCGGAGGTCCTGCCCGAGGACAAGGCCCGGTACGTGCAGACCGAGCAGGCGCAGGGGCGCAAAGTCGTCATGATCGGCGACGGGATCAACGACGCCCCGGCGCTCTCTCAGGCCGACGTAGGCGTCGCCATCGGAAGCGGCGCGACCATCGCCCGCGAGGTGGCGGACATCACCGTCGCTGCGGAGGATCTGCGAGAGCTGGTGCTGCTGCGGCGTCTGTCCGAAAAGCTGATGCGCCGCATTGGGCGCAATTACCGCTTCGTCATGGGCTTCAACAGTGCCTTGATCGCGCTCGGCGCGTTCGGCTTGCTGCCGCCCGCGGCCTCGGCTCTGCTGCACAACGGCTCCACGCTGCTGCTGAGCATGGACTGTCTGACCGATCTGCTGCCGGAATAAAGCGCTTGCCCCGCCTCGCCGCGGGGCAAGGTAAAGCGCCTTGGTTAGAAATGTCTAACTGCAAGCAAAAGAAAGAGGGAATCTGCGTGAAAGAAAAGAAACCAAGCAAGCTGTCCGTCCTGCTGGGCTATGCGGGCAGCTATAAGAAACTGACCTTTTTGGGGCTCGCCCTTTCCGCGGTCGCCATGATCCTTGGGATGGTGCCGTATATTTGTATCTGGCTGGCGGCGCGGGATCTGATTGCCGTCGCGCCGGACTGGACGCAGGCGGTCGGTGTCGGGCGCTACGGCTGGCTGGCCTTTGCCTTTGCCGTAGCCGGGATCGCGGTCTATTTCGCCGCGCTGATGTGCACGCATCTGGCTGCCTTCCGCACGGCCAGCAACATCCGCAAACAGGGCGTGGCGCATTTGATGAAAACGCCGCTGGGCTTTTTCGACGCCAACGCCTCCGGCTTGCTCCGCAACCGCCTCGACGGCGCGGCCTCGGAGACGGAGACGCTGCTGGCGCACAATCTGGCGGACATCGTGGGCAGCGCCGCCATGGTGCTCGCCATGCTCGCGCTGATGTTCGTGTTCGACTGGCGTATGGGCGCGGCCTGCCTGATCGCGGCGGTGGTGTCCGTCACGGCCATGTTCTCCATGATGGGCGGCAAAAACGCCGGGCTCATGGCGGAGTATCAGGCGGCTCAGGACCTCATGAGCAAGGCCGGGACGGAGTATGTGCGAGGCATTCCCGTGGTGAAGGTGTTCCAGCAGACGGTATATTCCTTCAAAGCCTTCCGGCAGGCCATCGAGGATTACAGCGCAAAGGCGGAGCACTATCAGGGCGACGTGTGCCGCGTGCCGCAGGCGATCAACCTGACCGCGACGGAGGGAGCCTTCGTCTTCCTCGTGCCGGTCGCGCTGCTGCTGGCGCCGGGTGAGCTGCGCAACGGGAACTTCGCGACTTTCCTCACGGACTTCGTATTCTACGCGGTCTTTTCCGCCATCGTATCGACGGCGCTGGCAAGGATCCTGTTCGCGGCCAGCGGTATGATGCTGGCGAGCACGGCGCTGAACCGTATCGCCCAGGTCATGAACGCGCCGACGCTCACCGTCCCGGACGATCCGCAGACGCCAAAGGACAACAGCGTGGCGTTCAAGGACGTGCACTTTACCTACGACGGCGCGCAGCTGCCTGCGCTGGACGGCGTATCTTTCCGCGTAGAACCGAGTCAGACCGTGGCGCTGGTCGGCCCATCGGGCGGCGGCAAGACCACGGCGGCCAGTTTGATCCCGCGCTTCTGGGACGTCAGCTCCGGCACGGTGGAGGTCGGCGGTGTGGACGTGCGGCAGACCGATCCCCACGTCCTGATGGATCAGGTGGCCTTCGTGTTCCAGAACACGCGCCTGTTCAAGGCTTCGATCCTTGAAAACGTGCGCGCCTCGCGGCCGGACGCGTCAAGAGAAGATGTGCAGGCTGCGCTTTCCGCCGCCCAGTGCGACGACATCCTCGAAAAGCTCCCGGATGGGATGGATACCGTCATCGGCGCCGAAGGCACGCATCTCTCCGGCGGCGAGCAGCAGCGGGTGGCTTTGGCCCGCGCGATCCTGAAGGACGCGCCCATCGTGGTGCTGGACGAGGCGACGGCCTTTGCCGACCCGGAGAACGAGGCGCTGATCCAGAAGGCCTTTGCCCGACTCACCGAGGGGCGCACGGTCATCATGATCGCCCACCGGCTGTCCACCGTGGTCGGCGCGGACAGGATCGTCGTGCTGGACGCCGGCCGCGTCGTCGAGCAGGGCGCGCACGAGGAGCTTTTGAAAGCGGACGGACTCTACGCCCGCATGTGGGCGGATTACCAACAGGCTGTACAATGGAAGATCCATCAGGGGGCCCCGCGAAGCGAGCTTTGCGGGGAGAGGGCGAGCAGCGGAATGAACGAGCTTTTGAGCCGGCGAGAAAGCGAGCGATATGAAGCCTGCGAGAAGGACACGGAGGTGAATTGAGATGTTCGGAAAAGCATTTCAGCGGAAATACGCGCTGAGCGATCAGGGGATCAAAAATGCCAAGGCGGGCACCTTCTGGACGGTCGTCGTCAACCTGGTCGTGATGGGCGGCATGGGCATCCTCTACTTCATGATGAAGGGCTTTCTCGCCACTCTGACCGACAGCGCGCCGCTTGCCCGCGCGACGCCGATCCTGCTGATGGTCCTCGTCTTTCTGCTTCTCTCTTTTATCACGCACCTGCAACAGTATAAAGCGACTTACGGCCTCGTCTACGGCGAGGTGAAAAATATGCGGATTTCTCTGGCCGAGCGTCTGCGCCAGCTCCCGCTTGGCTACTTCGGCAAGCGCGATCTGGCGGATCTCACCGAGACCGTCATGGGCGACGTGAACCGGCTGGAGCACGTCTGGTCCCACTGCCTGGGCTATCTCTACGGCTCCTACATCTCCACGGCGCTGATCGCCGTCATGCTCTTTGCCTACAACTGGAAGCTGGCGCTGGCCTGCCTCTGGGGCGTTCCCGTAGCTTTTGCGCTCCTGTTCGGCAGCCGCAAGCTGACGAAGCGCCGGTCTGAGATCACCAAAGCCGCGGCTGTCACAGTGTCCGACGGCATCCAGGAGACGCTGGAGAACATCCGGGAGATCCGCGCGACGAATCAGGAGACCCGGTTTCTCCGGGCGCTGGGCGACAAGATCGACGCCCATGAAAAAACCCTGCTGCAGGGCGAGCTCGTCGCCGGGATCTTCGTCAACGCAGCCAGCGTCATCATGCGCCTGGGCGTGGCGACCACGATCCTCACCGGGACGAAGCTGATCCTCGCCGGACAGGTCGATTTTCTCGTGCTGTTCATGTTCCTGCTGGTCATCACCCGCGTTTACGCTCCCTTCGATCAGGCTCTGGCGCTGATCGCCGAAATGTTCATGTCCCAGGTTTCCGCGGGCCGTCTGATGGAGATTTACGACGCCGGGACCGCAGAGGGCAGCGAGAGCTTTGCCCCGCAGGGCCACGACATCGTCTTTGACAACGTCGACTTTGCTTATGACGACAGACAAGTGCTCTGCGGCGTCAGCTTCACGGCGAAGGAGGGCGAGGTCACGGCGCTGGTCGGCCCCTCCGGCTCCGGCAAGAGCACCTGCGCCCGCCTGGCCGCGCGGCTCTGGGACGTTGACCGGGGCAGCGTCAAGGTCGGCGGCGTGAACGTCGCTTCCGTTGATCCCGAGATTCTGCTGACGGACTACTCCATGGTGTTCCAGGACGTCGTGCTCTTTGACGATACCGTGATGGAAAACATCCGCCTCGGCAAGCACGGCGCGACGGACGAGGAGGTCTTTGCGGCGGCGCGGGCGGCCAACTGCGACGAATTCGTTGCAAAGCTGCCCCGGGGCTATTTGACGCCCATCGGCGAAAACGGCGCCAGGCTATCCGGCGGAGAGCGGCAGCGCATCTCCATCGCTCGCGCGATCCTGAAAAACGCGCCGATCGTGCTGCTGGACGAAGCCACGGCTTCGCTTGACGTGGAGAACGAGACCAAGGTGCAAGGCGCGCTGTCCCGTCTGCTTGCGGGCAAGACCGTGCTGGTCATCGCCCACCGGATGCGCACCGTGGAGGCGGCGGACAAGATCGTGCTGCTTTCCGAAGGCAGGGTCGTCGAAGAAGGAAGGCCCGAGGAACTGCTCGCCGAAGAATTTAGCGTCTTCCGCCGTATGGCGCAGCTCCAAGCCGCCAGCGCGCAATGGAGCATCGGCCCCGCAGAGCCTGCGAAACAAGACTTCTGAAAGGGGGACCGGATCGTCGGGGACGAGCGTGAGGATCGGCGATCGGTATCCCTGACCAAATGGATCTTTCAGCGATCCCCGCGCTTGCCTTTTCTCCGTCGCAGGGCTTTGCCTGCGGCCTGCGCCCCGTTTCCGGCGGGGCTTAAAAAAAACGCGGGAGATCGGCGCGGCAAAAGGGGAGCCGCTGATTAAAAAGAAAAACAGGCGGCAAAGGAGCGCGATGCGATGAAGAAAAGAGGCATATTATCCTGGGTATTGGAATTTGCCGGGCGAAAGAGAAGCTATTACGGCGGGAGCGTGATTCTCGCCATACTGGGCGTGGCGGCGTCCTTTGCGCCCTATCTGCTAATTGCGGATATCGTGGGGCGGCTGCTGGACGGTTGTCGGGATCCGAAGTACTATTTGAAGCAGGTGATCCTGATGGCGGCGTTCTGGATCGTCCGGGTCGTGCTGCACAATCTGTCCACCACGCTGTCCCACGTGGCGACCTTTCAAGTGCTGGGCGGGATCCGGATGGAGCTGTGCGAAAAGCTTTCAAAAATCCCGCTCGGTTCCGTGCTGGACGATCACAGCGGAAGCTACAAGAACATCATGGTGGAGCGTGTGGATGCCATGGAAACCACGCTGGCGCATATCATCCCGGAGTTTACCGCCAATATTCTGCTTCCGATCCTTATGTTTATCTATCTGCTCGCTATCGACTGGCGCGTGGCTCTCGCCAATCTGATCTCGGCAGCGATCGGTCTCGTCTTTGCCGCGGTCATGATGGCAAAGAGTCAGGGCGAGTTTGAGGTCACGGTGCAGAAAACCAAGCATTTGAACGATACCGCCGTGGAATATATCAACGGGATCGAGGTCATCAAAGCCTTTGGGAAGACGGGCAGCTCCTACGAAAAATTCGTCCACGCGGCGAGGGAAGGCGCGGACTGCTTTATCGACTGGATGCGAAGGTGCATCTGGTGGCAGGCGGGCACGATGTCCTTTATGCCGGCCACCTTCCTCGGCGTGCTCCCGGTCGGGCTGCTGCTGGTCAAGGGCGGCGAACTTTCGCCGGAGCACTTCATCACCTGTGTTATTCTATCCGCCGGGCTGATCACGCCGCTGGTCGTCGCTTTTTCCTATATGGACGACATTCTGAAGATGAAGACCATCTTCGGCGAGGTCACGGAGATCCTGGAGCGGAGAGAAATGGAGCGTCCGGGGCGGCTTACAGAGGCGCCGCAGGGCTCGGAGATCCGGCTGCAGGGCGTTCGCTTCACCTACAAGGACCAGGAGGTCCTGCACGGCGTCGACATGACGTTCCGGCAGGGCGAGGTCAGCGCGATCGTAGGGCCGTCGGGCTCCGGAAAGAGCACCATCGCCCGGCTGATCGACTCTCTGTGGGACGTGGACGCCGGGACCGTCAGCTACGGCGGCGTGGACATCCGGAAGCTCCCGCTGGATTACTACATGGGGCGGATCGCCTACGTGGCGCAGGACAATTACCTGTTCGATATGACGATCATGGAAAACATCCGGATGGGCAAGGCCGGGGCGACGGACGAGGAAGTGATCGCCGCGGCCAAGGCCAGCGGCTGCCACGAATTCATCCTGGGGCTTGAAAACGGCTACGACACGCGGGTCGGCGGTGCAGGCGCTCACCTCTCCGGCGGAGAGCGGCAGCGGATCTGCATCGCCAGAGCCATGCTGAAGGACGCGCCGGTGGTGATCCTGGACGAGGCCACCGCCTACACCGACCCGGAGAACGAGGCGCTGGTGCAGGAGAGCGTGGCGAAGCTCGTGCGGGGACGGACGCTGATCGTGATCGCGCACAGGCTGTCCACTGTCCAGACCGCAGACAGGATCTTTGTCATCCGGGACGGAAACGTGGACGCTGTCGGAACGCACGAGCAGCTTCTCTCCGACAGCGCGCTCTATCGGAATATGTGGGAAGCCCACAGCCAGGCACGGGATGAGGACAAGGAGGCCGCGTATGCTTGAGATGCTGCGAAAGTTCTTTGATTTTTGTAACAGGGAAAACAGAGACAAGCTCTACGGAGCGGTGGCGCTGGGGGTGCTGGATGCCCTGTTCGGCGCCATGAAGATCCCGGCGGCCTTTTTTGCCATCACCGCCGTGCTGCAAGGCGAGATCCGTACGAGCACCTTTGCCGCCGTCATTGGTTTCATGCTGGTCAGCACCGTCGGAAAGATGGTGGTAAACCGTTTCTCTCAGATGATGCAGACTGAGGCGGGCTATGACACCTGCGCGCGCAAGCGCATTGAGATCGGCGAGCATTTGCGCTATCTGCCGATGGGCTATTTCAACGACACCAGCCTGGGTCATATCACCTCCGTCACCACCAATACGCTGGAGCAGATGAGCGACATCGCCACGAGGGCCATCATGATGGTGCTGCAGGGCAGCATCACAACGGCGGTGATCGCCCTCGGGATGTTCGTTTTCGATTGGCGTATCGGCCTGATCTCCCTGGCCGGCATCGGGATCTTTATGATGGTCAATGCCGTGACAAACCGGAAGATCGCCCGGATCGCCGATGAGAAGATCAGCGCCGACAAGGAAATGGTCGGCGTGATCCTGGAATACATCCAGGGCATTGCGGAGATCCGCAATTACAACATTTTTGCACAAAACAGCTCCCGCGTTGCCAAAAGTGTGGAGCGCAAAAAGAAAGCGGATATCACGGCGGAGACGACGGCGATCCCCGCGGTCGGCCTCCAGATGCTGGTCAGCAAGCTGGCGGGCGTCGCAATCGCCGGCGCAGCCTTGTATTTCTACTTTACCGGCACGATGGCGCTGAACTATCTCATCACCATGCTCCTGAGCTCGTTTATGGTCTTTGAGGCGATGGATTTGGCGGGGATTTACACCGCACTGCTGAAGATCATCGGCAAGGGCGTGGATCGGGCCAATGAAATCCTGAGCATCGAGCAGATGGACGTCGACGGCGAGGAGATCCTGCCGGAAAACCGGGATATTCACCTGGAGCACGTGAGCTTTGCCTACGACAGCAGAAAGATCATCGACGACGTGACGCTGGACATCCGGGAAAAGACCACGACCGCGATCGTGGGACCCTCCGGCGGCGGGAAGACCACCATCACCTCGCTGATCGCCCGCTTCTGGGACGTGCAGGAGGGCGTCGTCACGCTCGGCGGCAGAGATGTCAAGGAATACAGCTTCGATTCTCTGATGGAGAACTTCAGTTTCGTGTTCCAGCGGGTCTATCTGTTTGAGGACACGATCGCCAACAACATCCGCTTCGGCAGGCCGGAGGCGTCGATGGACGAAGTGATCGCGGCGGCAAAGAAAGCCCGCTGCCACGAGTTCATCGAAGCGCTCCCGGAGGGCTATGAAACCGTCGTCGGCGAGGGCGGCGCCACGCTCTCCGGCGGTGAAAAGCAGCGCATCGCCATCGCCAGAGCCATCATGAAGGACGCGCCGATCATCATTCTGGACGAGGCGACGGCCAACGTGGACCCGGAGAACGAGAAGGAGCTCACCGAAGCCATTCGCAATTTGACCACCGAAAAGACCATCATCATGATCGCCCACCGGCTGAAGACGGTGAGGAACGCCGATCAGATCCTCGTGATCGACCAGGGCCGTATCGTGCAGCAGGGGAAACACGAAGAGCTGATGCAGGCCGACGGCATTTACAGGCGCTTTGTTTCCGGCAGGAAACAGGCGGTCAGTTGGAAAATTACATAATAATCTTAAAACGAAAGTAAGAGAAAAAACATGAACGCAAAGCAGTTAACGGCAAAGGACTTTATTACCATTGGCATTTTCACGGCGATCTGGTTCGTCGTGGAATTCGCCTTCGGCATGCTGGGATATATCCATCCCTATATCGTGGCGAGCTACGTGGTCATGCTCCCGCTGGCGGGTGCGATCCCGATGATGCTGTTTTATACGAAGGTGGAGAAGTTCGGCATGATCACGATCATGTCCATACTGATCGCCATCATCATGTTTGTGACCGGCATGGGCTATCTGGGTGCGCCGCTGTGCATCGCCGCCGGCCTGGCCGCGGATCTGATCGCAAAGTCCGGCGGGTACAAGAGCTTCAAGAAAACCGTGCTGAGCTACGGCGTGTTCTGCCTGTGGATCTGCGCCAATTACTTCCCGGTGATCATCACGGCGGAGTCCTACCGCCGGGGTCTCGTGGAGGCCGGTTTCTCCGCAGAATATGCGGAGAGCCTGTTCCGGGCGATCAACACCCGGACCATCGGCGTGCTGCTGATCGTCTGCTTTGTGTTCGGCTGCATCGGCGCCTATCTCGGCAAGGCGGCGGTCAAGAAGCATTTTGAAAAGGCGGGAATCGTTTGAAGCGCGTAAGGCTTGACCCGCGGACAAAGCTGTATATGATCCTGGTCGTCTCGTCGATCGTCATGATGAGCGCGACGACGCCGCTTTTGTGGGCGGTCCGGCTTGCGGTGACTGCGATCCCCCTCGCGCTGCTCGTGGTGGAAAAGCGGTATGCAAGCGCGCTTCGCTTCTCTGTTTTGTATGCCGTGGCGCTGCTGCTCAGCTTCCGCTTTCTGTCGGAGGAATCCACGGGCGTATTCCAGTCGCTGCTCACGGGCTACTGCGGGATCGTCGTCCAGTTTATGCCCGCCTTCATAACGGCCTGGTACGTGGTGAGGACGACGAAGATCGGCGAATTCATGTCCGCGATGCAGAGGATGCGCGTGCCGGACGGGATCGCGATCTCTTTGGCGGTGGTGATGCGCTTTTTTCCGACGATCAAGGAGGAATATGCTGCGATCAGCGACGCCATGCGGATGCGCGGCATCTCCCTCGGCGGCGGAAGCGCCGTCAAAATGGTCGAGTACCGGATGATCCCGCTCCTCTTCTCCTGCGTGAACATCGGAGACGAATTGTCCGCAGCCGCCATCACGCGGGGGCTCGGAGGAAAGGGAAAAAGAACCAGCGTGGAAATCTTGCGGCTGCAGGTCTTTGACTGGCTGCTGATTGCGGCGTTTACGGCGGCCGCCGGGTTCTTCGTGGTCTTCAAGTACGTGTTATGAAAGAGAACATCATTGAGATCGAGCGCGTGAGCTTTCGGTATAAGGGCTCTGCGGAGGGGCTCCTGGAGGACGTCTCCCTGCGCGTGAAAAAGGGGGAACTGCTGCTGCTGACCGGCGCCTCCGGGTCCGGAAAGACCACGATCATCCGGCTGATCAACGGCCTGATCCCCCACTATTATCCGGGGGAGCTTGCGGGAAGCGTCACCGTTGCCGGGCGGGACATCCGCCGGACGGAGCTCTACGAGCTTGCCGGGCTTGTGGGCACGGTGTTTCAAAATCCGAGGAGCCAGTTTTTCTCCGTGGACACAGATGGCGAGATCGTCTTCGGCCCGGAGAACATCGGCCTTGCCCCCGAAGAGATCCTCCGGCGCAAGCAGAAGGTCGTGCGGGAAATGCACATCGAGAAGCTGCTGGATAAAAGCCTCTTTGCCCTCTCCGGCGGAGAAAAGCAGCGCATTGCCTGCGCCTCGGTATCCGCATTGCTGCCGGAGGTCATTTTGCTGGACGAGCCCTCCTCCAACCTGGATCAGAACGCGATCGAAAACCTGCGGGAGGAGATCAAACGCTGGAAGGCACAGGGGAAGACCATCGTCATCTCCGAGCATCGCCTCTGGTATCTGAAGGATCTCGTGGATCGCGTCCTCTATATGGACGCGGGCGTCGTCCGGCGGGAATGGAGCGGACGGGACTTTGCCGCCATGGGAAGCGACGAGATCCGGGCGCTCCGGCTTCGGCCGCTGGCTGCGCCGGAGCTTTTGGCGCCGGACTGCGGCCTTGCCTGCGCCGGGAAGGACGGATGCGCCATGACGGAAGATCTGTCCGAACCCGGCGGCGGGATTGTGCTCCGGGATTTCTATTTTTCCTATCACCGAAAGCCCTATCTGCTTCGGAAAAAACGCTTTGCGGAAAACGATCCGATGCTCAGCCTGCGCATTGCGCGGCTGGTCCTGCCAAAACAGGCCGTCGTCGCGGTGATCGGCAGCAACGGGACGGGCAAATCCACCTTTTTGAAGTGCGTCTGCGGTCTGGTCAAGGACTGCGGCGGGAGCATCGAGCTGGACGGAAAAATCTATCGGGGCAAGGATCGGCTGAAGCTCAGCTATCTGGTCATGCAGGACGTGAACCATCAGCTGTTCACCGACAGCGTAGAGGCGGAGGTGCTGCTGAGCATGCGGGAGAAGAGCGGGGCGCGCTACGCGGCGATCCTGGAAAGCCTGGGGATCCTTGCCTATAAGGACAAGCATCCGATGGCGCTCTCCGGCGGACAGAAGCAGCGGGTAGCCATCGCCTCCGCGATCGCGGCTGACGCCAGACTGATGCTCTTTGACGAACCGACCTCCGGGCTTGACTTTTCCCACATGGAAAAGGTCGGGGCGCTTTTGAAAAGCATCGCGGCGCAGGGCAACACGGTGCTCGTCGCCACCCACGATCCGGAGCTGATCGAGCTGTGCTGTGACTATATCCTGTGCATAGAAAACGGAAAACTTGGCTATTTAAAGAAAACCCGGCCGCGCATCGGTGTCGACGGGGTCTCGGCGTGAGATCGATTCCGAACGGACGGAGGGGACAAGGAGGAAGCAATGGTAATCGTTCAATTTGAAAACGTATCCAAAATCTATACCAGCGGCGATCATGAGCTGCGCGCGCTGGACCGGGTGAGCTTTTCGCTGGAGGAGGGCAAGTTCGTGGTCATTCTCGGCCCATCCGGCGCCGGAAAGAGCACGCTGCTGAATCTGCTGGGCGGACTGGACAGCCCCAGCGAGGGGACGATCACGGTCTCCGGCGCTGATATCTCCCGGCTCTCCGACAACGAGCTTGCCGACTACCGGGCGTCTGCGGTTGGCTTCGTATTTCAGTTTTACAATCTCATCCCGACGCTGACGGTCTACGAGAACGTGAAGCTCGTCTCGGAGATCTCGAAAAACGCGCTGAACGCCGAGGAGATGATCGATAAGGTCGGACTGCTGGATCACCGGAACAACTTCCCCTCGGAGCTCTCCGGCGGCGAGCAGCAGCGCATCTCCATCGCCCGGGCCCTTTGCAAGAACCCGAAGATCCTGCTCTGCGACGAGCCGACCGGGGCGCTGGATTCCGGGACGGGCGTGATGGTGCTCAAGCTCCTGCTGGAGATGGCCAGAAGCGCAGGCAAGACCGTCGTGATCGTTACCCACAACCAGAACATCGCAAAAATGGCGGACGTGGTGATTCGCGTCAAGAACGGAAAGATCCGCTCGCTGGAGGAGCAGGAGAATCCCCTTTCCGCAGACGAGGTGGAGTGGTGATGCTGTTACGAAAACTGCTGCGCACCGCTTGGAGCTACAAGGCCCAGTTTATCTCCATGGTCATCATGATGACGCTGGGCATTGGGATCTTCCTCGGCTTCAACATGGAATGGCGCACCATCGAATACGACATCTCGCGCTTTTTTGAGGACACGAACTACGCCGACTACCGCCTCTACTCCGAGACGGGCTTTACCAGAGAGGAGCTTGACAAGATCGCCGCCATCGACGGCGTGGACGCGGCGACCCGCTTTTTGTCGGTCAATCTTGAGATCAAGGGCGACAGCAAAAAGGCGCTGGCACTCGACGTGTCGGAAAACTACAGCGTTTCCAGCTTTGTGCTGATGGATGGTGCGGCCTACGACGAAAGTGGCGACGGCTTTTGGCTGTCCGACAAGTTTGCGCAGACCAACGGCTTTTCTCTGGGGGATTCGCTGACGCTGGAGTTTCAGGGGCTGGAGATCAGCGGGCAGATCGTCGGGCTGATCAAGGCCGGCGAGCATATGATCTGCCTGGCCGACAGCAACCAGCTGATGCCGGATTATGCGACCTTTGGCTATGCGTACATCTCTCCGGAAAAGCTGCAGGCGGTCCTGAAGGAAAAAACCGTCCAATCGGTCTCGGATGAGCTTCAAAACGCCGGACTGCCGGAGGACGCCGCAAAGGCGCAGGCGGAATCGGCGGTGACCGGGGAGCTGCTGGAGCAGGCGGCGGACAAGGTTTTTTCGCAGATCAATCTCCGCTCCGGTCTGGAAAAGGCCGCGCTGGAGGATGCGGTCAAGGACGCGCTCGGCCGCACGCTGATGGTCGTTCCGAAAACCGATCACACGGTATACAAGCAGGCCATGGGCGAGGCGGACGAGGGAAAAGCCATGGGCTCCGTTTTGCCGGTGCTCTTTCTCGCGATCGCCATCCTCACGATGGTGACGACCATGCATCGCATCGCCACCAAGGAGAAGACCCAGATCGGGATCCTGAAGGCGCTCGGCTTCAAAAATCGGACGATCCTGCGACACTACTCTTTTTACGGTCTGTTGATCGGTTTAGTCGGCGCGGCGCTGGGCTCCGTGCTCGGCGTTTTCGTCTGCAGGGCGGTGATGAGCGAAAACGGCATGATGGGCACCTACTTCGATATGCCGGACTGGTCGATCGCAACGCCGGCGTTTTGCTATCCCGTCATCGCGGGATCTCTGCTTCTGCTCGCGCTGATCAGCTTTCTTTCCGTGCGCGCGCAGCTGAAGGGGACCACGGCCGACGCGCTTCGGCCCTATACGCCGAAAAAAATGCGGAGAAGTTTTCTGGAAGGCTTCCGAGCTTTTGAACGGCTGAACTTTGCCACAAAGTGGAACATCCGGGATCTGATGCGCCACAAGAGCCGCCTGGCCATGACGCTCGTCGGGATCGTCGGCTGTATGATCCTGCTGGTGGGCGGACTCGGTATGCGCGACACCATGGCCGGATTTTTGGATCTGCTGGATCACGGGATCTCGCACTATGCGACCAAGGTCAATCTTGTGGAAAACACCTCGCCGGAGGAAGCGGCCGATCTGATCGCGGCGCTGGACGGCGACTGGGAGAGCTATGCGGGCATCAGCATCGACGGCTATACCGCGACGCTGGACGTCGTGCACAACGACAAGGGGCGCTTCAGCGTGATCGACGAGGACAATCAGCCGATCGAGCTGCGGCATGACGGCGTGTATCTCTGCCTGCGGCTGGCCGACAGGGCGAAGATCGGGGAGTATATCGAGTTTTCTCCCTACAGCAGCGAGGACAGCTATCGGGTAAAGGTGCTGGGCTATCACCGCTCCACCATGACCGAGTGCATCACCATGACGGACGTGCTTGCCGACGAGCTGGGCATCGATTACAGCGTTTCCGCCGTCTATACGGAAAAAGTCTCCGCGGATATTCCGGCCTCGGAGCTGATCGCAGGCAAACAGGACAAGGGGCAGCTGATGGACAGCTTCAAAAGCTTCACGCAGATCATGGACGCCATGGTCTTGATTCTCGTCGTCGCGGCGGTGCTCCTGGGCATCGTGGTGCTGTATAACCTGGGGGTCATGAGCTACGTGGAGCGATATCGCGAGCTCGCGACACTGAAGGTGCTCGGCTTCCGAAGCCGGAAAATTGGACAGCTGCTAATCGCCCAAAACATCTGGCTAACGGTGATTGGCGTTCTTCTCGGTCTTCCCGCGGGCGTAGGCGTTCTGCGCTGGCTGCTGCTGGCACTGGCCTCGGAATATGAACTAAAGCTCATGCTCGGGCCCTTGACCTATATCGTCTCCGTGGCTTTAACCTTCGGTATTTCTCTGCTTGTCGGTTGGATGCTGGCGCGCAAGAACCGGAAGATCAACATGGTGGAAGCGCTCAAGAGCGCGGAATAACAGGAAGACAGGAAAAAAGACACGGACAGAAGGTATTTGGATGAGCTGCGCCCGCTGCTGGAGCAAAGCTGCGGCAATATGCACCCCAAGCTGAAATGGAGACGCAGCAAAACTCTGGGCTTAGGCGGCGACTGCTGTGATTTTAAGATTACGGTGGACGAAGGATGAGATCACACACGGAGGACGCATCTGCATGACAAAACAATATATCCCCGCAAAAATGATGGCGCACAGCCGCTTTTCCAAATACTACAAGAGTCTCTCAGATCAAGAGCTTTCGGCAATTGCGGACAGGATCGACGCGCTGATCAAAGAAAACGCGCAGCTGTGTGTTCCCATCAGCTACGCGCATCTATGCAATTTGTTTTCCGCCCTTGCCATCCATCAACTCGATCTGGGCAATGGAATGGACGCGCAGGCCTCTCGCGCGCGCATATTGCGCATCATGAAGGACTATCTGATCCCACGCAGAAAAGCCTTTCAGAGGCTCTTTCAACTCCCCGGGGCATTCTCGCTCGGCAAAAGGCTGATCCCCGGCTGATGATGAAAGGAAACGGGCATGGCTGGCATACAGAGCCGGTGGACTGCGGCAAAACGCCATAGGCTTTGACACAACGCAGTGCATCTTTGCGACCTTGATGCACAAGTACGGTTTCCCCGAGCTGGGCTGCACCTTTTGTTTGATTGACGACTATTTATACAGCGAGCTGCCCGGCATTCGTTTTGTACGGCAGGGTACGGTATGCCGCGGGGATAATCGCTGCGACTTCCGCTTTTTCAAGGAGCCGCGGGAGAAAAATAATTAAACGAAAAAACGGCACAGCTCGTGCCGTTTTTCGCTTTTGTTTACCGCAGCGCATAGCTCACGGTCACGTTCGCAGTAATCTCCGTCTCGCCGGGCTGGAGGACGGGCGCAGCCTCCGCCGACTCTTTCACAGCGAAATCTGCCAGCATATTCGCGCTGCGGCTGTAGCGCGCAGAGGTATCCTGCCAGCCCTCAGTAATGACGATGGGCTCGCCCAGCTTTTTGCCGGCGGCACGCGCCAAGACCTCCGCCTTTGTCCGCGCAGCCTCCACGGCCTGCGCCAGCGCCTGTTGATAGGCCTCGTCATAGCCGCTGCAGAGGAAGCTGACGTTATTGATTTGGTTGACCCCCGCGTCGACGCAGACGCTCAACAGCTTGCCCAGTTCCTCGAGGTTCTGATCCTGCACGCACATCGTGGTGCTGACCTCGTAGCCGATGAGCCGCTGCTCGCCGTCTGCCGACCAGTCATAGCGTGGATACAGGTTGTAGTACTCCGTGCGGATGCTCGCCTCCGCCACGCCCTGCGCGATCAGCGCATCGACGACCTTTTGCACGGCCTCGCTGTTTCTGCTCTGCGCCAGCTCCGCACTCTTCTCCTGCGTCGTCACGCCAAAGGAGACCGTCGCCTTGTCCGGCGTCAGCTGCACGGTGCCGGAGGCAGAGACCGTAACACTCGCGGGATCCTGCGCCGTCTGGGGCGTCGTCGCACCTGGCTCCGCGCCGCAGCCGGTCAAGCCCAAAACCAACACCGCCCCCAGAGCCGCGCATACGCCTGCATGAATCATTCGTTTCATATTCGTTCCTCCTATGTGCGTAAAAAAGTCATGCGATCCTGCATTCTGATGATAGGACGCCGCAAATCTCAAATAGTTCCCAGAAAAAGCGAGGCATCCTTTCAAAACGCCTCGCTTTTCCTGTTCAATTCTTTCCGTTTAATTCCCCTTTGCGCGCAGCGCGCCGAGCTGCATGGTCTCCATGATCTCGTAGCGATCCATCTGCAGGTGCTTTTTCATCGCCAGCGCCTCCTCGATGGGGATCTCGACGATGCCGCCCTCCTGCGTGGCGACGATGCAGTCGCCGCCGCTTTTCAGAAACGCGTGTACCGCATGATAGCCCATGCGCGTCGCCGTCTCGCGGTCACGCGCGTTGGGTGAGCCGCCGCGCTGGATGTGTCCAAGCACAGTCACGCGCGGCTCCATGCCGACGCTCTCGCGGATCTTCTCACCGATCTCTACGGCGCTGCCCGCGCCCTCGGCCACGACGATCATAAAATGGGTATTGCCCGCCAGACGCGAATCCTGAATGCGCTCGACCACATCGCGCTGGAAGTCCAGCTCGCGCTCAGGCACCAGCACCGCCGTCGCGCCGACCGCGATGCCGACATAGAGCGCCAAAAAGCCCGCGTTGCGACCCATGACCTCAACCACGGAGCAACGCTCGTGCGACTGCATGGTATCGCGCAGCTTGTCGATGCAGTCAATGGCGGTGTTGCAGGCGGTGTCAAAGCCGATGGTGTAGTTCGTGCAGCCGATGTCGTTGTCGATCGTCGCGGGCACGCCAACGACGGGGATGCCCAGACGCGACAGCTCCAGCGCGCCGCGGAAGGTGCCGTCGCCGCCGATGGCGACGATGCCGTCCAGCCCCAGCATCTTGCAGGTGCTCAGCGCCCTTTCGCGCCCCTTCTCCGTCATAAAGTCCTCGCTGCGCGCGGTATATAAAATCGTGCCGCCGCGTGACAGGATATGACCGACGCTGCTGCTCTCCAGCATCACGAAATCGCTGTTGATCAGCCCCTGCCAGCCGCGGCGAATGCCGACGCACTCGATGCCGCAGGCCAGCGCGGTGCGCACCACCGCGCGCACCGCCGCGTTCATGCCCGGCGCATCGCCGCCGCTCGTCAGTACACCGATCCGTTTGATCTCCCTCATAAAAAACGCCCCCTTTGGACTTGATCCAATCTCTGCCCCGTATTGTATCACGGGACAGCGCGTTTGTAAATGCGCCAACGCTCACCAGACGCCCGGCAGCAGGCGGTATTTGACCCGTTTTTGGTATTCTCCATAGCCCGGCAGCCCCTCCGCCAGCACCTGCTCCTCGTTGCGGATGCGCTTGACAATCAGCGGGATATACAGCAGCATCACCGCGAAAGAAAAAGGCGATGCGAGCACCAGCGGCATGCTGAAAAACAGCAGCAGCGTACAGAAATACATAGGATGCCGCACAAGCCCGTACAGCCCGCTGTCGATCAGCGTCTGCCCCTCCTGCACTTCAACCGTGCGCGAGAGATAGGCGTTTTCCCGCAGCACCTCGGCATACAGCACATAACCAAGCAGAAAGACCGCAGCCGCCGCCAGGGATACCCAGCCCGGCAGCAGACACCAGCCGAAGCGGCGGTTCAAGCCCGCGAGAATAAATACCGCCGAAAACATCAGCCCGCTCCAGGCGATGACCGCGCGCTGTTCGCCCTCGCGCTCTCTGGCGTTCAAGCGTCTTTTCAATAGCTCCGGGTTTTTCTTCAGCATGACAAGACCCGCGATAAACATCGGTACAAACAAAATGCCCATCAGTAGCCAGCCCTGCCAGTAAGCAAAGGTTCCCGCCGGCAAAAAGATCAGCAGCCCAAGCAGCAGCACGCCCGCCGTAAACTTGGCGATCGCCTGTCCAAACAGAGCGTTTTTCATTTTTTGACCTCTCCCTTGGCAAAGTCCGCTACCTGCCGGAAAAAGTCCGGCGTCTCCTCATACAGTCCGTGCCCCAAGCCCTCGACCATCAGCAGGCGGCTGCCGGGAATCGCCGCGGCAATCGTCTGTGACGCTTCACCGGTGACGATCTTGTCCTCGCATCCGCCGATCACCAGCGTGGGACAGTCAATGCGCGGCAGCTCTGCCAGCGCGTCGTGCGTCAGACAGGCCTCCGCCAGCGTTAAAAAGCGCTGAAAGCTCTTTGGCCTGCCGAGATTTCCCATCAGGCGAAGCCCCGGACGCAGCGTACGCAGGCGCTTTGGCGAATACGAGCGCTCCGCCGTGTCAAGCATCAGCGCGCGGTAGTCCCCGCGCCGCGCCATCTCCATCCAGCCGCCGACGGCCTCCCGCATCGTCGCATTCGGCTCCGCCAGCGTCACCGCCAAAATCAGCCGCGACAGCTTGTCCGGGTGGTCGATCGCCAGCCATTGGGCGATCATGCCCCCCTGAGATACGCCCAGAACCGCCGCGCCGGAGAGGCCCAGCGCCTCCATCGCCTCGCTGACTTCCCTCGCCAGCTCCCGCGTATTCACATGCTCCGGCAGCTCGCGGCGGCGGCTGAACACGTAGACCCGAAAATCCCGCGCCAAGCGGCGATACATCAGCGCAAAAGGCAGCGCCGTACCGCGTACCGTTTTCAAGCCGTCGCCGAGACCCGGGATCATCACCAGTGTGCGCGATCCGTTGCCAAACGCGATATAGTCCATCACCCCTGCCGATAATTGCAGGCTGCCGTTTTTCGTTGATAGCATGGCATTCTCCCCTTTTCTTTCAAATAGGACGCAGCGGCACGGTTTCCAGCAGCGGCAGACCGTATTTTTTGACCATCTCCAGCGCTCTTTCCTCGCTTTCCATATCAAAAAAGGCCTCCGGCTCATGTGCGTCGCGCCCAAGGATGACCGGGTTTCCCTCCTCTGCCGCGATGCGGAAAAATCGCTCTCCGGGATAGTGGATGCCCTCCCACAATCCGAGCAGATTGATCTCCAGCGGCGTATTCGTTTCCTTCGCCGCCCGGCAAAGGCGGCGCATATGCTTTTCATAGATAGGATCCTCGCCCTCGTAGCGGATCAGATCCGGGTGGGCAAAGTAGCTGAAAAGCCCCGTGTGCAGCGCCTCCGTCGTCTGATCGACGTAGCGCGCGAGGATTGCCTCCTCCGTCGTCCGGCGGCCGCTGTAAGGCTCGCCGATCTCGTTGCCGAGACTGTGCTGCCCGAGGATCATATACTCAACGCCGTTTTGCCGCAGCAGTTCAAGGGTGCGAGAAAAATAGCGAGGGTAGTACTCCGCCTCCACACCGCAGTGGATCTCGATTTGCTCCCGGTATTCCAGCGCCAGCGCGCGGATCGTCTGCGCATAGTCCGGCAGCTCCTCCGGCATCATGCGCATGGGGCGGTTGCGCGGCGTGCTGTCAAAAAAATCATAGGGCGTGTGATCCGAAAAGCCGAGGATCTGCAGCCCGGCACGAATCGCGTTCTCAACGTATTCTCGCTCCGTGCCCTTGGCGTGGCCGCAGCGCGTCGTATGACTGTGGTAGTTTGCAATCATAGCTTTTTCCCTTTCTCTATCGCGCCGGCTTGTATAAGCGCCTCATACACCGTCTCCGCCAGCAGCCGCGCACCGCGCGCGTTCGGGTGGCAGCCCTCAACAAAGAGCTCTTCCCGGCCGACGAAGTCCGCATGCACGTCGACAAGCGGCAGAGCCTTATCCGCCGCCACGAGGCGGCAAATTGGGAGTAATTCCCTCTCCAGCACCTCGCCTTGAATCCTCCACAGCACCTTTTTCCCCCCGGGAAACACCGGCGGCGGGAGCAGCAAAAAAAGCTGTGGACGGCTCGGCAGCTGAAGATAGCTGTCAATCAGCGCGCTCAGGTCACGCTCGTAGGCTGCCGCATCCCAGTTAATCTTCTTGGTGTCGTTGCTGCCCAGCATCAGCAGCACAATTTCCGGCTGAAAATCAAGACTGTGCCGATACAGGCGCTCCGCCGTGTAGGGATGGTCGGCGCTTTTGATCGCCGCGCGGTCGGAGTATCCGAAATTGCCGACGCAGTAGGCTTTCCCAAGCAGCTTTTCCAGCCGCCGGGGATAGTTGTTCCAAGGCTGTCCCGGTACGAAGCAGCCGTAGGTGATACTGTCGCCCACGCAGGCGACGCGCTTTTGTCCGACCCGGGGGCGTGGAGGAATATGCAGCGGCTCTATTGCGCCAAAAATCCAGGCTGCCATCAGAACGGACAGGGCCAGAACTGCCGGAATCCAGAGACAACTCATAATCGCGCTCCCTTCGCCTCCTCCAAGGCCTCGATTGCTCCGAGTTCGGTGTAGATCATGCCGTTTTTCCCTCGCTCGGAGCGCATCAGAGAAACGCGGTCAACGCGCATGCTCTCCGGTCGAATTGCCAGGCAAGGCGGTCTGCCGCTTGCCCGTCGGATCAAAGTGATATGGGGCGAAAAACGCTTATTGTCAAAGGGGATCTGCCTTTCCGCCAGCGCGCGGCGTATGCGGCGTGCCAGAGAGACAAGCGGTGCAGAGTCCTTGATTCCGCTCCACCAGAGCTCGCCAAAACAGCCCATGCCCTCCAGCGTGAGCGGAAAGGGCGCAAAGGAAAGCCCGGCCAGCGCATCCAGAACCGGCTGCGCAGACGGATACTCTCCGATAAAGGCAAGGGTCAAATGCATGTTTTCCTCGCTGGTATAATTGCCGCGCACGCCGCGCGCATACAATGCGTCCTGTGCGTCCAGCAGCGCGTCCTTTATCTCCCCGGACAAAGGGATCGCAAGAAACAGTCTCATAGGCGCCGCCCTCCTCTCCTCGCTGTTGTCTGTATTCGCTGCCCGCATCCTGCCGCATGCAAGGGCAGAATGAGACATATCCATTATAAACCAAGGACGGGCAAATGACAACAATGTCGCCGTCTGCGGCGGCTGATGATGCTTCTACACTTTGCTCTGAAATGATGTAGCTCGTTTCGCTCGCCATGATGCGCTGTTTGCCCCTCATGTGCCGCAGACACACATCATCAGCAAAGCGACATCATTTAGCCGACAGGGCAAACATCATTGAAAAAACCTCGTCTTGCAACGAGGTTTTTTCTGGCAGAGGGTACGACTCTCGTGGAATACGGTATGGAGTTCAAGCGGTGATTGCTTTCGTAATCAAGTCAGTCGCATCATCCAATGATACTTCTTTTAAGATGCTTGTTTCATGAAGGAATCCGATATATAATCCTTTTCATTCCACCTGCGCCGCATTTCTTCCTCTCCGAAATCGAATGGATTCCTTTTTGCTGCATGCCTTTTCAAGGGCTCCTCAAACGGAGGGTCATAATATAAGAAATATTCAAGCTGTCGACAAAGTGTCGACAACTTGAAAAGCAAAAACGGAAACTTTCAAAAAAGTTCCCGTTTTTGCAAGGATTGAACGTAAAGAGGGGACTCCCATCCCCTCTTCACAATCTCCCCATGCATGTTTTTTCCCTTGCCGCATGGCTTTGTCTACAGTCTCAAATATTCTATACAATCAATGCTTTGCGAAGCAAAGCTACCGAATCTTTTCACTTTTCTCTCTTCTCTTTTCGCTGGAAAAAGTCGCGTGGTGAGCGAAGAGAAGAGTGAAAAGTACAAAAAGAAAAAGCCGCTAATGCGACTTTTTCTTTTTGGAAGAGGGCTATAAAAAAGATTTTTGGAGTTTTCAGCGGATGAATTTGAACTCTTGTAAAAAACCAAACCGAAGCCCAGCGAAGCGGGTTCGGTTTGGAGAGGAGGAGCGACGGAGTGCGTGTGAGATGATGTTTGCTTTGAAAAAGAAAACGTCGTCGCGAACGATACGTAGTCCGCGACGACGTGTCTAACCTTTACCCTATAGATGCCAAGACAGCAAGCCTTTCTTTTCAACTTGCCACAAATCTTAGGCATCTATCTACTGAAAAAAATACTGCTAATATGATATAGAATTCGGATCTGTTCCTTCCAAACTATCGATATGAAGTACTATATAATAAAAGGTAATTGTTTAATATTATAACAACATTATAACAACCACGGAAAGAAAAATAGCAAGAATACCACACCAAAAGGCAAAGAGAATTATGCGAGCATGTTTAACAAGCTCATGGAATGCTTCTATGAAATAATATATCGTAAAAGGGAGTAATAATAATATCCAGATAGCAACTACTTTGTTTTCTACGGAGGAAGGTAATTGCAGGTGCTCCAATAAAACCCAAGGGCATATTCCCAGTAATAAACCAAGAACAATAGAAATAGTCCAGGAATTCTCGACAATTTCTCCAAATTGATTTAAAAAGAACCTCTGAATATGATTTATAGGTTTTCCCTGTTTCCTTACATACTCATTGACTTTACTAAAATCCTGCCCTAAACGCCTAATTTTTGAAGTATAGTACCACCTTCTTAAGAACAAGAAAATATATAGCAGCAGAAAGAAAAAAAGTATTCCTAACAAAAAAATAATAGCGTTGTAAACAATTTCTATAGGGTCATTTTTGATGTGTTGAATCAGTCCATCAAAAAAGTCTTTCATTTTTTTGCCGCCCCCAAGAGAAACGGGAGGATTTTCTCTGTTGGAAGTGTGTTATTTCCAAATAAAGCATTCATATCTCTACGAATGCTCTCCGCATTCTGAGCATCGGTTCTTGTTAAAATCGGTTTTGGTCTTCCTTTTCGCGCTTTTGATATGATATAATCAATCTCCATCCAACGACGTTGGAACTCCTCAAGTATTATCGTTTTTCTGATATCGTTCGGATCATATTGTGTTTTTTTTAATTCATGTAACATGCTCTTTACTTGACAAAGGCTTTCCGATAGAAGAATCGCATCTGTTTCTCCGTTATACATTTGAATAATTGCGCTTGCTTTTTGAATTACTCTCTGCGTAATGAGGTTTGAAAATTGGTTTTCAAGTTGATCAAATGAGTTTTCACTTGAAGAAAGAGTCGAACCAGACATCTTTTTAATCCCCCAAATTTTCTTTTATTCTTTGTTGTTATTGTCGTATAATAAATAGATATCATCTTGCTGGTAAAATGTCAAGTCATCGCGGCGAAAAACAATAGCCAAACAAGTAATACTACGGCTTGTTTGAAAAATAGTTATTGATTGTATTATTTCAACAAAATGGCGATAGCGCCGATGTAAACGAAAGCGAGGAACGAGGAATCGAGCTTGTCATAGCGAGTAAAGATTCTGCGGAACCACTTGAGTTTCTGGAAAAACCACTCAATCAAATGACGCTCTTTATAGGTATGCCAGTCCACCGGCCAAGGAGTATCGCAGTTCTCCCTCGGCGGGATGGTATAGGTGGCGCCTTGGGAAGTAATGTAGTCACGAATCTTTTTGGCGCCATACCCCTCACCCTGTATTCCACACTTTTTTGGATTTCTACAACCTACCAATCAGAAAAAACTTCTCAGCTTTGCCAAAACCCTCAGACGCTTCTTGCTTATCGCTTGCTGAGATACGCCCATAAGTATTGCAAGGTCTTGTTCTGAGTACCGTTTTTCCATCAGATACAAGGCTTCAATAAGATACAATTCTTCATCCGTCAGCGCCTTCAATGCTCTATGAAGAATTTCAAGGTTGATTTCATGAAGCACTTGAGCTTCGATGTCAGAAGACGGATCGGCAACAAGTTCTTCACCAGAATACAAATTTCTGTCTTTGTCATCCTCCATCGCGTAGAGCGATATGGTAATCAAGCCGGAATTCTCCATACAATCAGACACATATTGCTCGTGACGCTCATCCTTGCGATGTTGTCGAATAAATGCTGGCGGCACCTCAACGAATTCTTCCTCGCCACCGTCCTCGTGTGAGCTTGTTCTCATAAAGCGTTTCGTCTGTCCTTCTGCGCTTTTAAGATATTCATATGCTTGTCTGCCGCACAGCTTCATAAAACGCCTGGAGCCGTCATTGGATAAAAAGCGGCCATTTTCATTTTCGACATAGTAAATTGCCATTCTTGCGATCTCCTTTGAATTTTTGAATTTTGGTTGGAATCAAAAATTCAGAGATCACGGGTATTTTGCTATGTAGCAGAGCCACTTGTGCAACATAGGAGTCCTTTCCGCCGCGCACAGGTTGAAAGGAGTACACTACGCTGGCAGAAAGAGTCCCGATGATTCTTGCTTGAAAAGGGCGCAGAAATCCAAGGGTACCCATACTGCTTTTTCATGAAATCTTGAAATCAGCGTATTTGTATCCTTCACCCTTGTACTTCAGGCAACGAATATGTATTTGTTGGTCAAAACAGAAAAGGCCGCCGACAAAGCAGACCTATAGACAGAGCTATAGCGTCTTACCTTGCCGGCGGCCTCTCATGTATGTCTGGATTAACTACCGGTGATGTGTTCGGGCAATTATGATCGCCACACGGTCAAGCGACCTGGAAGCGGATTTAGTGTGGCCCTGTTTCAGCCCGACCGTTCCGTCGTGATGCCGTTGATTCAGTTGAGCAGATGTTTTTCATGTGGAAGATGTAAAAATCAATCCTTTTCCGATTCAGGCTGAACAGCATCTCGTTTCAGTCCTAATAAGGATTTTGAGCTTTGTCAAATTAAAGTATGGATGTTCTTCATAGTCTCGGTCATAACCTCGCCTCGGCTCGCTGCTCCGGCAACGATTCGTTCCTCGATGCACGGGCATTGGCTGGCTGTGCATTTCTTCTTTCTGTTGTAGTGAAGGCACAGACGGCAGTCGCACATTTCTGCCGTGTACACGAAATCGTGCAGGATGATTGTTCCGCTGCCTCTTGGCTTAAAT
>JAFWVV010000077.1 GCA_017518225.1 Oscillospiraceae bacterium | reverse complement strand
CCCTGCCTCATACAGGGTATAATCTACCTGCTTTTTATTGTGTTTCACAACCTAATATTAAGCCGACAGCCGCCCCTTTTCAAGGGACGGCTGCCGTTATTTTTCTCTTTTTTCGGGGCTGACTTTTGAGACAGCCCCTTCCGCTTGTCAAAAAAAGTCCGTTGGTACTTCTTCTCGCTGCGGCTCGGTCACGCCGCGTCGTTCTCCTAAAACTATGTACGGGCCGCCGGGGCGCAAGCACAGGGGAGAGAATAAGATCCTTCGACTGCGCCGCTGCGCGGCTCCGCTCAGGATGACAAACCGGGCGCTTTGCCGCGTCGTTCTCCTAAAACTATGTGCGGGCCGCCGGGGGCGTCGGCCCCTACGAGCCGGGCGCGTCATAACGCGCCCCGACGATGGAAAACAGCCGGAAGCGTACCAGACGCACAAAGCAAAGCCCATCGGCCGCTTTCCGCCGCCGATGGGCCTTTTTCAATCGTAATATGCCGCGCCCTGCAAAACCCCGCTCGTCGCGCGATAGACGCCGAATTCCCGGTAGACAAGATCCAGATTGTCCGCCGTAACGGGCTCGTAATAGGGATTGAGGTTTTCATTGAGAATCTGCAGCCAAGGCTCCAGATCCGCCACAACATAGCTCAGATCCTGCAGCGTAACAGGGATATTCGGCATCGTATAGAGATGGATATCCTCGCTTTTGCACTGCAGAAGCTGCCTCGTCAGCCAGGCGATATTCGCCGCTGTCAGATCGCTGTCCGTCCGCTCGGCGATCATGGCGACGAGCTCCGGCAGCCGCGGCACCTGCCCCAGACTTAAAAGCTGCCCCAGCGCCGCCTTGACGAAATCCTGCTGCATCTGCACGCGATCCAGATCGCCGTTGATATAGTTGCTGCGGTATCGCACGACGCACATCGCCTCCAGTCCGTCCAGATGATGGGGACCGGCCTTCAGATGGACGTGCTGATTCTTTTCATAGTTGTCAAAATCCATGTCCAGCGGCAGGTCAAAGTCCACCCCGCCGATCAGGTCAACCGCGTCGATAAAGACCTCCAGATCCACCACCGCGTAGACGTCCGGCGTAAAGCCGCAGAGCTTGCAAAGCTCCTGCCGCAATCCGTCAATAGCGACGCCGCCCTCGCCGGCCGTACCGGCATAGACCGCGTTGAGCTTGCGCACCCGCCAGTCGCGGTTGACAAGGGTGTCGCGCGGAATGCTCACCAGATCCAGCTTATGCGCGAGCGTGTCCATCCGACCAAGCAAAATCGTATCCGTGTTGCCGTTGCCGTCGTCGTTGCCGACCAGCAGCAGCGTGTAAACGCCGGGCTTTCGCCCCGAAGCCGGAGCCTCTGCCCGGCGGGCCAGCGTTTCCTCCGCCTGCGGCGCGGCGCTGACAGTAGTCCGGAGCTGTGTCTGCGGCTCCAGCCTCGGCGGGCGCTCCCAAAGAACGTAGGCGCCCAGGGCCAGCGCCGCCAGCATCAGCAGCCCCAGCAGCGCCGGGTAAACCCGTCTGTTTCTTCTCTTGTTCATGTAATCTCCCCTCGATTTTCAATGGATGATATTGGATAGTATGCCCGCTTTTTCCCAAATGAAACCGAGCGAAACGCGCGGTATATTTTTGCCCCAACTGTGGGAAAATAGCCTTGGTCCTACATATACTGTATTGGATCACTAAGCACCCGGAGTGAGTAACATGAGCAACGTCAAACGCGGAGAAATTTATTACGCCGATTTAAGCCCTGTAGTGGGCAGCGAGCAGGGCGGTGTGCGCCCGGTGCTGATCGTCCAGAACGACACCGGCAACCGCCACAGCCCCACCGTGATCGCTGCGGCGATTACCAGTCAACTCGGCAAGGCGAAGCTGCCGACGCACATCCATCTGTCCAGCCAGACGACCGGCTTGAACCGGGACAGCGTCATTCTGCTCGAGCAGATCCGCACGCTGGACAAATCCCGTCTGCGCGAGCGCATGGGGCGGCTCGACGAGAGCACCATGAGCGCCGTGGACAACGCCCTGTCCGTCAGCTTTGGTTTGCAATGACCATTCGGAAAAACCGGAATAGCAAGGCCTCTCTGCGCATAGCTTGTGCAGAGAGGCTTTTTCCTTATGATCGGAGGTATGCGGCATGGAGTATCCGGTTTATATTGGGGGGCAGGCGTCCGGCACGCTGCGCGAACGGCAGGACGGGCTGTACACGGTCTGGGAGATCGACTGTGCGCCGCGCGAAGGGCTCATCCGCCTCTGGGCGCAGGGCGGCGGGAGGAGCGTCTGTCTCGGTCTGCTTGCGCCGGAGGGCGGGCGGCTGCGCCTGATAAAACGCCTGTCGCGCCGCGAGCGCGAGAAGTTCCCCTCGCTCATCGAGCGCATTTCGGATCAGACGGAGCTTTTTACTGTCCCCGGAGAGGCGGCCGCTCCGCCGCCCGAAACGGAGAAGCCCGCTTTGGAAAGCTCAGCCGCGCCGGAGGAAGTATCCGCTCCAAAAACACCTCCCCCGCCCGGCGTTCCGGAGCCGGAGAACCCAGCGAAACAGCCGCAAACGCCGTCGCCTTGGCAGCGACTTTCCGACGGGAGCCTCGTCGCACCGGACGGTGCAATTGCCCTTCCGGCAAAGCTGCCGCCGGACACGCCGCTCGCGCCGCTGCTGCAGCAGATCGACGGCCAGGATTATCTTGTCTTTCGGCTGTGAGTGTAGTATAATAGTAGTGTTATTCTAAACTAGAGAAAGAGGCTGATACGATGCAGATGACCGATTTGATTGCCAAAAAGCGTGACGGCGGCGCGCTTAGCACCGAAGAGATCCAGTTTGCCATACAGGGCTACACCCGTGGGGAAATCCCCGATTACCAGATGTCCGCGCTGTGTATGGCGATTCTATTTCGCGGCATGGACGACCGGGAGACCCTCGATTTGACGCTGGCGATGATGCACTCCGGCGAGATGCTCGATCTCAGCCCGATCCGCGGCGTCAAGGCCGACAAACACTCCACCGGCGGCGTCGGCGACAAGACGAGCCTGATCCTCTGTCCGATGGTCGCGGCCTGCGGGCTGAAGATCGCGAAGATGTCCGGGCGCGGCCTCGGTCACACCGGCGGCACCATCGACAAGCTCGAGAGCTTTCCGGGCTTCGTCACCGGCATCAGCGAGCAGCGCTTTTTTGACAACGTCAACCGCATCGGCATGGCCATCGCCGGACAGACCGCTGATCTCGTGCCCGCGGATAAGAAGCTCTACGCCCTGCGCGACGTGACCGGCACCGTACCCTCCATCCCGCTGATCGTCAGCTCCATCATGTCCAAAAAGCTGGCCTCCGGCGCGGACGTGATCGTGCTGGACGTCAAGTGCGGCAGCGGCGCGTTTATGAAAACCCCGGCGCAGGCCGAGGAGCTGGCGCGCTCTCTGACGCGGGTCGGCCGCCTCGCCGGGCGCAAGGTCGCTGCGGTCATCACCGACATGGACGAGCCGCTCGGCTGCGCCGTCGGCAACGCGCTTGAGGTCAAGGAGGCCATCCGCGTCCTGCGCGGCGAGGCGAAGGGCGAGCTTCTGGAGCTGTGCCTTACGCTCGGCGCCTGCATGCTGACCGAGGCGGGCCTTGCCGAAGACGATCGGGCCGCGCGGCGCATGCTGCAGCAGGCCATCGACGACGGCAGCGCACTTCGTAAGCTGCGCGAGTTTGTCGAGGCGCAGTACGGTGACCCGGCCTCCGTGGACGATCTCTCGCTGCTGCCTGCAGCACCCATCCGGCTGGAGGTGCCCTGCGAGAGCGCGGGCTTCGTCTCGCACATTCAGGCCGAGCAGATCGGCCTCGTGTCGATGCATCTCGGCGGTGGGCGCGCCACCAAGGAGAGCGCCATCGACCTCGGCGTAGGCGTCGTGCTGCACAAGAAGGTCGGCGACCGCGTTGAAAAGGGCGACAGCCTCGCCACGATCCACGCCTCCGATGAAAAGAAAGCGCGCGAGGCCGTCGAGCTGCTGCGCGCCTGCTACACGCTCAGCGAAGCCCCCGTGGAAAAGCCGGACTTCATCAAGGCGATCGTACGCTGATTGCTCGAAAGATTTTGACCACCTTTCAGAAAGGGCGTGTTGCAAAATGCGCTTTTGGGGCTAAAGTCACAAAAGAATATCTCAATATAGTTACTGGGAACCGCCGATTTTGGCGGTTCCCAGTAACTTTTCTCGCAAATACTTTTTTAAAATTTATATTTTGCAATACGCCCTTTTGCGCTTTGCTTTCATCCAAGCTTACTTGTTCTGGACAGGATTATTGGTAATGCCAAGAATATAGTCCACAGACACGCCATACAATGCGGAAAGCTTGATCAGTATATCCGTCGGAATATCTCGTTGTCCTAATTCGTAATTGCTGTACACTTGCTGAGAGCAGTTCAGGTAAGCGGCAAGCTCCCGTTGCTTCATGTCCCGATCCTCTCTTAAATCCCGCAACCGAGAGTACATACCGTCACCTCCTCCAATCTGGAAGAAATGATAGCATACCGCGTTTTGTTGTATTGACTTTTACCGCAAAATGCGGTATGCTTTTGATAGTATATACAAATGTGTTCTTTTTATGACTGTTTTCACACAACAACACGCTATCACAAACGCACAGAATAGGAGGCTGCAAGATGAAATGTCCAGTTTGCGGCGCTGAAGCCGCACAAATCGAGTTTAAGTCCGGAAAGGGAAAGATAAATAAGGCCGCCCGCTTTGCAGGCGGGTTAATTGCCGGACCATTAGGTTTGGTGGCGGCCATCCATGATGAACGCTCTAAACAGTATGGCTATCTTCACTGTTCGACTTGCGGTTATGACCAGTTTGCATCTGTTGATCCCAATTGTATTCTGCGAATTGAAGAAATGGAACCGTTGGATAATGGAACTTATTACAGCTTTGACATACCATTCACCCGTTTATTGGATCAGTTCAATAATGCAGCAGCAAACACTGACCTTGTTTTTCATGTCAGACTGGATGAGATTAACCGTATGCCAGCCGGTATATCTCTCGCTTCCTATCCTTGTGTTATTATCGAGCACCCGGATCATCCGCAGGACTATTGTAAATTTTGTATCACTAAAAATGTCGACGGAAGCAGATGTATGCTAACCCCATATGTGTTTGGCAGCAGTCCGCAGCTACAAATGGAAAATTATAATGAAAATGTACCCAATCATAGCGTTGGCGGTTTGGCTACTGCAGCACTGGGCTTTCTCAGCAACAAGCGATCCAGCGGTTTTGTGACCAGCCAAGGAATCGGATATGAGGTGGGGCACTTTATTACCACTTCCATCATCAAACACAAAAACAGCAAAAAAATGGACGCCGGAGCTCTACAGTGGGAAAAGCTGTGGTACGGTGAAATCATGGAACTCATAAAAAGTGTGCTCAATTAATCACGCATCAACACCAATCTATATGCAGGACTATGTCTGGCGGCAAATCTATCAGACGCTTGGCTCTTTGCCCGCTGAAACGGGTGGGGTTTTAGGAGCATCGAACAATGTAATCTGCCGTTTTTACTATGACAATGATAGTAATAGTTCTTCTGTCATCTATCGTCCTAACGCAAAAATGATTCAAGCCGTCCTTAAAAACTGGCAGACTGACGGCATATCCTTTTGCGGCATTATCCACAGCCACGCAAGAGCCTGCGACGAGCTCTCTTTCCGTGATATTGCCTTTGCCCAAGCAATTCTTGAACTCAATCCATCCTTGCCCTATGTGTTGTTTCCGGTTGTTATTCCGCGATCAAGCGTCACAATGTTTCAGATAACACCTTACATTGTAAAAGAAGGGGCGATTGAAGTCGGTCGCCTGTGTATTCAACAAAACATATAAAAGGAGACACATCATGAAAAAAGAGATCATCATTCCCGAAGACCATTTTTGCGCGCGCTATCAGTGCAGCGACTGTGTGTTTTTTGACCGCAGCGAATACAACAAGTACGGCGAATGCTACTGTAGGATTCATCGAAAGTATGTCCCGGCAGACGACTATACCTGCAAGGATTTTGAGTGGAAAAGGTAGGCGTGTTTTTTTGTGGAAGAATATATTTTGACCGGAAATACGCCCACCATTCTTGCCGACAGAGAAAACCTATAAAAAGCCAAAATCTTATAGCAGCAGATAGGAGAAATAATAATGGGTAACATCCACAAAGACGAGAACAAGATTGTCATTCCTAACAGCAGGGAACGCGCACAAGAGCTTTTTCATCTGGGAAAAAAATATTTGAATGGCAATGAAGTACCAAAAGATGAGCATGCTGCTTTTCTTAACTTTGAAGCGGTAGCGAACTCGGACTATGATGACGATGGATCTGCTGCCTTGAAATGCGCAGACTGTTGTAATAACGGGATTGGTGTTGATAAAGACCCATCCAGAGCATTCAAATACTACCTACAGGCAGCAGAAAAAGGAAATATACGGGCTCAATACTGTGTTGGGGTTTACTACTTTAATGGTGATGGCATCGAAGAGGATTGCAAGTTGGCCATTGCGTGGTTTAAAAAAGCTGCTGAGAATGGCGATCTTGACGCACAGTTCGGGTTGGCGTTGTGTTATCAGACCGCCGATGGGGTCGAACAGGATGATAAGCAGGCGGCGTTTTGGTTGCAAAAAGCAGCGGAGGCTGGCCATGCCGATTCACAGTTTTTCTTAGCTCAAGCATATGACAAAGGCCGCGGCGTTGAAAAGGATTCATCAAAGGCGGCATATTGGTATGAACAGGCAGCCGAAAAGGGTAACACCAAGGCTCAGTTCAACTTAGGCATATGCTATGAGTCCGCAGATGGTGTTGAGCAAAACTACTCAAAGGCCGCCTATTGGTATCAGAAAGCGGCAGAGAGCGGTCATGCAAAAGCCCAGTTTAATCTCGCAGGCGCCTACGCTAAGGGCGACGGATTAAAAAGAGATCTTTCTCAGATGATCTATTGGCTTGAAAGAGCGGCAAAACAGGGGCTTGCTGAAGCACAGTATTATCTTGGCAACTGTTATGCTAATGGCGAGGGAATAGAAAAGGATCCTGCAAAGGCAGTCTATTGGTATGAGTGTGCCGCAAATCAGGGTAATATTGGAGCACAATGTATGCTCGCCCTCTGTTATGACACGGGCAATGGTATTGCAATGGATCCCATAAAATCATCTTTCTGGTATCAGAAAGCCGCAGAGCAGGGAGAGGCACTTGCACAGTTTTCTCTTGGCAACCGCTACGAAAGCGGAAAGGGTGTTGAAAAGGATCCTGTTAAGGCGGCATATTGGTTTGAGAGCGCTGCAAATCAGGGTCATGAACTCGCACAGGGCAAAATAGCGCTTATCTACCAAACGGGCGATGGTGTGCAAGAGGATCCCCAAAAGGCTGCATACTGGTATGGGAAAGCCGCTGAATCGGGCTCCGCTGGGGCGCAGTATATGTTTGGCCGCTGCCACCTCAATGGATACGGAATAGAAAAGGATTTCTCGCAAGCCGCTTATTGGTTTGAAAAATCAGCGGCCCAAGGCTATGCAATCGCTCAAAATGACTTGGGAGCTTGTTTCTTGTACGGAAATGGCGTTCCACGGAACCTTGAAAAGGCAAAGTTTTGGTTTAAGCAAGCAGCAGACAACGGATATGAACAGGCACAAAAAACTCTTGACAACCTCATTATGGAGGAGGCGCAGAACAGAGTTGACAACATGACCCCGGGGCGGAGACTTGAGGCCATTACAAAATCAGAAAAAACAATGGAAAATAAATCTTCTGGCGAGTCGTGTCCTCGCTGCCATTCGCAAAACACCTCACAGCAGAAGGTTCACCGTCTGTTTAGTTTTGTCAAAGCGTTGCTTCTTTTTATTTGTCCTCCCTTTATTCTTCTCGGCTTTATCGGCAAAAACCGCATCGAATGTTCCTGTCATTCCTGTGGTCAAGTATGGGAAAAGAAGCCGCCAAAGCTATCCAAAGAAACCTTTGGCGAGTGGTTTATGTATTTTTGATTCTAAAATTCTGCATGCACCCATGCAAAAATTCCGACTGTGTGAACACACAGTCGGATTTTTTGTGCCGTCTTACCCGATGAAAAAGCCGCCGTCGCATTGGAGGACCTGTCCGGTGGTGTAGCTCGCCTCGTCCGCGAGATACAGCACCGCGCGGGCAATCTCCTCCGCCCGTCCGAGCCTGCCCATCGGGACGACTTCCTTGGCAAGGCTGTCGAGCGTCTCGCGCCCCAGCACCTGCACCATATCGGTGTCGATCACCCCGGGGGCGACGACGTTGACGCGGATGCCGCTCGGCGCGAGCTCCGCCGCCAGCGAGCGGCCGAGGCCGATCAGCGCGTGCTTCGTGGCGGCGTAGGCCGTCTCGCAGGAGGCGCCGTGCGAGCCCCAGATCGAGCTGACAAAGACAATGCAGCCGCTGTGCTCGTGCAGCATCCGCGGCAGCACAGCCTGCGCGCTGTGGTAAGCGCCGCCGAGGTTGACCGCAAAGATGCGTTCCCACCAGGCCGGGTCGATATCCTGAAAGAGCCGCTGCTCGGCGATCCCGGCGTTCGAGACCAGAAGCGTCACCGGCCCCAGCTCGCGCTCGATGCGCGCGACCATTTGAAAGACCGCCTCGCGGTCTGCCACGTCCGCCTGATGGCAGATCGCCTCGCAGCCCGCGGCGCGCAGCTTTTCGCACAGCGCCTGCGCCGCGTCCTCGCGCTCGATATAGTTAATACACACGGCGTAGCCCGCGCGCGCCAGCATTTCCGCCGTCGCCGCGCCGATGCCGCGTGACGAGCCCGTAATCAAGGCCACCTTTTTCATGCTTTTTCCTCCCCCTCGATCTCCTGTAGCCGCGCCTCGATGCTCGTCCGCGCGCGCTCGGCCAGTTCGTTCGTGCTGCAGCTTTTAACCGTTTTGACGTCAATGGTCTCAACAATCTCCAGACGCAGCTTCGTTGCGCGCCATGGCCAGCGGCGCTTTACCTGTTCGCCGCCGCTGACGCAGGCGACGACCACCGGAACTGCCGCGCGCTGCACGATTTTGAAGGAGCCCGCGTGGAAGGGCAGCAGCTCGCCCGTTTTGCTGCGCGTGCCCTCGGGATAGATGCCGATGCTGCAAAGGCCGCGCTTGAGATAGTCCGCCGCGAGCAGAATGCTCTTGAGCGCCTCGCGGTTATCCTCCCGGTCAATCGCCAGAAAGCCCGCGTAGCGTGTGATGACACCGACAACAGGGATTTTCAGGTTGGAGGGCTTGGAGATAAAGCTGATATTCTGTTCGGGCAAATATGCCATCACGCTCAAGGGGTCGTACATGGAGCGGTGGTTGCAGACAAAGAGGTATCGCCCCTCCGGCAGCGTTTCCCGCCCCAGCACCTGCACGTGCAGACGCGCCCAGTTGCACAGCCAGCGCGCCACACAGGCGCACAGCCTGCGGCAGATGGCTCTCTGCCGCTCTACCCCTTCGCCGGGTTCCAGGCGCGGCAGCAGCAGCGCATAGAGCGCAATGAACAGCACAAACAGCAGGTTGACGGCGAGAAAGGCGAGCACAAGCACGCCCAGCGCCGCCCAGATCGCCCCCGTTCCGGCGAGCGCGAGATATAGAAGCGCCGCGAACAGCGCCATTGCGAAAAAAATCAAAAGGATCACAAAGAAAATCTCCTTTCCCGTTCTCTTTCGTTTCATTATAGAGCATCTGCCGCCGTTTTCCAAGCCCTTTCTGCAAACGAAGCGCACACTTGCAAGATGTTGAAAAAAAGACTATAATAAACTATAATAAAATGTAACACAAACGGAAAGGGGAACGGCGCCGATGAAATATATCATGGCTCTCGACCAGGGCACTACCAGCTCCCGCTGCATTCTCTTTGACCGCGCCGGACAGGTCTGCGCGATGGCCAACCGCGAGTTTCGCCAGATCTTCCCCCGGCCCGGCTGGGTGGAGCACGACGCGACGGAGATCTGGAACACGACGCTGGAGGTCTCCCGCGCCGCGATGGACAAGCTGCAGATCACGGCCGCAGACGTCGCCGCCATCGGCATCACCAACCAGCGCGAGACCACGGTGGTCTGGGACAAGGCGACCGGCGAGCCCGTCGCCAACGCCATCGTCTGGCAGTGCCGCCGCACCGCGCCGATCATCGACGATCTGGTCGCGCACGGCCATGGCGAGACGATCCGCGAGAAGACCGGCCTCGTGCCCGACGCCTATTTCTCCGGCTCCAAGATCCGCTGGCTGCTGGACACCGTGCCCGGCGCACGGGCGCGCGCCGAAAAGGGCGAGCTGCTCTTCGGCACCATCGACACCTGGCTCATTTGGAAATTGACCGGCGGGCGCGTGCACGTCACCGACGTCACCAACGCCAGCCGCACCATGCTCTTTAACATCCACACGCTGCGCTGGGACGAGGAGCTTTTGGAGCTGCTGCAGGTTCCTGCGGCGATGCTGCCGGAGGTCAAGCCCTCCAGCTGCGTCTACGGCGAGACCGAGTTTGAGCTCTACGGCGGGAAAATCCCCATCGCCGGCGCCGCCGGCGACCAGCAGTGCGCCCTGTTCGGGCAGTGCTGCTTTGAGCCGGGCAGCATGAAAAACACCTATGGCACCGGCTGCTTTTTGCTGATGAACACCGGGCGCGAGCCGGTGGCAAGCCAAAACGGTCTCGTCACGACCATCGCCGTCGGCTTTGAAGACCACGTGGAATACGCGCTCGAGGGCAGCATCTTCGTGGCGGGCGCGGCCATCCAATGGCTGCGCGACCAGTTGCAGCTGCTGACCAGCGCCGGCGAGAGCCTTGAGTACGCGCAGCGCGTGGACGACACCGCAGGCGCCTACATCGTCCCGGCCTTTACCGGGCTCGGCGCGCCCTACTGGAACCAGCGCGCCCGCGGCTGCATCGTAGGCATCACACGCGGCTTTGGCCGCTCGCATCTGGTGCGAGCAACGCTGGAAAGCCTGGCCTATCAGACCTACGACATCTGCAAAGCGATGGAGCAGGACGCCGGGATCCCGATCCGCTCGCTGAAGGTGGACGGCGGCGCCTCCGCCAACGACTTTCTGATGCAGTTTCAAAGCGACCTCAACACCTGCTCCGTCACCCGCCCGCGCTGCATCGAGACGACCGCGCTGGGCGCGGCCTATCTCGCGGGGCTGGCCGTGGGCTACTGGGAGAGCCTTGACGACGTGCGCCGCAACTGGGCCGTCGACCGTGTATTCGAGCCGCGCATGAGCGCCGGCGAGCGCGACGAGCGCATCCGCGGCTGGCACAAGGCCGTCCGCTGCGCGCTGCTCTGGGGCGAGGAATAATTCGGAGTTCGGAATTAAAGGAGAAACGAATGGATTATACCAGGCTGAAAAACTGCGAGCTGTTTTTATTTGACATGGACGGCACGCTCTATCTGGGCGACGAGGTCTATGCGGGCGCGATCGCGCTGATGGAGGATCTGCCGAGACTCGGAAAGCGCTATATCTATCTGACCAACAACTCCTCGCGCGCGGGGACGGACTATATCACGCGGCTGCGGCGGCTGGGCTTTCCCTGCGAGGCGGAGAACGTCTTTACCTCCGGCATGGCCACGGGACTGTATCTGCAGCAGAACTACCCCGGCGCGCGGGTCTATCTCGCCGGAACGCGGGCTTTCCACCGGGAGCTGAAAAGCTACGGCGTAGCCCTCGTCAACGACGAACTGGGACACACCGAGGCCGAGGACGTGGATGTTTTCGTGCAGGGCTTCGACACCGAGCTGCACTACGAAAAGCTCGACCGCGCCGTGCATTACCTGCGCCGCGGCGCGATCTTCCTCGCCGCCAATCCCGACTGGGTCTGCCCCATGCCGCGCGGGGAAGTGCTGCCAGACTGCGGCAGCATCTGCGCGCTTTTGACCGCCTCCAGCGGCATTCAGCCGCAGTACATCGGCAAACCCAACCGCAGCATGATCGACGTGATTGCGAAGCTCACGGACATCCCCAACGAAAAGATCTGCGCCGTCGGCGACCGACTTTACACCGATATCGCCGTCGCGCAAAACGCGGGGAGCGTGTCGGTGCTGGTGCTCTCGGGTGAGACGACGCCGGAGATGGCCGCCGCAGCCGAGCGCCGTCCGGACTATATCCTGCCGAGTGTCAAAGAACTGCACGAGGCGCTGAAAGCCTAAACTCCGAAAGGAACAAAAAACCATGACCATGACCAATCTCCTGCCGATCGCGGCCGTGCTGCTGATCGTGCTGTTTTACACCGCGCTGCCAAACCTGCGCCGCTGTGCGCTCCCCCGCATCGAGCCGGAGACGCCCGGCTGGCGCAAGCACTGGTTTATTTTGCTTTTGACCTTGCTTTACGCCGTTTTGGCTTTCTGGAAGCTCGGCGACAGGCAAGCCCCGCAGACCCTGCGCCGCTTTGACGGCGAGAGCGCCGTTATCACGCTGGATAAGAGCGCCGCCATTGGCCGCGTCATGCTTTACACCGGCATCGTGCAGGGCAATTATGAGATTGAATTTTCCCCCGACGGAGAGACCTGGCTGCCGGCAGCGAGCTTTGAACAGGGCCACGCGGCGCTGCTTAAATGGCAGAAGCTGGATCTGAAAAACGCGCCGGAGGGCGAGATGCAGGCGCTGCGCATCACGGGTCAGCACGGCGTTGAGCTGTGCGAGGTTGCCGTTTTCGACACGGCGGATCAGCTGCTCCCGATTCACAGCGACAGCGCCGTGCTCTGCGACGAGCAGGCGATCGTGCCGGACAAGCCCTACTATCTCAACTCCAGCTACTTTGACGAGATCTACCATGCGCGCACCGCCTGGGAGCATCTGCGCGGCATGTACCCCTACGAGATCAGCCACCCGCCCTTCGGCAAGATCCTGATCTCCGTAGGCATCGCGCTGTTTGGCATGACGCCCTTCGGCTGGCGCTTTTCCGGCACGCTTGTCGGTGTGCTGATGCTGCCGCTGGTCTACTGGCTGGCGCGCCGTCTCTTCGGCGGGCGCGCCGTGCCCGGCGCCTGCGCGCTTTTGACGGCGACGGATCTGATGCACTTTGCCCAGACGCGCATCGCCACCATCGACAGCTTTGCGGTGTTCTTCATTCTGCTGATGTACGGCTTCATGCTCGGCTTTTTGCAGCGGGGCAGCCGCCGGGATCTGGCCTTGAGCGGCATTTTCTTCGGCTTTGGCGCGGCAAGCAAATGGACCTGCTTTTACGCCGGCGCGGGGCTTGGCGTGCTGTGGCTGGCCTATTGGATCCGCCACTTTGTCGAAGCGCAGCACACCGCAAACAAGAAAGGCAAAAAGAAGAAAAACGAGCCGGAGATTTCCGATCCCAGCGAGGAATTTCTCCAAAACGTTCTGTTCTGTCTGCTGTTTTTCGTCGCCATTCCCGCGCTGATCTATTACCTCTCCTATATCCCCTACGGCATTGCACGCCAAACCTTCCCCTTCAGCGGCGAATACACCAAAATCGTCTGGAACAACCAGACCTCCATGTTCAGCTATCACTCCGGCGTCCACTCGTCGCACCCCTATTCCTCGCGCTGGTATCAGTGGGTGCTGGACATCCGTCCGATCCTGTTTTATCTGGACTACTTCCCCGACGGCCGCCGCTCCAGCTTCGGCGCATGGCTCAACCCGATCCTCTGCTGGGCGGGGCTGCTGGCGCTGTTCGTGCTGGTCTACGCCGCGATCTTCCGCAGGGATCGCAAGGCCGCGTTTCTGCTGGTCGGCTATCTGGCGCAGCTTCTGCCCTGGGTCTTCATCACCCGCACCACCTTCGAGTACCACTACTTCCCCAGCTCGGTCTTTCTGGTGCTGGCGCTGGGCTATGTGTTCTCGCTGCTGCGCGACAACCGCAAGGACTGGCGCGTGCCGGTCTACTCTCTGTGCATCCTGAGCGCGGCGGTCTTTATCCTGTTCTATCCCGCCGTCTCCGGCATGCCGGTGAATAACGCCTCCGCCACCAAACTGATGAAGTGGCTGCCGACCTGGCCGTTTTAAGCCGGGCAACGGCGCGGCAAAAGCACAGGGGACGGTTCCGTGTGTCCCGGACACATGGAACCGTCCCCTGTGCTTTTTTCTCCACCTCATCCGTCGCGGCCTTGCCGCGTCGTTCTCCTAAAAACTAAAAACTCAAAACTAAAAACTACCTGCGGGCCGCGCTCATTTCGGATTGACGTGTACCATGATGTGCTTGACCTGGGGGAAGCGCGTCTCGATGGCCTCGTGGACGCGCTCGGCGATCTCGTGGCTCTCGCTCAGCGTGATCGCGCCGTCGGCGGCGATCTCGACGTCCACGTAAGCGCGGCTGCCAAACTGCCGCGTCTGCAGCAGATCCACGCCCAAAACGCCCTCCTGCTCCTCAGCGCAGGCGCGGATCGCCTGCTCGGTCTCCTCGCTGCAGGCGTGATCGACCATCTTTTCCAGCGCGTCGCGGAAGATGTCAAAAGCCGCCTTGGCAATAAAGGCGCAGATCACAAGGCTTGCCAGCGGATCGAGCGCCGGATGCCCCAGCCGCGCCCCGGCGATGCCAACGAGCGCGCCCACCGAGCTTAAAGCGTCGCTGCGGTGGTGCCAGGCCTCCGCCATCAGCGCGCCGGAGTCGATGCGTTTGGCGTGGCGGCGCGTGTACCAGAACATGGCCTCCTTGCAGACGATGGAGACGAGCGCCGCGACGAGCGCCAGACGCCCCGGCGCTTTGATATCTGCGGCGCTGCCCGCCGCGATGCTCCCTACCGCGCGGTAGCCGATCAGCAGCCCCGTCACCAGAAGCACCACCGCCAGCACGATCGCGGAGACCGGCTCAAAGCGCTCGTGCCCGTAGGGGTGCTCCCGATCCGCCTCCTTGGCGGCAAAGCGCACGCCGATGATAACGATGATGCTGCTCAACACGTCCGAAGCGCTGTGTACTGCGTCGCTGATCATCGCGCCGGAGTGGGCAAAGATGCCCGCCAGGAGCTTAAAGAGCGACAAAAGGCTGTTGCCGACGATGCTGACGAGCGACACCCGCAGTGCCGTCGCCGTGCGCGTCTCGTCCGCCGCAATGCGTCTTTGCTCCGCTTCGATCCGCGCCATGCGCTCCCCTCCCGGCCTGTGATTTCTTCTCATTCTATGCCACGCTCCATAAAAAAGATGCACCCACGGGCTCATAAAAACTGTCCCGTGGGTGCTTCCACTGTTGCTCTCGCAACCCGGCTCCAAGCCTCTCGGCTTCGGCCTGCTCAGATATTTCCTTTGGCTGTCAGTTTACAGCTTCAAGATCTCCTCCAGCTGCTCGCCGCAGGCGTCCAACTGCGCCTGTCCCGCGACGACGCAGACGCTGCCCTGCTGTGCCAGCGCGCGCAGCGCCTCGCAGCGCCGGAGCAGATCCTCGCTCGTCGTGTGCAGCAGCTCATGGTAGTGTCTGTCGCGCTCGTCCTGCGTCAGGCCCTGGAAATAGAAGCTCTCCGCGGCGGTCATCTTCTGCTGGGCGTTGCGCAGCGGATCCAGATCGCCGACCGAGCCGAGGATCGCGCGCGTCAGATCCCCGCTCTGCGCGCAGTACCTGCGGACGGAGTCCTCCGCCGCGTCGAAGACGCCGAGGGAGCGGCCGGGCTGAGGATCGCGGTAGCTGTAAAGCCCGATCTCACCCTCCTCGCGCGCAAGGAAACCGCAGCCGTAGGCGCCGCCCTGCACGCGGATCTCGCCCCAGAGATAGTCAAAGTTCAAAATCGTCGTCAGCGCGGGCAGGCTGCCGTGGTAATCGGCGCCGTAGAGCTTCAGATCGCCCGCCTTGGCGGCAAAACCGACGTCGGCCGGGATGAGGATGCCCTCGCGGCGGCGCGGCAGCGGCGCGTAGCTCGCCGGAGCGCTTACTGTCTCGCCGCCCGTAGGGACGAGCGCCATCCAGTCTTCTCCCGCGCCCGCCTTGTCCGAGAGGCTGAGCGTCAGTCGCTCGCGGCAGAAAAGTTTTTTAGCCAACGTCTGCAGCTTGTCCAGCAGGGTCTTCAGCTTATCCTCGCCCTCCTGGCTTCTGTCCTTGAGCCACTTGAGATAGCTGTAGCCGCTCATGGTCTCGCGGGCGACGCCGTAGCTCGTCGTCTGGGCGGACGCGCGCATCAGCGCGTACATGTTGCCGCGCCCGGTCAGCGCCATCTGGCCGCTCATCGCGGCCTGCTTGAGCACGTCGCCGGCGATCTTCGTATCGGTATAAACGGTGCGCAGCAAAATCTCCTCGATCAGCGCACGGGCCTCGTCCAGATTTTCCTCCAGCAGCGCGGCGGACACGATCATGCTGACCCGCGCGCTCTTCGCGTCGCGCCCCGGACGCACGGAGGCGCCGAAGCTGAGGCTGCCGAGCTTCTGCTTGATGCGCGTCTGCAGCGCGGCGCTGTCGTAATGCGCGGTCGGCAGGGTGCCCAGCAGCTCGCCGAGCATTTCCAGATAGGGCAGCTCCTCCAGCGAGAGATCGGAGGCGGCAAAGTGCATGCGCGCATAGACGATCTTGCTGTCGAGCGCGTGACGCAGCACGGTCGTCTCACCGCTCTTTTCGACGCGCATCGGCAGGCGCTCCGGCGCCTCGTTCAGATCGGAAAGCTGCAGCATCGGGATCGTCGCCTTGGCCTCCGGCGTATCCTCGCTCTGCTGCCAGGCGGTCAAAACCGCCGCCTGCTCGCGAAGCTCCGCCAGACGCTCCTCCGTCCAGGCGGCGCTCTCCGCCTCATAGCGGGCAGCTTCCTTCGCGCGGCGCTCCTCGCCCAGGGTCTTCGAGGGCACGAGCAGCAGCTCCGCGCCGCCCTCATCGAGCAGCAGTTCCCGCAGCAAGGCCTCGTAATAGCCCGTGTCCATCTCGCGCGTCAGCGCTTCCAGGCTTTCGTCCACCAGCAGCGGCTGAATCGGGTCGCCGCCGTAGAGCCAGCTGTCGAGCATGCCCAGCGCCTCGCCGAGGCTGCGCGGCCCCCAGCCGCCGTCGCGGTCGCGCGTGTGGAAGGCAAAGCGATTGACGCAGGCTTCCAGGCGCTCGCGATCCAGTCCCTCCCGAACGAGCTTCTCCGCCGTCTCGCGCACGGTGCGGCGGATCTCGTCCACCTTGTCGCGGCCGGTGTTCCACACCGTCCAGGCAAAGGTGCTCTGCTGCGCGCCGTCCTCCAGCATGACGTCGACCTCCTGACCAAGCTGCGCGTCCAAAATCGCACGCTTGACCGGGCCCTCGTTGTCGCCGGCGAGATAGTCGGCCAGCACCTTGGCGGCAAAGTTCTTCTTCTGCTCGTCAAAGCGGCCGCAGAGCCTGGCGCCCGCAACGACGTAGCGCTCGTTCTCCGGCTCCTCGGGGCCGATCTCGTACAGGGTCTCGCGCGTCGTATGGGGAACGGGCTGCTGCATCGGAATCGCAAAATCCACATCCAGACGCGCAAAGTCGTTCAGATAGCTGTCGAGCAATCCCAGCACCGCGTCCAGATCCACGCTGCCGACAAGGGAGATGCGCGCGTTGGACGGGTGATAATATTTCTGATGGGTGGCCTTGAACTGTTCATAGCTCAGATCGAGGATATAAGCCGGGTCGCCGCCGGAGTTGAAGCGATAGCAGTTATCCGGAAAAACCAGCGCGCCCAGCTCGTTGTAAAGAATCGAAGGAGCGGTCGCCATGCTGCCCTTCATTTCGTTGAACACAACACCCTGATAGACGCCCTTTCTGCCCTCGCCGAGCTCATAGCGCCAGCCCTCCTGCCGGAAGATCTCCGGCTTGTGGATGAGCGACGGGTGCAGCACCGCGTCCATGTAAACGCTGATGAGGTTCATGAAGTCCTTATCGTTGCGGCTGGAGACCGGATAGACCGTCTTGTCGCCGAAGGTGATCGCGTTGAGGAAGGTCTGCACGGAGCTCTTGAGCAGGTCGACAAAGGGCTCCTTGACCGGGTATTTGTCCGAGCCGCAAAGCACCGAGTGCTCGATGATGTGGAACACGCCCGTGTGATCCTCCGGCGTGGTCTTGAACGCGATGGAAAAGGTTTTGTTCTCGTCGGCGCGCTCCAGCCAGCACAGCTGCGCGCCGTTTTTGTCGTGCTCCAGCTCCCAGAGCTTTGCCGGGATCTCGGGGAATTCGCGCACGCGCTTGACGGTGAAGTTGTGGATCTTCGTTCCTACGTTCATGGCGTTCTCCTTTATCTGTTTTAGTTTTCTATCATCAGTCGAATGATCTCTTTATCAGTTTCCAGCATGCCGCGCCGCGCCAGTCGGCCGACGTTGGCAATGGTGTTCTCCACACCCTTTTTCACGATGCCGTCGCCGCCGTAAAACTGGTTGCCGCTTTTGAACATCGCAAGCCCCAGCAGCCCCGCGTCCACCGCCGCGGCGATCTTGGCCGCGCAACTGCCCTTCGCGCCGTCGCAGACGATGCCGGAGGTCACCGCCACGGCGTTGACCACCGTGTGGGCGATCTCGCGCAAGCGTCCGCCCTGCAGCCAGGCCACACCCGCGCCCGCGCCGCAGCCGGCGCTGACTGCGCCGCAGTAAGCAGACAGGCGTCCGATGCCGGTCTTCAAGTGGATCGTAATGAGGTTTGACACGCACAGCGCGCGCAGCAAGTCCTCTTCGCTCTTGCCGTTTTCCCGGGCGTAGACGATCACGGGCACGCTCGCGGTAATACCCTGGTTGCCGCTGCCGGAGTTGATGACCACCGGCAGCTCGCAGCCGCCCATGCGTGCGTCGCTCGCGGCGGCGGCGTAGGCGCGCATGCGGTATTCCATGCAATTTTCATGTCCGGCGAGCAGAGTTTTTCCGATGTTCGCGCCGTAGCTGCCGCGCAGCCCTTCCTCCGCAATAGCCATATTATAGTCGATCTGCCGCTGCAGCAGCGCCCGCACGTCGTCCGGCACTACCTGCTGTGCAAATTCGACGACGCCTTCAACACTCATAAAGCTGCGGTCAGCACCCGTCTCCTCCGGCGGGGCGACGGGATCGTCCAGCAGGATCTCGTCGTTTCTGCGGACGCACACGAGCCGCGTATGCTGCTCGACGATACGCACGTAGGCCTCGTCCGCGCCGGCATAGGCCGTCACGGCGATGTCAAAAATGTGCGGGGTATCGGCGTGGCAAACCTCGACCGGAATGTGCGTCAGCGCCGCTCCGATCTGCGCAATCTGCTCCTCGCTGACACGCGCGATCACCTCCAGCGCCGCATGCGCGTCGCCCGCCAGCGCGCCGGCCAGCGCCGCCGCCGGAATACCGCGCAGGCCCCCGGTGTGCGGCACGACCACGCTCTTAACGTTTTTCAGGATGTTTCCGCTGACCTCGACGCGCACTCGCTCGGGCACGGCGCCCAGGGTCTCGCGCGCCAGCGCCGCGGCGTAAGCAATGGCGATCGGCTCGGTGCAGCCCATGGCGGGCAGCAGCTCTTCTTCTAAAACGGCCAGATAGCGGCGGTAAAGCGCTTCGTTCATATCTCTCTCCCTTGCCCTCAGAGGGCTGTTGATGTGTCCTTGGCGTACTCTAAAATTTTACCATGCGCCCTCCCCGGCTGTCAATCGCCGGATGCGCCGTTTTTTCCGGACGCGTCTTGTTCAAATTGTCCTCTCCCCGCGCCGCAGCATTCGCTTTTTTTCGCAGTTTCCCAGTTGACTTTTTTCCGGCATGCGGATAGAATAAACCCGTTGCTCGCACCGCCGTTTCAGGCGGCGCGAAGGAGCAAATCCGGCTGCCTTTTCGCGCAGCCCTTCACGGAGGGAACGACCATGGACGCACAGGAAAACAAAACGCCCGGCGCCTTTAAGAAAGAGATCGGCGTCGAGACGCTGATCTTTCCGCTGATCTTCTTTGGGATCTTTGCATTTTTCGCCTGGAAAATGGGTCTGGCCAACGCGCTCAACACCATGATGCACACCGCGCAGGATCTGCTGAAAAACACCGTACTCGAGCTGACGGCCATCTGCGTCATCATGGGAGCGATCTCTGGGCTGCTGTCGGAGTTTGGCTTTGTATCCCTGATCAACCGCCTGCTGCAGCCGCTGATGAAGCCCATCTACGGTCTGCCCGGCGCGGCCTCTCTGGGTGTCGTGACGACCTTTTTGTCCGATAACCCCGCGATCCTCGCGCTGGCGGACGATCAGAATTTCCGCCGCTTCTTCAAGAAACATCAGTTCCCGGCTCTGACAAACCTCGGCACAGCCTTCGGCATGGGCCTGATCGTGTGTACCTATATGTACGGCTGCGGCACGGTGGACCAGCCGCTCGGCCTCGCCGTCCTCGTCGGTCTGCTGGGCGCCGTGGTCGGCAGCATCGTCAGCACCCGCATCATGCTGATCTTCACCAAAAAGGTCTTCGGCACGGACGCGCCCATGGAGACCAGCGGCAGCGCCTCGGAAGTGCCCGTGCACATGCGCGCCGTCCGCCCCGGCAGCGTCGGCAACCGCGTGATGGGCGCGATTCTGGAGGGCGGCCACAGCGGCGTGAAGATGGGCGTGAGCATCGTCCCCGGCGTGCTCGTCATCTGCACCCTCGTCATGATGCTGACCTTCGGCGCCGGCGAAGGCGGCTACGACGGCAGCGCCTATCAAGGCGTCGCGCTGCTGCCCTGGCTGGCCGGCAAGATCAACTTCATCCTCAAGCCCCTCTTCGGCTTCAGCCATCCCGAGGCCGTCGGCGTGCCGGTCACCGCGCTGGGCGCGGCCGGCGCCGCCATGACGCTCGTCCCCGACCTGATCAAAAACGGTCTCGTCGGCGCCAATGACGTCGCCGTGTTCACCGCGATGTGCATGTGCTGGAGCGGCTATCTCAGCACCCATACCTCGATGATGGACAGCCTCAACTGCAAAAACCTCATCGGCAAGGCCATCCTCTCGCACACCATCGGCGGTCTCTGCGCAGGCGTCGCCGCCCACTGGCTCTACGTGCTGCTCAGCACGATCTTCTGAGCATAAAGCTTTCACCCGGCATTCCTAACACGGAACGCCGGGTTTTTTTGTTTTCTTTACTCTCTGACAAGAAAAAATGCTTGACAGCAAGAGACTGTTCGTGTATAATCTGCAAAGCAAAAACACTTGACAGGAGGGGTCGGCGTGGAGGATCGCATCCGTCAAAGCCTGCTGCTGGATTTTTACGGCGAGCTTTTGACCGAGCGCCAGCGCAGCTGCTATGAGCTGCACGTGAACGAGGATCTCTCCCTCTCCGAGATTGCCGAGCAGTGCGGCATCTCCCGGCAGGGCGTGTGGGACAACATCCGCCGCGCCGAGCAGGCGCTGCTGGAGATCGAGGAGAAGACCGGTCTGATCCGCCGCTTTGAGGAAAATCGCGCGGCATTGGACAAGCTGTGTGAAAGCGCGCAGGCGCTGGCTCTTCGCGTGGAGGGCTCGGCGCGGCCGCTGGCCGAGGCGCTTTTTTCCGAACTGCGCCGCCTGAGGGACAAGGAGCTGTAAGATGGCCTTTGAAAGCCTTTCCGAAAAACTGAATGCCGCTTTTAAGCGCTTGCGCGGCAAGGGGCGGCTGACGCCCTCTGACGTCAAGGAGGCAATGCGCGAGGTGCGCATGGCGCTTCTGGAGGCGGACGTCAGCTACAAGGTGGTCAAGGACTTCACCAAGACCGTGACCGAGCGCGCCGTCGGCACCGACGTGCTGGAGGCGCTCAACCCCGCGCAGATGGTCATTAAAATCGTCAACGAGGAGCTGTGCGCTCTGATGGGCGGCGAGACGCAAAAGCTCAACATCAGCTCCCAGCTGCCGAGCGTCGTGATGCTGGTCGGTCTGCAGGGCGCGGGCAAAACGACCAACGGCGCCAAGCTCGCCGGATACATCCGCAAGCAGGGCAAGCGTCCGCTGCTCGTCGCCTGCGATATCTACCGTCCCGCCGCGATCCAGCAGCTCGAGACCGTCGGCAAGCAGCTCGATCTGCCGGTCTTTCAGATGGGACAGACCAAGCCCGTTGAAATCGCCAGAGCCGCCATCGAGCACGCCAGGGCGCACGGCAACGACATCGTCTTTCTCGACACCGCCGGGCGTCTGCACATCGACGAGGCGCTGATGCAGGAGCTTCAAAATATCCGTGACGCGGTGCAGCCCGCCGAGATCCTGCTCGTCATCGACGCGATGACCGGTCAGGACGCAGTCAACGCCGCCACCGCCTTTGACGAGGCGCTGGGCGTGACGGGCGTGATGCTCACCAAGCTCGACGGCGACGCCAGAGGCGGCGCGGCACTGAGTATCCGCGCGGCGACAGGAAAACCCATCAAATACGTCGGCGTGGGCGAAAAGCTCGACATGATCGAGCCCTTCCACCCCGACCGCATGGCCTCGCGCATCCTCGGCATGGGCGACGTGCTGACGCTGATCGAAAAGGCCGAGCAGAGCTTTGACGAGAAAAAGGCGCTGGAGGCCGCCGAACGCCTGCGCGCCAACCGCTTCACCCTGAGCGACTATCTCGACCAGATGGATCAGCTCAAGAATATGGGCGATCTTGAGAGCCTGATGGGCATGATCCCCGGCATGGACGCCAAGGCGCTCAAGGGCGCGAAGATCGACGAGAAGGCCATGGCGCGCCAGGAGGCGATCATCCGCTCGATGACCCCGGCCGAGCGCGAAAATCCATCCATCCTCAATTCCAGCCGCAAAAAGCGCATTGCCGCCGGCTCCGGCGTCAACGTCGTGGACGTCAACCGCCTGCTCAAGCAGTTTGAGTCGATGCAGCAGATGATGAAGCAGTTCAGCGGCAAGAACATGAAGAAGCTGCAGCGCAAATTTGGCAAATTCGGCGGAGGCGGCTTCCCCGGCCTCGGCGGCTTCGGCTTCTGATTTCTCGTTTACCAACGCAAAGCGTTTGTAATAAACAACAGAAAATACATGGAGGTGAAAACACACATGGTTAAGATCAGACTGCGCAGAATGGGCGCCAAGAAGGCTCCTTACTACCGCGTCATCGTCGCTGACTCCCGCAGCCCGCGCGACGGCCGCTTCATCGAGGAACTCGGCACCTACGACCCGATGGCCGAAGGCGAGAAGATCAAGGTCAACATGGAGCGCACCAAGTACTGGATCGCGAACGGCGCTCAGCCCACCGACACCGTTCGCGGCCTGCTGAAGAAGCTCGAGGCCTGAAACAAGGAGTAATAAACCGGCAATGAAAGAGTTATTGACCTATATTGTACAGAGCCTGGTCGACCATCCCGACGAGGTCTCTGTGACCGAGCGCAAGGCCGACGGCGAGACCGTGTACGAGGTGCGCGTCGCCGACGGCGATATGGGCAAGGTCATCGGCCGGCAAGGCAGGATCGTCAAACAGATCCGCATCCTGATGAAGGCCGTCGCCCAGCGAAAGGGCAAAAAGATCTCCGTCGATATTCTCGACTGAAGGATGATCGCCGAAAAAAGTCTCAAAACGAGTTTCGTTTTGAGGCTTTTTTCGCTTTTTTGCAGGGTTTCGCCACATGCACTGTTTTCCAAAAAAAGGTGGCAATTATAAAGCGTATATGATATAATGCATATTAAGATTGATCGGATTGCCTGTGATTGTTTCACCGTGCTGTAATCCGGCTATTCGGCACAGGAAAAACTGTCGTGCGCATCGACGCTTTTTCTTGCATTCCGGTCTTTGCGCCATGCGCTCTCCTATCCGCCTTGGCGCACACACTTTGTTGTGAAGCGGAAAAAACAGGGGCTTCCGCTTTTGATCTACATTGGCGCCGGCGCCTACCGGCAAGAGGTATTATGAAAAAGAAAGGCCTATCTCTGATCCTGGTTATGGTACTGGTATTGACGGCAACGCTGTCCGTATTCTTGCCGACCCGGGTCTATGCGGCTACGGTAAACGCAACGTCTGTTTCCGTGCCCTCCCTTGTTGTGCTTGTCAAGGGAAAGACGCAGACAATCACCGCGACGCTTACGCCATCGAACGCCACCTCCTCCGTTACATGGAAAAGCTCCAACACCGCTGTGGCAACCGTCAGCGCCAAGGGTCTTGTAACCGGTGTAAAAGCCGGGGAAGCTACCATAACGGCCAGCTCCAATGGCAAATCGGCGCAATGCCTTGTGCGTGTTGTGGAAAAAGTCGGCTGGTACACCACGGGTGGAAAGACTTACTACATCAGCCCGAGCACCGGGCAGCCGCTCAAGGGGCTTAAAACCCTTAACGGACTGCTGTACTATTTCGATCCTTCCACCGGCGAAAAGAAAACCGGTCTGCTTAAGGCCAACAACGGTCACACCTACAACTTCCTTGCCGACGGCGGCGTCTCCAAGGGCTATACCACCGTCAACGGCAAAAACTACTTCTTCCATACCTCCGGCGGCAACATGCAGACCGGCCTGCGCACCGTCAACGGCAAGCTCTGCTACTTTGATCCGTCCACCGGCGAACAGAAGTACGGCCTCATCAAGGCCAACAACGGTCACACCTACAATTTCCTTTCCGGCGGCGGCGTCTCCAAGGGCTATACCACCGTCAACGGCAAAAACTACTTCTTCCATACCTCCGGCGGCAACATGCAGACCGGCCTGCGCACCGTCAACGGCAAGCTCTGCT
>JAFWVV010000002.1 GCA_017518225.1 Oscillospiraceae bacterium | reverse complement strand
GGCGTCGGCTCCGGGGTGGGCTCCGGGGTGGGCTCCGGGGTGGGCTCCGGGGTGGGCTCCGGGGGGGGCTCGGGCGTAGGCGTAGGGGGAAGAAACATCAGCGGTTCGTCCGGCTTTTCCCAAAGTGCGCAGCCGCTCAATAAGCCTGTGCACAAGATCAACGCAAACAATATGATCAGATAAGGCCTTATGTTTTTCATCTTCACATAACCTCTCATTTCCGCTTGCGGGCGGAAAATTGTTGCCGCTGATTATATTGTAGACTTATGTGAAATAAAAGTCAATCAAATCGTGCGATATTTGTCATTTTTTCGGCTCATGCTGCGCCGCCGGCTGCTCGAGCAGTCTATATACCTCCGCCGCCGTGAGATATACGGTGGTATCCTTCTCATAGTCGTGGTAGCCGTAGCGATACTGCGCGCCATAGGTCTCTGCCGGCAGCTCCGGGATATTTCCCAGGACATAGCCCAACAGGTTTTCCGCAAAGCCCAGATACAGACGGTCAATGTGCATGTTAGACTCCGGCTGAAGCTCAAATTCCGCATAAACGATCGCTATCGGTATCTGCCGCCGCAGAAGCCCATAGAGCTTATGTCCTCTCGCCCCCTGCTCGTTGGAGGTGAACAGCAGGCATTTGACCTCGTGCTCGGCCAAGGTGTTGAAGACCGTGGCCTCGACCAGCTCCGTGTGGTTGCAGTCATTGAGCAAGATGAGGGGCACGCCCATGTCCGGATGCTTTTCAAGGATCTCAGCGGCGCAGGAGAGCGCCCGGTTTCCCCCGGCGCTCCAGCCGGCGCTGACGACACGGCGGTACGCCTGCACGCCGAGCCGGTCGACCGCATCCAGCATTTTCAGCATATAGGTGCCGCCCCATTGGCAGCTCATCATCACCACCACGGCGTCCGGGTTTTCGTCCATCACACAGTCGATCCGGTCCTCCGCGCAGACAAAGGGATTATCCACTTCCCCGCCGTAATAGCTTCTTCCCCGGTAGGGCAGCGCGTCCGGGTCAAAAAACAGCACCAGATCCACCTCGCCCTCGTCCCAATGCTCCGGTACGCCGATGGTAAAGACCCCGCCATACTGGACAAAGGCGCCGGCTGCCTTGCGGGGAAACACCTGAAAGCTTGGCTTTTTTCCGTCCCGGCAGAAGATTTCCTCCAGCTTCTCAAGCTGCGCCGCCTGTCTCTGCGCCAGCGACGCTTCGTCCGGCACGGGAGAGGGCGTTGGCGTCGGCGCGCTTGCCGGCGCAGGCGCGGGCGCGCTCGCCGGCAAAGGTGTCGGCTGTGGTTCTTCGCACCATAACGATACAGAGTCGTGTGTTTCCACAATCTCTCTTTTTCCGCTGCCGCAAACAAAAAAAGCCCCGCTCAAGCCTATCGCAAGCAGCATCACGGTAAGTGATATCACAACCGTCCTCTTTTTGTTTATCATCCCCTGACGCCCCTACATGCGAATGCCCTTGTATTTATCCAATTCAAGGATGATTCGATAAATCTGCTCTTGCTCTGTTCTTGTTTTTGTCAGCAGCAGCTCATAACATTTTTGTGGAATATTTGATCCGTCTGCATCCTGCGCATCAATATTCTCAAAAAGCGCTGATAAAGAAACATCCAGTGCCTTTGCTATTTTGCCAATGCTCTCTATCGTCGCGTTCTTCTCGCCACGCTCCAGTTGCCCGATATAGGTTGGATGGCAGCCGGAACGCTCCGCTGTCTTCTCCTGACTATAACCAGCCTGCAGTCGATAGTTGCGTATCCGCTGTCCCACAACTTTTGTTAATTGACTCATAGTATCTACCTCACATTCTTTCAATATAGTCTATAAATATCCATTTCTATTTTCCACAGTCCAACAGTATTGTTTAACAGAACGCAGATACTATGAATATTAATTTAACGCAAACAAAGTCATCAGGCTCAGTATTAAAAAATGGTCGGAGCAGTTCATGGAACGACTCCGACCAAAAAACATAATTCAGGCTCTCACCCGCGACATCCACGCCGCACTACCCCACAAAAAATACCTCCGGTGAAATGTACATAAAGTACACATTCACCGGAGGTGGCTTTTATTGCTTATATATTATATTGCTTCAAAGAACCGGCCGGTCAAACTATCCTGCTTCTTACAGCTTGATCTGCTCCATGACGAAGCACTCGATCACGTCGCCGACCTTGATGTCGTTGAATTTTTCAACCTGCATGCCGCACTCGTAGCCGCTGGCAACCTCCTTGACGTCGTCCTTGAAGCGGCGCAGCGAAGCCAACTCACCCTCATGGATCACGATGTTGTCTCGCAGCACACGCACCTCGCAGCCGCGCTGGATCTTGCCGTCCGTGCAGTAGCAGCCGCAGACCGTGCCGACCTTGGAAACCTTGTAGGTCTCGCGCACCTCGGCGTGGCCGATGACGACCTCCTTGAATTTCGGCGCCAGCATACCCTTCATGGCCGCCTCGATCTCGTTGATGCAGTCGTAGATGACACGGTACATCCGCATATCCACCTTGCTGCGCGCAGCGCTGTCACGGGCGGCGTTGTCCGGGCGGACGTTGAAGCCGACGATGATCGCGCCGGAGGTAGCGGCCAGCATAACGTCGCTCTCGTTGATCGCACCGACCGCACTGTGGATAACCTTGACGCGCACCTCCTCGTTGGAGATCTTCTCCAGCGAGCTCTTGACCGCCTCCGCAGAGCCCTGTACGTCCGCCTTGACGATCAGGTTGAGCGTTTTCATTTCGCCGGCCTGGATCTGGCTGAAGAGATCCTCCAGACTGACCTTCTTCGCCGTGCCCAGCGCATTGTTCGCCTGCGTGATGCGGCGCTCCTCCGCCAGCTCGCGCGCCATGCGCTCGTCGGAAACAGCGTTAAAGACGTCGCCCGCGCTCGGCACCTCGGACAGGCCGGAGATTTCCACCGGCGTGGAGGGACCGGCCTCAGTCACGCGCTGTCCCTTGTCGTTGATCATCGTACGCACACGGCCGACCGCCGTACCGGCGATGATGATGTCGCCCATCTTCAGCGTGCCGTTTTGTACCAGGACGGTCATAATCGGGCCGCGGCCCTTGTCCAGACGCGCCTCGATAACGGTGCCCTTGGCGGAACGATTCGGGTTGGCCTTCAGCTCCTGCACCTCCGCCAAAATGACGAGATTTTCAAGCAGACTTTCAATGCCCGTGCCGGTCTTGGCGGAAATCGGGCAGATGATGGTATCGCCGCCCCACTCCTCGCTGACAAGATCGTACTCGGTCAGTTGCTGCTTGATGCGCTCGGGATTGGCGCCGACGGTGTCCATCTTGTTGATTGCCACGACGACGGGGATGTTCGCCGCCTTGGCGTGGTTGATGCTCTCAATGGTCTGCGGCATGATGCCGTCGTCCGCCGCAACCACCAGGATCGCAATATCGGTGACCATGGCGCCGCGGGCGCGCATGGAGGTAAAGGCCTCGTGGCCCGGGGTGTCCAGGAAGGTGATCGGGCTGCCGTTGATCTCCACGGTGTAGGCGCCAATATGCTGGGTGATGCCGCCGGCCTCGCCTGCAGCAACCTTGGCGTGACGGATGTAGTCAAGCAGCGAGGTCTTGCCATGGTCAACGTGACCCATGACCACAACAACGGGCGCGCGGGACTGCAAATCCTCCGGCGCGTCCTCGTGGTCGTCGATCAGGCGTTCTTCCACGGTAACAATGACTTCTTTTTCGACCTTGCAGCCCATCTCCATGGCGACAAGCGCCGCGGTGTCATAGTCGATCACCTCGGAGACAGAGGCGAACACGCCCAGCTTAAACAACTGCTTAATAACCTCAGCCGCTGTTTTCTTCATACGAGAGGCCAGCTCACCCACCGCGATCTCGTCAGGAATCTGTACCTTGACCGGCTGCTTCTTCGCAATCTCCAGATGCAGCTTCTGCATCTTATCGCGCTCTTCCTGACGGCGCTTGTTGGAGCTCTGCGCCGCCTGACGCTGCTTGGTTTTATTGGTGAACTTTTCCTTGTTGCTGCGCTGCATATTGGCCTGGTTGCCGCGGGCACCTGCCAGGTCTTCAAACTTCTCGTTGTATTTCTCAATGTTCACCGCCGCGCCGCCGCGAGTATCCACGACGCGCTTTTCCGCCACCTGACGCGGCGTGTGCGGCTTGTTGGGCTTCTCGCTGCGCGGCTGTGCGGCAGGCGCCTTTTGTGTCTGCTGCGGTGCGCTCTTTGTCTGGCTGACAGCCTCTGTCGGCTTTTCCACAGACGCCTGCTTCTCTGCTTCCGGCGCTTTCTCCGTCATAGCCTTGGGCTCAACCTTGAAAATCTCCTCCAGACTCTCCACCTGATTATGCTGGGTCATGTATTCAAAAATGACGTCCAGCTCTCCGCTCTCCAGCACCTGCATATGGTTTTTAGGAGGCGCGATATAGTCGGTCAGGATCTGGGTGATCAGCTTGGAGCCCACGCCAAAATCCTTAGCCACCTCATGCACGCGATATTTGATCATACTCATTCTTTCGTCCTCCTCTTTCCTGTGCTCATCTTGCGTTTTGCCGCTGTTTCCTTTTTCCGGCGCTGCGCCTTTTCTGTCCGCCGTGCGATCTCCTCAGCATCGGCAGCATAGCGTTCCGGCTGCATCGCCGCGAGAATATCCATCAAAGCTTTGGCAAAGCCGAGATCGGTCAATGCCGCCATCGCGCCGCCGCTAACACCCAGCGCTCCGGCCAGCTCTGCTTTTGTAAAGGGCAGCTCCAACAGCAGCGTACGCCGTCCATTGACAAACTGTTCCGCCCTGTGTCTGGCATTATCGGACGCATCGCTCGCCAAAAGCAGCAGCCGAGCTTTTCCGCCGTGTACCGCCGCTCCGGCCTTGTCCTCGCCAATCTGTATCGCATTGGCCCGGCGCATAAGGCCAAGCAAATGCAAAGCTTTCTCTCTCATTGCTCCGCCTCCATCTGCGCCCGAAAAAGCTCATAGAGCTCCGGCGGTACCGGGCAGTGCAGTTCCCGTTCCACCGCACGGCTCTTCATCGCTTTTTTCAAGCAGGCCTCCTCCGGGCAGAGATAGGCGCCGCGCCCGGATGCCTTGCCTTTAAGATCCAGACTGAGCGTTCCCTCGGGGGATCGCACGATCCGCATCATTTCTTTCTTCGGTTTGTGTTCCCGGCAGCCGAGACACTGCCGCACGGGTATTTTCTTTTGCACAGAACACGACCCCCTCGTCCTCGCAAGCTCCGCATCTCCTCGCTTCCTCGCAAGCTCAAAAGCTCGCTCCGCTGCTCGTCCTCTCAAAATCGAACCCGCTTCGCTGGGCTTCGATTTTGTTTTTTTCTCCGAATTCCGAACTCCGAACTACGAATTCCGAACTCCGAATTTGGTTTCACGCCTCGCTCTCCGGCTTGATATCGATTTTAAAGCCGGTGAGCTTTGCCGCAAGACGGGCGTTCTGCCCTTCCTTGCCGATGGCCAGAGACAGCTGATTGTCCGGCACCACGACGCGGCAGCTCTTTCCGTCCTCCAGCATCGTCACCTCGACAACCTCAGAGGGCGAGAGCGCAGCGGCGATGTATTCCTCCGGCTGCTCGCTGTATTTGATAATATCAATCTTCTCGCCGCCGAGTTCATCGACGATGCTCGCCACACGCCCGCCGCGCGGGCCAACGCAGGCGCCGATCGGATCGACGTTTGGATCGGCCGACCAGACGGCCATCTTGGTGCGGCTGCCAGCCTCACGCGCGATGGAGCGGATCTCTACCGTGCCGTCAAAGATTTCCGGTACCTCCAGCTCGAACAGGCGCTTAACAAGCCCCGGATGCGTCCGGCTGATGAGCACCTGCGGCCCGCGGGTGGAGTTGCGTACCTCGACGACGTAAACCTTAATGCGATCGCCCTCATGCAGCTCTTCTCCCTTGATGCGCTCGTTGGCCGAGAGCATAGCCTCGGTAAACTCGCTGTTGGAGGAGATGCGGATCGACACGGAGCCGGTTCTCGGCTCGATGTGGGAAACGACGCCGGTCAGAATTTCATGCTCTTTGGAAGTAAACTCCTCATAGATGATTCCTCTGGCGGCCTCACGGATGCCCTGCGTGATGATCTGCTTGGCAGCCTGCGCTGCAATGCGCCCGAATTTTTTGGTATCGACCGGGATATTGATTTCATCGCCGAGCTTGGCGCGGCGGCTGATTTTTTTTGCCGCGTCCAGAATGATCTCATGGCTGGGATCTTCCACCGCTTCGACGACGCGCTTGCGCACATACATTTCTATGCGCTTCTTTTCCTCATCCATATCGACGAAGACATTGTCCTCACATTCGGGATTGTCCTTGCGGAAGGCCGCCAGCATCGCCTGATTGATCTTATCGAACATATAGCCACGCGGGATTCCCTGCTCTTTTTCAATATCCTCAATGGCCTGGAAAAATTCAGCATTCATTGTTTTATTCCCCTTATATTATCGTCTTTTTTCGTCTTTTTGTTTTATCCGATGCTTAGGTGCAGCCGGACCTGTGCGACCTGCGACTTGTCAAAGCTGCGCTGCCCCTTGGCCAATTCAATCGTCACGCGCCCGTCTTCATAGCCGCAAAGCTTACCGGTATAAAGCTTGCTGCCATCCACAGGCTGATAGAGCCGGACGTCAACCTCGCTGCCCATATAGCGCGTAAAATCTCCGGGGCGCTTGAGTTCCCGGTCTGCGCCGGCTGAGCCGACCTCGAAAACATAGCTGTCCGGAATAGGGTCGGCCTCATCCAGCAAGGGATCCAGTCTGCGACTGATGCGCTCACAGTCGTCAATGGCGACGCCGCCCTCCTTGTCAATAAAGATTCTCAGATACCAGGTACCCGCCTCCCGGACGTATTCCACGTCCCACAGCGAACAGCCCTCCGCCTCAATCTCAGGCTGTACCAGCGCGGTTACGCGCTCGGTCACTTTACTCATTTACCAATCACTTCCATCTTTAGCGCTTGATATTGTTCGTAAAAAAGAGTGGGCGTTGACCCACTCTGACAATACCATAATCCTTACTGTACTAATATAGCACTTTTACCCGTGCTTTGCAAGCATTTTTTGGGAAAACTTGTTTTTCTTCCCTGTCGCACTTAAAACTCAAAATCCGGGTCATAGTGCGCGTAAAATTCCTCGTAGCAGATACCGTTGTCCATCACAAATTTGGCGATCTCCTTGCCCACATAGCGGTAGTGATAGGGCTCATCCCAGCCTGTCAGCGGCAGCTTATTGGTGGGATAGCGTTTGATGAAGCCGTAGTCGGCGCAAATGGAATCAAGATAGGCAAAGAAATCCTGATCCATTCTGCTGTAATCATGCGAGGAACGCTCGCGGTCAAAAATATCCACTGCAAGCCCCAATTGATGCTCGCTGCTGCCGGGAAAGGCCGTAATCGTGCGCGCGGTCGCAACCGCCTCCTGATAGCGAGGATCCAGATAGTCCGTTACCGGCGGCTGCATGCCGGCGGCAATCTGACTGGCCTTGCCGTTGAACAGGATCTCCTGCTGGGAATAGGCACGGAAGGCCGCCGCAATATAGGGCGTATAGCCGTGATCGCGCAAATCCTGCAGCATTTCTTCCAAATAAGGCAGCGCGTTTACCTCAAAACCGCTCCTGCTTATGCTGATTTTTTCGCATTCCGGCTGAAACGCGGAGGACAGCAGATGCTTGTCGTTGACAATGGCAAACTGGCGGTTTTCCTGCAGCTCCTGCAGCGTGATATCGGGCCAGATCACGCCGTCATCCACCGGAACCGGCGTCACCGCCGGGTCGGGAAAATCATCACGCACCTGCAAAATGCCGCCCTGTGCGCCGCCAAAAAGCACGGTATCCGTCTTTTCCTGCCGCGTGTTGATCATAATGGCAATCGCCAGGCAGAGCGCAGCCGCCAACAACACCAGGCCTATCTTTTTATTTCGCAAATACGTCCCTCCCTTCGGTTATTTCATGCCCAATTTGTAGTATTATATCATCAAGCCCGTTTTTTTTCAAGCCTTTCTGCCACTCAGTCTCTCGTTGAGGTATTCCAGTGCCAGACGATAACCCTCAAAGCCACAGCCGACAAAGCGTCTTTCACAGGCAAGCGCCGTGTAGGACACACGGCGAAACGGCTCGCGCTGCTCCGGGTCGCTCAAATGCACCTCCACCGCCGGAAGACCAACTGCCTTGAGCGCATCGAGAATTGCGATGCTCGTATGCGTATAGGCCGCGGGGTTGATGACTATGCCGTCCACCTCCCCCAGGGCCGCTTGAATACGGTCAACAATCACTCCCTCATGGTTGGACTGAAACAATACAGCGTCCAATCCAAGCGCATGCGCGCATTGGTTAACATAATCTTCAAGCTCCGTATAAGTCTTTCTCCCGTAGATCGACGGCTCGCGCAGCCCGAGCAAATTGAGATTCGGCCCATTGATGACAAGGATTTTCTTTTTATTCATAGCAAGCCTCCAAAATACGCTCCACGCAGTCAGACACGCCGCCGTTATTATCCACGGTCAGTGCCGCCGCCTTACGGTAAAGAGGCTCTCGCTGGGCGTAGAGCTGGTCAAGCCCGTATTTTATCGACAGAGGGCGGCCAACGACAGCGAGCGCCGTCAAATCACGCTGCAGCCAGATCACCGTGCTGTTTTGACGCATCAGATTGATATTATCTTCGCGCAGCACTGCGCCGCCGCCGACAGCAATCACCATGCCGCTCTGCTTCGTCAATTCCTCGAGCACCTCGTGCTCACGTTCACGAAAGGCGTTCTCGCCCTCGGCCGCAATGAGCTCCGGAATACTGCAACCGGCCAGCTTCTCCAATCGCTCGTCGCTGTCGACAAAAGGACGATCCATGGTTTTCGCCAGCGCCGCACCGATCGTGCTCTTCCCGCTGCCTGGCATGCCGATCAGCAGCAGATTTTTTGTCTCCTGTTCGATTTCCCGGCACAAAGCCTCAATTTCCCTGCGATCCACACGCCGCCCGGTAAAACACTCGCAGGAGGCCGCCGCCTGTGCGACAAGCATCGTCAAGCCGTTCATCGCCGGAAGCCCCAGCCTCTGCGCATCCAACAGCAGCCGCGTTTTCGCCGGGTGATAAATGAGATCCGCCACCGCCTCAAGCGCCGGCAGCTTATCGACTGACACCAAGCAGCGTCCTGTCTCCGGATACATGCCGACCGGCGTAGCGTTTACCAGAAGCTGCGCGTCCGCATGTTTTTCATATAGGTTTACATAATTGTTTTCCCCTTGGCGGGAAACCACGACAATCTCACGCGCGCCGCGATCTCGCAGCGCAGTGCATACCGTTGCCGAAGCGCCGCCGCTGCCGAGTACCAGCGCCTTTTTCCCCGCCACACGCACGCCCAGTCTGTCCAGCAAAAACAAAAAACCTTCGTAGTCTGTATTGTGGCCGAGCAGTGTTCCGTCTGCACGGCGGCAGACGGTATTGACGCTGCCGCAGCGGCGCGCAATGTCTGTCAGCTCCCGGCAAAAGGGAATCACCGCTTTTTTATAGGGAATGGTCACGTTCAGGCCGTCAAAGTCCCCGACGCTCAGAAAGTCTTCCAATTCCCCGGCCTGCAATTCAAACAACCGGTAGTCATAGGCCGACAGACGCGCATGGATTGCCGGAGAATAGCTGTGCGATAAACGTTCTCCGATCAATCCGCAGCGCAGACTATTTTCCGTCTGCGCCGTCTGATAGCGGCGGCTGATCGAAAACAGCGCCTTGGCAAAACCCCCGACATAAGCCGCCATGTCCTCGCTTGCCTGCGCCCGGCGGCGCGCGAGCAGCTCTTCCTCCCTCGCTCTCACGCGCACGGGAAGACCCGCCGCGCGCTTTTGCTCGGCAATTTTAGCCACAATGCGCATACGCTGCTCAAAGAGCGTAAAGAGCCGATCGTCAATCTTGTCAATCTCGTCGCGCAAATCCTTCAATTCCTGCTCACCCATTCCTTATCCCTCCAGCAGCGCATCCAGCAGCGCGATCGCCGTCGCTGCCTCTATGGCGGGAACGGCGCGCAGCACAACACAGGGGTCGTTGCGCCCTGTGACGCAAAGCGTCGTCTCCTCCCCGCTCTGCAGATCAACCGTTCTTTGCGGCTTTGCGATAGAGGGCGTCGGCTTAAAGGCCGTACGGAAAATGAGCGGCAGACCCGTGCTCATCCCGCCCAGAACGCCTCCTGCGTGGTTCGTTTCCATGCCAAGCGCGCCATCGCGCAGCACATAAGCGTCGTTGTGCTCGCTGCCGCGCATGTTGGCAGCCGCGAAACCATCTCCAAACTCCAGTCCCTTGACCGCCGGGATCGCGTAGACAAGCGAGGCAATGCGGCTCTCCAGACCACCGAACCACGCGCCGCCGAGGCCAATCGGCAGTCCGAGCGCAGCGCACTCGATCACGCCGCCCAGCGAGTCTCCGTCTGACGCCTCGCATAAAATCGCGCGGCGCATTTGATTTCCGGCTTCCGCAGACAGAACAGGCATGCGCAAGCTTTGCAGTTTTTGCAGCGTCTGCAGCTCCAGATGCACAGCGTTAAAACGCTCGTCCTGCACCGATGCAATCGACGCGATATGCGCGCCGATGGTAATTCCCCGGCGGTTTAAAAGCTGAAGACAGATCCCGCCCGCCGCGCACAGCGGCGCTGTCAGTCGACCGGAAAAATGTCCGCCGCCGCCGGCATCCTGATAGCCGTGATATTTGACCTGCGCCGGGTAATCGGCGTGTCCGGGGCGCGGGACACGCGTGCGATCCTCCCCCTCCGGCTGTACGGCATCCTTGTTTTCTATAAGAATCGCCAGAGGCGCGCCCGTTGTAAAACCGCTTTTCAGGCCGCTGAGAATCTTCGGCTCATCGGCCTCCCTCCGCGACGACGACAGCTCGTCCCCGTCGGGGGCACGGCGACTCATGAAATGCTGCAGCTGTTTGAGATTGAGCGCCTCGCCCGCCGGAAGTCCGTCCAGCACGACGCCGACAGCCGCGCCGCGGCTCTCTCCAAACAGGCTGATTCTGATTCTTTTACCCCAGCTTGACGACATGGCAATCTCCTCCCAGCCGCTGATACTCTCCCCAAAAATCGGGATATGATTTATTGACGCAGTCCGCGCCGCGCAAAATGATCTCTTTTTCACAGCTTGTCGCGGCAGCGGCGGCAAGCATGGCAATACGATGATCTCCCGCGCAGTCGATTTCTGTGTTGCCGTACAGCGAGGCCTGTCCCTCGATCTCGAGCGCGTCTGCACGCTCCAAAACCGTCGCCCCCATCAAACGCAGCACGGCTGCAGTCGTTTGCAGACGGTCGCTCTCCTTATAACGCAGACGAGCTGCACCCGACAAGACGGTTTTTCCCCTCCGCTTGGCCGCAATCAGCGCCAAAATCGGCAGCAGATCCGGGTTTTGCGAGAGCACGATCTCTCTATCCCCATCTCCGCGCAGCTGTTCAAAAAAAGTGCGTACGCGGCGGTCACCCTGCAAAGACTTTTCGTTCAGCCCCTCTACGCATAGTTCATTTCCCAGTTCACACATGGCCAGCCAGACCGCCGCCTGCGTCCAGTCCGCCTCAACGCGCACCGTAAACGGTCGATATTTCATCGGCGTCATCGAAAAGCCGTCCGGCAGACGCTCCGTCTCGATCCCGGCGCGCTGCAGCGCGTCCACAGTCATAGCAATATAATCCGCCGATTCCGGCTCTGAAGTCCATATCAGCCTCGATGGTTTACCCAAAAGCGGCAGGGCGAAGAGCAAGCCGCTGAAAAACTGGCTGGACACATTGCCCGGCAGCCGGTATTCGCCCGGCGCAAGCCTGCCGCGCACGGAAAGACAATTTCCATCTCGCCGCCACGCGAGCCCCAGCGCGGCAAACGCACAAAGATAGGGATCCAGCGGGCGCTCCATCAGTCGTCCGTGTCCGTAAAAATCCCCGCCGCCGCTGATCGCAAGTGAGACGGGCAGAAAGAAGCGAAGCACGGCGCCGGATTCTCCACAGGGAAAGACAGCCGGTGACATACGCCTTGCGCCGTTTCCGCGGATACAAAGTGTCTCCGGCCCGGTCAGTTCCCAGTCCGCCCCGAGCGTGCGCGCACAAGAGAGCGCCGCCTTAATATCCTCGGACAGCGCGACGTTCGCGATCCGGCTCTCGCCCTCTGCCAACGCAGCGGCAAGGATCAATCGCTGCGCCTCGCTTTTTCCCGGCGGCGGCGAAATCGTACCGCACAGCTTTCGCGGCTTTATCCGTAAATCCATGCTCATAAGCCCAAATCGAGCCAGTCGCCCAGCTCCCCCCACGGCAGCACAAGGACTTCACAACGTCCGTAGGCGCGTGGTACAACGATACTGACGTGTTCATCCTGACGTTTTTTATCTGAGCGCATGGCGGCCAGCAACACATTTTTTTCAAAATCACAGCGCGCAGGCAGCGCAAAGCGGGAAAGCAATGCCTCCAGCGTATGCACACAGTCTATGCCGCAAAGACCTTTGGCATAAGCCGCGCGCGTGATGATCGCCATGCCCGCCGCCACTGCCGCACCATGGCTCCAGCAGTAGCCGCTTGCGTGTTCGATCGCATGTCCGACCGTGTGCCCGAAATTCAGCAGACGACGCCGACCGCAATCCCGTTCGTCCTCCGCAGCAAAGGAGCCCTTTGTCTGCAGCGCGAGCGCGATGATCTCCTCCAGATATGCCTCCGGCTCGTCATCCGCCAGCAGGTCTTGGAGTTTCCCCTCCCGCAAAAAGGATGTTTTAATAATCTCCGCCCAGCCATTTTTCCAGTGCTCCGGCGGCAGGGATTGAAAGCAGCCGGTATCGCAAAGCACCAGTCGTGGCTGCGAGAATACGCCCATCTGATTTTTTCCGCTCGACAGGTTCACCGCAGTCTTGCCGCCCACGGAGGCGTCTGCCGCCGCGAGAAGCGTCGTCGGCAGCAGTATGCAAGCCAGCCCACGCTGATAGAGCGCCGCTGCAAGCCCCGCCATATCCCCTGTCACGCCGCCGCCGAGCCCAAAAACTGCGTCCGCGCGGCAAAAGCCCGCCCGCGCAAGGCTTTCAATAATTGCCATCAGCGTTTCCGGCGTTTTTTCCTCTTCGCCCGAAGGATAGACGCAGTCAAACACGGCAAAACCCGCTGCCTCCAGACTGCTGCGCAGCGCAGCGCCATAGAGCGAAAATACTTGCTCCCCCGCCGCGATCATCGCTTTTCTCCCCTGGATCAGCGGTGCAGACAGCGCGCCCGCTTTTTCCAGAAGTCCCTCGCCGATACGCACGGAATAAGGTGCCGCGCTCTGGATTACGATCTCTCTCATCCCCGTTCTCCATCCTCCGCCGCGGCTGCGCGTACGCGCTCTACAGCACATACCAGCCGAGCAAATCGCTCCGGCGTCAAAGCCTGCGATGCATCGCTCAAAGCAAAGCGCGGGTTGTTATGCACCTCGATCATCAGGCCGTCCGCCCCGGCAGCCGCTGCGGCCAGAGCCATCGGCGGCACATAGCGCGCCGCCCCCGTGGCATGACTTGGATCGACAACGACCGGCAAATGGCTCAATTCATGCAGCGCAGGCACAGCCGAAAGATCCAGGGTATTTCGCGTCTGCGTCTCAAAGCTACGGATGCCGCGTTCGCAGAGGACGACTTGCTCGCATCCGCCGCTCATCAGATATTCCGCCGCCATCAAAAGCTCCTTGAGCGTGGCGGAAAAGCCACGTTTGAGCAGCACGGGTTTTCCCGTGCGGGCGATCTCCTTCAACAGTTCAAAATTCTGCATGTTTCGCGCGCCGATCTGGATCAGGTCGACAGCCTCAAATTCCTTCAAATGCGCCGCGCTGACGATCTCGGCACAGACAGGAAGCGCGCAGGCTTTACCTGCCTCCAGCAACAGCGCCAAGCCCTCCTCCTGCAGTCCTTGAAAATCATAGGGGGAGCTGCGCGGCTTATACGCGCCGCCGCGAAGGATCTTTGCCCCGGCTGCTTTGACCGCCTGCGCAACGGATAGGATCTGTTCTCGGCTTTCCACCGAGCATGGCCCGGCAATCATCGCAAAATGTCCGCCGCCGAGCTTTACGCCCGCAATCTCAACCACCGTATCCCCCGGATGCTTATGGCGTCCGGTTTTTTGAAAAGGCTCGCTGATGCGCTTAACCGTCTCAACAATATCCCAGGCGAGCAGGCGATCGGCGTCCACGCACGAGCTGTCACCGACGACGCCAACCAGCGTAACGGCGTCGCCGCGCGAAATCTCTGTGCGAAGATCCTGCGCATGCAAATAGGCGCACAGCTCTTGCAGTTGTTCCTCGGCGGCAGATTTTTTGACAACAATGATCATTTTCTCTCTTCCTCCGTCTGCTGCGACACGTGACGATTCCCGACGGTTGCAGCATCGTCTTTTTCCTTTGATTAACCTTCAATATAGCATTGGAAAAGCCGGAGTGTCAACACCTAAAGCCCCTCCTGTGTCAGCGCCGCGCGAAGCTTTTCCAGCGCCTTTTTCTCAATGCGGGAGATATAGCTTCTACTGACGCCAACGCGCTCGGCCGTCTGCTTTTGCGTTAAAGGCTCGCCGCCGTACATCCCATAGCGCAGACGGATTATTTCCGCCTCTCGCCTCCCCAGCACACGCTCGATCAAGCCGCGCAGCTGCCGGCATAGCTCCGCGTCGCCGATACGCTCGGCCATGTCCTCATCGTCGGCCAGCACGTCGAGCACCGACAGGCTGCCGTCCTCGTCTCCCTCCAGCGTGTCGGACAGGCTCACGTCGCTGCGGCTTTTCTTTCCGGCGCGAAAATGCATCAATATCTCATTTTCTACGCAGCGGCTGCAGTAGGTGGACAATCGCACGCCCTTATCCGGTTTGTAGCTATCGATCCCTTTGATGAGCCCAATCGTTCCAATAGACAGCAGATCGTCCAGATCGTCCGCCTGTGCATAATACTTTTTCATAATATGGGAGACAAGGCGCAAATTGTGTTCAATTAAAGTATTGCGCGCCTCCAGATCCCCTGCCGCCCATCGCTCCAGGCAGTCCTTTTCCTCCTCCTGGCTCAAAGGGCGCGGAAAGCTCCCGCCGGGCGCAATGCGCAGAAACAGCCACAACGAATTCATCAGCAATAACAGCGCGGTCTCGATCATATTCTCACCTCAAGACCATCGTATTCGCGCCAAAGCTGTCCACATGACAAAGATTGTGCCGGGGCTTGTCAAATCAAAGGATTTGCGGTATAGTTTATATAAGAAAATGAGGTGAGACGCATGCAAGTCCGCGAGGAACGCGAACATTACGATCATGAGCATACGCATGGACATGCGCACACGGCGCACAGCCACAGCCATTCGCATCCACACACGCAGACCAAGGCGGTTCTCAACCGTCTGTCCCGTGCCATCGGGCATCTGGAGTCCGTGCGGCGCATGGTGGAGGACGGGCGCGACTGCACCGAGGTGCTGGTGCAGCTGGCCGCCGTTCGCTCTGCGCTCAACAGCACCGCCAAGGTGATTTTAAAGGATCATCTGGAGCATTGCCTGCATGACTTGAGCGTCGACGACGCCAATCAGCTTAGTGCGCTCAACGAAGCCATCGACAAATTTATGGATTAAAAGGGCGTGTTGCATAATATAAATTTCAAAAAAGTATTTGCGAGAAAAGTTACTGGGAACTGCCAAAATCGGCGGTTCCCAGTAACTATATAGAGATGTTCTTTTGTGACTTTAGCCCCAAAAGCGCATTTTGCAACACGCCCTTTTTATTTTTCCTCCGCCGCCGGAACAAATCGCGTCTGCCGCCGCTCGCGGCGCACGTCGCGCAGCGCCACGTTCAGCGCCGCGCCGCAGTAGATCATCAAACAGCAGGTGTAGAGCCACATCATCAGCAGCACCACCGAAGCCAACGAGCCGTAAATGAGCGGATAGCGCGCCGATGCGCCGATAAAAAGGGAAAACGCAATGCAAACGCCCACCATAGCCAGCGTGGAAAACAGTGCGCCAAAGGAAATCGGATAGCGCTGCTTTCGCGGCAAGGAGACCTCATATACCCCGCAGATGATCGCATAATCGATGGCAGCCAGCAGCGGATATCGCAAATAGCGCCATAATCCCGTTGAATCCACCGCCGGAATCATGCCGCTGATCCAGGCAAGAAAATCCTTACCCGTCAGCATCACGAGCATCGCAAAATACAGCGCCGCCACAAACAGCAGCGAAAAGATCACACTGAAAAGAAAATCACGCAGTCCGGTGTAACGATGCTCACCCTGCAGCTCACCGATCGTTGCTTGAAGCGTACGCACCGCCGCCGAGGCCGAACTCACCAGAACAAACAGCGCCGCCAGCATCATCGACTGACTGTTATTGAGCGCAACGTACTGCAAAAACTCCGCAATCGTCTCCGCCGTATCCGCCGCAAAGATTTCCCTGGCAAAAGAGATGATCCGTGCAATGCGGTCGTGGCTGTTGCCGAGAAGCGTATATAGAATGATCAGCAGCGGAAAGAGTGTCATGGTAAGAAAAAAAGACAGCGCCGCCGACGCGCGCGTGAGACGCTTTTCCGCATATAATAAGCCAAAGCGGCGCAGCACCTGAACGAGCCCCTGCAACACGCTCCCTCCCTCCTTTGAGCGATACGCCCACATCCATTGGATGTGGGCGTATCGTTCTATATGTCTGATAATTATTACTTGTGGTCGAAGATACGGAAGATCTTATCAAAGGTATCTTCCTCGTTCTCTTCTGTGCGTTCTGTCGCGCTCGTCTCCTCAGCGATCGGCAGCGGAGCAGGCGCAGCAGCCTTTTCCGCGGCGCCGGAGAAAAGTCCGGCAGGTTTTTCCGGGCTTGCCGGGGTACGCGCCACAACACCGGGCGCGCTGCTCGGCACGGCTGGCGCATTGACGTTCTCTTCAAAGCCGGTGGCAATAACCGTCACGCGGATCTCATCCTGCATGCTCTCGTCAAAGGTTGCGCCGAAGATGATATTCGCTTCAGGATGCGCGGCCTCCTGCACGAGATTGGCAGCCGCCTCGACATCCTCCAGCCCCATATCCTCGGAGCCCGTGATGTTGATCAGCACACCGTGCGCGCCGTTGATGGAGGTCTCCATCAAGGGGCTGGCAACCGCCATGCGCGCGGCGTCCTCCGCCTTGCCCTTGCCGGCCGCGTGACCGACGCCCATATGCGCAAAGCCGGCGCCCTTCATAATGCAGGTAACGTCCGCAAAATCGAGGTTGATAAAGCCGGTGTTCTTAATGAGATCAGAGATGCTGGTAACAGCCTGATGCAGCACGTCGTCCGCAATCTCAAAGGCGTTGGCCAGCGTAACCTTCTGGTCGGTGGCGTATTTCAGGCGATCGTTCGGGATGATAAGCAGGGAGTCCACCTTGCCCAGCAGCTCCTTGATGCCGTCATTGGCCTGGTCCATACGGCGCTTACCCTCAAAACGGAAGGGCTTGGTCACCACGCCGACGGTCAACACGCCCGCCTCGCGGGCAATATCCGCCACGGTGGGCGCAGCGCCCGTGCCGGTACCGCCGCCCATGCCGGCCGTAATGAACACCATGTCGGCGTTCTCGATGGCCTTGGCAATGTTGTTGCGGCTCTCCTCGGCGGAGCGCTTGCCAATCTCCGGATCGGATCCGGCGCCCTGGCCGCGAGTCATTTTCTCGCCGATCTGGATTTTCTGATCGGCATTAGAGACAGCCAGCGCCTGCTTATCGGTATTGATGGCTATAAACTCGACACCCTGTGTGCCAGCTTTCACCATGCGATTGACAACGTTGTTGCCCGCGCCGCCGATACCAACGACTTTGATTGTTACGACGTTATCCGGGCCCGCTTCGGCTTTAAAATCCATCTTTTTGCCTCCCTATGTATAGTATCCCCACAATGCATGTGAATAGTACAATTTGATTTGCTACCCCATATTTTATTACATTTTTTTCATTCGGTCAATATATTTTTTGCTTTTCGCGACTAATTTTGTAATGATTTTGTAAATTAGTTCGGGATAAAGCGGGCAGAATTGCCGTTTGAGACGTCAATGGTACCCACATCGCCCTCCTTCACCTGGGTCAGCACATACATCAGCATCGCAAATTTATGATCGAGCTGCTCGCTGCCGCCGATCCTGACCTGATATTTGTCCTTATATTTGAAGCTGACGCTCATGGTGTCGGAAAAATCAATGCCGTGTACGTCAGAAGCCATGCCCCGCTCCTCGATCTCATACAGGAGATCCGCCAGATAGTCCACGCGCTCTTCTATGCCGTCGGCGCGCTGCAGGCGCTCGCCAATCATCAGCGTACCCGGTTTAACGCCGTAGATCGGAATGAGTTCCTCCGTCTCGCCCTCCACGGCCTTGCCGAGGATCTTACAGCCGCGGTCAATCGTCCACTCCTCATCGCCGACAGCGAGATAGGCCAGCGCACGGCTTTCCACCACGCGGATCGTCAAGGTTCCCGGCAGGCGGCGCTCCACCGTCACCTCCTCCAGATAGGGAAGCTTGGTGTAGGCACGGCTGATGGTTGAAAACTTATCGAAGAAGAAAATATTGTCTCCGGTCTCCAAGCCGGTGGCATTGATAATCTCCTGCGGCGTATAGTGCTCATTGCCTTCCACACGGATCTCGTTGACACGCAGCAGTACGCTCAAAACGAAGATGATGCCGACAACAACGGCCAAAAAGCTTACCAGACTGCCGACGCCGCCGCGGCGTCTGGGTTTCATATATTCTCCATGCTTGCTCTCCGGCGGCAAAGCCGATGAATAGGTCGCCATAGCTTATTTGATCCTTTCGTATCAGTATTCCAGAAAAATATCTGCCCCCAGCGCACGCAGCCGCCGATCCAGCCCCTCATAGCCGCGGGTAATGTGTCCTTCGTCGCACACCAGCGTTTCTCCCTCGGCGCACAGTCCGGCAATAATCATTGCGGCGCCGCCGCGCAGATCCGTCGCCGTAAGCGCCGCACCGTGCAGACGCTCCACACCCCAGATCTCCGCCACTCGTCCATTGACCGTGATGTCCGCGCCGAGCCGGCAAAGCTCCGGCGCCTGGCGGTAGCGGTTTTCAAAGATTGTCTCGATGATGCGCGTTTCGCCCCGCGCCTTCAGCATTGCAGCCATCAGCACCGGCTGCGCATCCGTCGGAAAGCCCGGAAACGGCGCCGTCATAACCTCGCCCACCGCCCGCAGCCGCCCGCTTGAAAGCAAACGAACGCTCCGCTTTCCGTGTATTATATCACAACCCGATTGATTTAGGAAGTAGAGAACGGTAGAAAATTGCTGTGGATCAATTCCCCGCAGCTCGACGTCTCCGCCCGTTGCCGCTGCCGCGCATGCGATCGTCGCTGCTACGATGCGATCCGGCACGATGCGCCAGGAAAGCGCTTCCCGTTTTTCCATGCCGGAAATGCAAATGGTATTGCTGCCCGCGCCGGATACGCTCGCCCCCATCGCGCACAAAAAATCCTGAAGCGCCAGAATCTCCGGCTCCCGCGCCGCGCCCTCGATCACGGTCTCTCCCTCGGCAGCACAGGCGGCAAGCATCGCGTTTTCCGTCGCGCCGACGCTGGGAAAGGGCAGCGCGATCCGGCAGCCGCGCAGCCGCGCGCTGCCGCAGCAGATCTCGCCCCGATCCTCCTCGATCTGAGCACCCATCTGACGAAGGGCGGACAAATGCAGGTCGATCGGCCGCTTGCCGAGCTGACAGCCGCCTGGCAGACTCAATTGCGCCTCTCCGCAGCGTGCAATCAGCGCGCCCATGAAAATAACCGACGAGCGCATCTCCTCCATCAGCGCGTGGGGAATGGTACTGCGCGTCAAGCCCGTGGAGTCTATGTAGACCTCGTTTCCTCGCTGCTCCGCCAGACAGCCCAGATGCCGCAGAATCCGCAGCGCCGCATCCACATCCCGCAGCTGCGGTACGTTTTTCAGTTCCACCCGGACAGGACGGATGATACAGGCCGCAAGGATCGGCAGGGATGCATTCTTGGAGCCCTGCACAAAGCAGGCGCCTTCCAGTCTTTTGGTCTCGCGCACATGCCATATTTCCATAAAAAAACCCCCTGCGCATCGAAATCAAGCCATTCTATGCGCAGAGGTTTTATGATGTTCTCCGTCAGTCTTTCATTATCAGCGCCAGGATCTCTCCGCAGATTTTGTCTGTTGCGTCGCGCTGTGCCAGCGATCGCATTGCTTCCGACATTTTCTCCAGCGTCTCGGGGGAAGAGAGCAGCGCATGGATTTCATCCAGCAGGCTCTGCGCGTCAAATTCGCTCTCCAACAAGACCTTTGCGCCGCCCGCGCGCTCCAGTACGCGGGCATTCTTCTCCTGATGATTGTTCGTCACGTTTGGCGATGGAATCAAGATCGCGGGCTTTCCCATGTAATTCAGTTCCGAGAGCGTAGACGCGCCGGCACGGCACAAAATCAGATCCGCCGCCGCCATCACGCGCGGCATGTCGTAGATATATTCGCGGTTTTCGACCCCCGCCGCAGCGCTGTCAAGCTGCCGCTCTTCGAGCTTTTGGCTAAAGTCCGCATAGTCTCTGCTGCCAACCGCGTGGATCAGGCGAAACTCCGTCTGTCCCTGCATCAGAGGGATCATCTGCAAAATCATTTCATTCATGTGTCCCGAACCGAGAGATCCCCAGACAGAAAGCACCAGCGGCTGATTTTCGGCAAGGCCAAGCTCCTTTTTCGCCTGCTCCTTGCTCCATTGATCGAACTCGCCACGCACAGGTGTACCGGTCACGGCGACGCGCTCCGGATCGCTGTAGGCTGCACGACTGTCCTCAAAGCCGACCATCACGCGACGGACATGCTTTTCCAGCAGCCTCGTTGTAAGCCCCGGGACGGCATTGCTCTCGTGCAGCAGGGTCGTAATGCCCAAAGCCGCCGCCTCGCGCAGCACAGGATAGCAGACATAGCCTCCGGTACCAATCACTGCGTCCGGCTGAAAATCTTTCAAAATCTTCCGCGTCTGAACGCGGGAGGCATGGACGTTCCAAAGCGTTTTCAGATTGTGTGCAATCGCCTTTGGACTTTTGCCGCGGCTGATGTTGGTGATCGGCAGCGCCCGGATCTCATAGCCCGCGCGGGGAACAAGCTCCATCTCCATCTTCCCTTCTGCGCCAAGGAACAAAAACCGGCTGTCCGGGTACAGCTCTTTCAAGCGGCCGCAGACCGCAAGCGCGGGATTAATATGTCCGGCGGTTCCGCCGCAAGTCAGTACAAATTTCATCATCGTTTGGTTCCTCTCTGTCTATTTTGCTATCAAGGTCTCACGCGAAGCACTGAGGATAATCCCCATCTCGCCGAGCTGGATCAAAAGCGCCGTACCGCCATAGCTGAAAAAAGGCAGCGAAATACCGGTGCAGGGCACAAGGTTGGTAACCACCGCCACGTTCAAAAACATCTGGATAGCCAACAGCGTCGTGATGCCCGCGCAGACCAGACTGCTAAAGCGCTCCCGGCAATGCAGGGAAATCCAATAGCCACGCAAAATCAAAGCAGCGAATAGCAGCAAAATCAGCGAAGCGCCGAGAAAGCCAAGCTCCTCGCAAACGACGGAAAAAATAAAGTCGTTATGTTCCTCGGGCAGATACAAAAACTTCTGTCGGCTGCCGCCGAGGCCAAGACCGCTGAGCCCGCCGGATCCGATGGTATAGAGCGACTGGACGATCTGATAGCCCTCATCGGATGCGCTGGAAAAGGGGTCGCGCCAGGTAACGATGCGAGTAGACGCGTAAGGAAAAAATGCCAAAAGCACACCGAGTCCCGCCAGCGCCGCCGTCAGCGCAGCAGCAAACCATCCGAGCCGCACGCCGCCCAAAAAGAGCATCGCTCCCGCAATGGCGATCAGGATGATTGAGGCCGAAAAATGCGGCTCAAGCACCAGGAGGCCAACGAGCAAAGCCAGAAGACCCGCGAAGGGCAGAATGCCCCAGCGAAAGGTCTTCATTCTTCCTCGATAACGGCATATCAGTACCGCATAGCTGAGGATGACGGCAAGCTTGGCAAGCTCGGAGGGCTGCAGCGTCAGTCCTCCGACGCCCAACCAGCGGCGCGCACCGTTGGCGCGCACACCAACCAGAGGGACGAGCATCAGCAGCACGACGGTCAACGCGAAAAAGTGAAAGGCGTAACGGCGGTAAAAGCCCATTGGCAAAACAGACGCAACACACATCGCCCCTACGCCCAGCAACGCAAATAAGAGCTGCCGGACGAAGAAATAAGCGGCATTGCCGCCCGTCACATGGCCCGGGTCGTAATAGGCGCGCGGATAGCTCGCCGAAAGAACCATCACCACACCAATCAAAAGCAAACTCATGACAAGCAAGAAAAACGGCCAGTCAAACCCGGACCGCTGCGTCCGGCTGTTTGCAGGTGAAAAGCCGGTGAGGCGGGCCTCATCATAACGCACGCGCCCACCTCCCCGACTTTACTACGCCACGTTAAAAGCGCCGATATACCCATAAAAAGGATATGATCGCAGCCAGCAAAGATATACCTGTAAAGAGGAAAAACAGCTCCTTTTCTTTCCACCTTTTTCCCGTCCATCCGCCCATCTCCAGATGGTGATGGAAGGGCGCCATCTTAAAGACGCGTTTGCCGTGGCTGAGTTTGAAGTAGCCGACCTGAATGATGTCGGACAGGGTCTCAATAATGTAGATAATGCCGATCGACAGCAAAATCAGCGGCATGTCATAGACAAAAGCCAGCGCCGCAATCGCCCCGCCGAGAAACAGCGAGCCCGTGTCACCCATAAAGACTTTGGCGGGGTTGAAATTATACACCAAGAAGCCCATCAGTCCACCCAGAAGCGCCGAGGCAAAAATTCCCTGCGCAAGATATCGCTCGCCCCAGGAAAACGTGAGGCAGGCAAAAAACAGGCAAACGGGCAGACTCGTTCCGCTGACCAGACCGTCAATCCCATCGGTGATATTGACCGCATTGACCGTGCCAACAATGACAAAAGCAGCAAAAACAAAGTACAGCCACTCCGGCAAACGCAGCGTACCGCCATTCCAGGGCAGATACAATTCGGTGTTGATCAGGCCGATATTCCGCATCAGAACAACAAAGGCCAGCGCCGCCGCCAACTGCAGCAGAAACTTCATGCGGGCGGATAGTCCGGTATTTTGCCGGTTTTTGATCTTCTCCCAGTCGTCCAGCAGTCCAATCGCGCCAAAGACCAGTGCAAAGACAAACACGAACAGATGTGCAAATTCCCCCTGCATCATGGTGGAAAAGCCCACCGTCAGGATGCTTACAGCCACGGCAAAAATGAACATCACGCCGCCCATCGTCGGCGTTCCCTTTTTCGTTTTTTTGTGCCACTCCGGGCCGTTGCCCTTGATGGGCTGTTCCGCGCGCTGCCGGTGCAGCCAGGGAATATAAATCCGCCCAAACAGAGTGGACACAACCAACGCGATCACAAACGCCGCGCTCATCTTTAAAATCATGCTCATGCTCGTTTCCTTCTCTCTATGTACTCGGCGACGATTTCCCGTTCATCCATGTGCTGCTTGGTTTTCCCAATCACCTGATAATCCTCATGCCCCTTGCCGGCCAGCACGATTACGTCGCCGTCACGGGCCGCATCGATCGCCCAATGGATCGCCTCGACGCGATCCGGGATGACCTTGACCGTCTCCCGGCGGGCTTTCATACCGCTCAAAATATCCCGGATAATCGCCTCTGGATCCTCCGTGCGCGGGTTGTCGCTGGTGACGATACACAGATCGGCGTTATTTTCCGCGATCTGTCCCATCAGTGGGCGCTTGCCGCGATCACGATCCCCGCCACAGCCAAAGAGGGCGATCAACCGTCCTTTCGTTACGCTTTTAAGCGTCTTCAGAACGTTCTCCAGCGCGTCGGGCGTGTGCGCGTAGTCGATCAGAATGGCATAATTCCCATCTGTCGGCACACTCTCCACGCGCCCTTTGACGCCCTTGGCAGTCTCCAGCGCGTGCGCACACTGCGCCAGGCTCAGCCCCAGCGACAGTCCGACAGCCATCACTCCCAGCGCATTGTGCACCGAGAACATGCCCGGAATGGCCAGACGCGCAAGCGCCAGATCGCCATCCGTCACGGCGGCAAAACGCACCCCCGTCGCTGAAAGGCGAATGTCCTTGGCAACAAGCTCAGCGTCATTGTGTTCGGCGGAGAATCGGCGAATCGGGCACGGTGCGTCCTGCATCATAAAATCGGCCCAGCCGTCATCCGCGTTGATCCACGCGCATGAACACTGCCGGAAAAGTAAGCGCTTGGCAGAGGCATACTCCTCCATTGTGCCGTGAAAATCCAGATGATCCTGCGTGAGGTTGGTGTAGACGCCGACTGCATAGCGAATACCCGCCACGCGCTCCAGCGCAAGCGAATGGGAGGAGACCTCCATCACCACATGCGTGCATCCGGCCTCCGCCATCTCGTAAAAGAGCTTTTGCAGTTCATAGCTCTCCGGAGTGGTATGCTCCGAGGGGAGAACGGTCTCACCGATCATTATGCCGTTGGTGCCGATCAGCCCGACCTTGGCGTCAAGCTCCTGCTCCAGCATGTGCTTGATGAGATAGCTGCTGGTGGTTTTTCCGTTGGTACCGGTCAAGCCAATCACCGTCATCCGTCCCGCCGGATCGCCGAAAAAAGCGCGACTCGCCAACGCCAGCGCCAGCCGTCCGTCCGCAACGAGCAGACAGGGCGCGCCCTCTGCCTGAAGCTCTTCGCACAATACCGCCGCAGCGCCTTTTTCCAGCGCCATCGGGATATAGCGGTGTCCATCGGTCTCAAAGCCGCGCACCGCAACGAAGAGATCTCCCGGCTGCACACGGCGCGAGTCATAGCATACGCCGCGGATCTCGGTGTTGAGGTCGCAGCTTCCGCCCAGAATATCCAAATCCTTGATTACTTCTCTCAGTTTCATATCGTTTTAATACCTTCCCAGCATCTCATCGTCGGTACTGACAAGCGCAACGCGCACAACACTGCCGTGCCCAACCGCAGCGCCGGCAGGGATGCTTTGGCTGCCAACACATTGCAGCTGTTTATCGTCCGTTGGACTCCATGTTTGAATGAATATCCCGAGGCTGGACAACAAATCACGCGCCTGCGCGTAACTCATGCCGCTCAGCTCCGGCATATGCTCCCATTCTTCCGAGGGGAGCGCGTCAAAATACAAAATAATTTCCGTATCGCGCGCAATATGCAATCCCGGCGCGGGCAATTGGGCAGTCACTCGTTCGCCCTCACCGATCCGGCGGTAACGCAGCTGCGCCTCCTGCAGAGCCTCCCCCGCTTCGCGCGCGCTTAATCCACGCAGTTCCGGCACCTCGGTATCCGCCCCGGTCTCCTTCGTTTCCTTTTCCGGCTCTATCCCCAAATACGGGAGAATATCTGCCATCATGCGTCCCACGACAGGCGCAGCCATCTGACCGCCGCTGATATAGATGCCGGAGTCGTTGGACGGGGTATCCAAAAATACAAGGATCGCAATCTGAGGCGCGTCCGCCGGTGCAAAACCGATGAACGAAACGATATACTGCTTTTGCCCCGTCTGAGCCTCAAAACTCACCTTTTCGCTGGTCCCGGTTTTGCCGCCAATGCGATAGCCGGAGACTGCCGCGTTGCGCCCCGTGCCCTCTTTCGGATCGCCGACCACCTGCTCAAGGATAACGCGCAGCTTTTCCGAGCTCTCCTCACTGATGACACGCCGCCGAACTTCCGGGCTGTGCTCCATTTGGATCGTTCCGTCCGGATCCACAACACGCTGTACGATATACGGCTGCATCAGTTCGCCACCGTTGACGCAAGCGCTGACCGCCGTAATAAGCTGCAGCGGCGTGATGGTAAAGGTTTGCCCAAAGGAGGCCGCCGCAAGCTGTGAAAGATTTCTTTTTGAGTAAAAAGTATTTTCGCTCCACCAGATACTGCCGCTTTCCCCCGCAAGGTCGATCCCGGTTGTCGCCGTCAGATTTTCGTCGGGATTGTCCGTCAGCTTCAGAAAGCCAAAGGCGTCGCAATACCGGTAAAAGCGCTCGGCGCCGACGCGCAGCCCAATATTGACAAAAGCCGCGTTGCAAGAATGCTGCACTGCCTGCGTCAGGCTCTGCGAGCCATGTCCGCCATCCTTCCAGCAGCGTATGGGGCTCGTGCGTCCTGTGACGCTCACCGTTCCGCCGCAGTAAAAGCTGTCGTTTATGTGCGCAGCGCCGCTTTCCAGCGCCATCGCCAGAGTAATGATTTTAAAGGTTGATCCGGGCTCATAGGTGTCGGACAGCGCCTTGTTGCGCCATTGCCGCTGCTGAAACTGTCGCAGCAGCGCCTCCGCCTCCTCGGGCGTAGCCGCCGCGTCCACCACAGCCTGCGCGCGCTCGCTGACGGCAAGAAAATCATTGAGATCATAGCCGTCGATCGAGGCCATCGCCAAAATCGCGCCGCTATTGACGTCCATGGCAATCGCTCCGGCGCCGTTTTGGATATCGTAGTCGATGATCGCCTGCTTCAGATGCTTTTCCACGTAGTACTGGATGCTCGCATCCAAGGTTAAAACAAGATCGCAGCCGTCTTCCCCGGGATCATACTGCTCGTACTGCTGCAGCAGCAAATCCGCCCCATAGGCGTTCGTCAGGCGCAGCGTTCTGCCTGCGCTGCCGGAAAGCAGCGCATCATAGCGCGCTTCGACGCCCTCCAGCCCCGTGTGATCCATACCAACGAAGCCAATCACGTGGCAGGCCAGACCGGAGAAAGGATAGTAGCGCTTGCTGTCCGGCTCCAGGTGAATGCCCTGAAGCTTGTTGTCGCTTTTAAAGCGCCGAACAGCCTGTGCCTCTTCCCATTCGATCTTGCGCTTGACCGTCACGTACCAGGAGCCTGTCTGTCCTGTTTTATCCAATATATTATCATAATCCAAATCAAGGATCTCTGCAAGCCCTTTTGCAATCAGTTCCCGACTTTCTCCGTATTGCTCAATCTCCGCCGGGCTGACATAGACGTTGTCAACCGAGGCGCTCACGGCCAATTGTCTTCCCCGGCTGTCAAAAATCCGCCCGCGCGAGAGCGCCGTCGGCGCTTCGCGCAGTTGTTGCGCCAGAGCCAACTGCTCATAATAAGCGTGATCTGTGATCTGAAGACGGTACAGCCGCCAAATCAGAACAGGAAAGCCCAGGATGCCAATGATCAGCATCAGGCATAAAATGCGCCGCAAAAGCTGGCGGCTCGGGCCGCCCGCAGCCCGGTTTTCCGTCAAAGCAGACATTGCTCACTCCCGCAGAAAGAATAGATTGTTCTATCTATATTCCACGGCTCTCGGATTTAACCCGGCTCTTTATCCCACGATGTGTATAACATGCACCTGAGCGCCCTGACACGGCTGCATTCCAAGCACTTGAACGGCGTATTTCTCCAGCTCCTCCAGATCGATCGAGCAGGAAAGTCGTACGCGCAGCCGTTCATTTTCTTCCAGAAGCGTCTTTTCTTCCTGCTGCAGCCGATCAATCCGCTCGCTCTGCACCGTCAATTCCACTCCACATCGCAAAGTCATCAATGCCAGCACGGTAGAAAACAGAATGCAGATCATACGAAAAGCTATGCTGGACGTTTTTTTATTCATCATCGCCGGTCATAGCTTTTCCGCCACGCGCAGCTTGGCACTCCGTGCGCGTGGATTGTCCCGCAGCTCCTCCTCGGAGGGCAGGATCGGCTTTCTGCCAACGCTTTTGAGCGTCTGGACAAAGCCGCAGGTGCATACGGGCGCTTCTCGTGGACAGCGGCAGCCGCGCTCTCTCGCAGCGATGCCGTTTTTCACGATACGGTCTTCCAACGAATGAAAACTGATAACACAGAGCCTGCCGCCCGGACGAAGGCAGTCCGGCGCCGTCTCCATCATGCGCTCCACCTCGCCCAGCTCATCGTTGACAGCAATGCGGATCGCCTGAAAACTGCGCTTGGCCGGATGCTGCTTTTCGCGCAGCGCAGCAGCAGGCATCGCGCGCTTGATGATTTCTACGAGTTCCATGGTAGTCTCTATGGGCGCTTGTTGACGGGCCTCCACAATACTTTGGCTGATGCGGCGCGCATAACGCTCCTCACCGTAGTCCCAGAGGATGCGATTGAGCTGCTCTTGCGTCCAAGTGTTGACGATCTCTCTCGCCGTCAGCGTGCTTTGGGCATCCATACGCATATCCAAAGGCGCGTCCCCCATATAGGAAAAGCCCCGCTGCGTTTCGTCGAGCTGCGGCGAGGACACACCGAGGTCAAACAACATGCCGTCCACAGCAGCGATACCGAGATGCTTTAAAATCTCAGCGGCCTCGGAAAAATTGCCGTGGACAAGCGTCACGCGATCGGCAAAGGGCGCAAGCCGTTCTCCGGCGCGCCGGATCGCAGTCTCATCGCGGTCAATTCCAATCAACCTTCCAGCCTGCAACCGTGAGGCGATCTCAAAGGAATGTCCGCCCAAGCCGAGCGTGCCATCGAGATAAATCCCGTTCGGACGGATGGCGAGATTGTCGATACATTCGTGCAGCAGCACGGAAACGTGGCGCGGTGCTTCCATCAAAAATCCAACTCCTCCATCACGGCGGCAATATTTTCCGGCGTCGTCTCTACGGCATAGACCTCCGACCAGAGCTCGCTGCTCCAAAGCTCGGCATGATTATTGCAGCCAACAACCGTCACATTTTTTTCGAAACCCGCATAGTCCCTCAGATTTTGCGGAATCAAAGCGCGTCCCTGCGCATCCAGCTCACAACGCGCCGCGTAAGCAAACAGCGGTCGCATTTTTCTCTGCTTTACATAGGGCATCGCGTTCACTTTTTCGCTCAAAGCCTGCCAGCTTTCCGCACTGTACGCGCAAAGGCAGCGATCCATGGAGAGCGTAAGGAAAAAAACCTCGCCCAGCTCATCACGAAGCTTGGCGGGAATAAACAAACGCCCCTTGTTGTCCAGCGAATGCTGATATTCGCCTGTCATGGTCGCCCCTCCTTTCAGCTGGGTAATCGCACCATTTTACTCCACCATTACCTACTTCGCTCTTTAATTATAGGGTGAGGAAAGGCAAATTGCAAGTGTAATTTTTTGTCTTTTTTTGCGGATTTTTTGCCGCTGGCAAGCACAAGATATGCCAAAATAAAAGCCTGACAGACACAAGAAAAAGGTCTGTCAGGCTTTTGACTTATCGAACTTATTATTCGGTTTTCCCTCCGGCTTCATTAAAAGCCGCATGCGAGCCGCGCAGTGCAGACAGCGCGTCGCTTATCTGCCGTTCGGCCTGAGACATCATTTGATCCACGTATTCGCTGGCTACACGGCGCAGTTCCCGGGATTTGACCTCGGCGGAGTTGATCAGTTCGGCGCTATGCAGCTTTGCGGCGCGTACGATCTCCTGCTCCTCAACCATCATGCGTGCCTTTTCCTCCGCGGTCTTCCGCAAAGCCTCCGCTTCGCGCTTGGCACTGCCAATGAACTCATCGCGCGCCGTGACGAGACGCTTTGCCTCAGCCAGCTCCGACGGCAGATTACTCTTGATGTCGTTGATGATCTCCACGGCCTTGTCTCTCTCGATGATGCACTTGTCGTTGCCCAACGGAACCCCCCAGGCCTCCGTGATCATGCCATACAGAATGTCAAGCAGCTTGATAACGTCGTTATGATTATCCATGCTTTTGCCTCCCTATTTTTGCTTTCTCTTCGATCTCTGCTTTCAGCTCGTCGGGCACCAGCCCGCTCAGATCCGCACCGTAGTGCGCCATTTCCCGCACAACGGAGGAGCTGAGAAAGGTATATTTCCCGCTGGCGGTAAGAAACATTGTCTCCAGCTGCGGGTTGATATTTTTATTGATGAGATCCATTTGAAATTCATAGTCAAAGTCGGACGCCGCTCGCAGTCCCTTGACCAATACTGCGTTCTCAAAGCGCCGGGCATATTCCGCCACCAGGCAATCGGAACTGTCAACGAGGACGTTGGGATAGCGCGCCACAGAGCGGCGCACCATATCCACACGCTCTTCCACGGTAAACATCGGGCTCTTTTTCCCGGCGTTGACCGCGATCAGCACAAGCACCTGATCAAAAATCCGCGAAGCCCGGCGGATAATATTCAAATGTCCGAGTGTAATGGGATCAAAGCTGCCGGGACAAATAGCGGTTCGCATCAGAGCATGCTCTCCTTTGTGTATACGGTAATTTTGATTTTCCCATAGCGGTATTCCTTGCGCTTGCCGTAAGGCGCCTCCAGCGCCGGAAGAGGCTCATCGCGCCGAGTTTCACAGATTATTATACCACCTTCCGACAGCTTGTCAACCGATTTGATTTTCTCCAACACCGGCGTATACAATCCGGCGTCGTAAGGCGGATCAATAAAAATGAGGTCAAACTGCTCATTTCGCCCCAGAGCAGTCAGGGCCTCCTCCTGACGGACGACCGCCTCCAGCTCGCAGGCACGGAGATTCTCCTTTACGATTTTCACCGCCTCGCGGTCGCGGTCAACGAAGACCGCGCTTGCCGCCCCACGGCTGAGCGCCTCGATACCGAGCTGCCCGGTTCCCGCAAACAGATCAAGCACCCGCCGCCCCTCTACATCAAACTGAACGATGTTAAATACCGCCTCTTTGACGCTGTCGGCTGTCGGGCGAATCGCGTCGTTTTCCGGTGTTTTCAGCCTTCTTCCTCGGGCGCTTCCGGTGATAACACGCATGGCTCTTCTCCTTTCCCCTTGTGGAAATAATCGTAAACCGCCTGCGCGGTGTTTTTGGGAACAACCTGTGAAAGAGTTTTTACATCCACCTCACGGATCGCTCGCACTGAGTGAAACGCCCGGATCAAATCATCACGTCGCTTGGCGCCGACGCCCGGGATCTTGTCCAGGCTGGAGCCATAGGCCTCGCGGCGAAGCAGGCGCTGATATTCGATCGAATAGCGGTGCGTCTCCTCCTGGATGTTTCCGATGAGTGAGAACACCGCCTGCTTGTTTTGAATGCCGATCTCCCGTCCGTCCGGTGTGATAAGCGCGCGCGTACGATGCCGTTCATCCTTGACCATGCCGAACACGGGCAGCGTCAGGCCGAGTGCATGCAGCGCCTCCACCGCCGTCGCCGCATGGCGCTCGCCGCCGTCGATCAGCAGCAGATCCGGCAGCGGAGAAAAGCGTTCGTCCCCTTCCAGATAGTGCGTAAAGCGACGTGTGACAGCCTGATACATGCTCGCGTAGTCATCCTGCTGCACCAGATTCTGAATCCGAAACCGTCGGTAATCACTCTTTTTCGGTTTTGCATCCACATGCACGGTCATACCGGCAACAATACCGCTGTCGCCGAGGTTGGAGATATCAAAAGCCTCGATGCGCGTTGGAAATCGCTCCAGTTCCAGCGCTTTTTGCAGCCACTCCAATGTTTTCGTGCGTCGCTGCGCCGCCGTGGTGCGCCGTTGAATTTCCTCGCGGGCATTGAGCGCCGCACTTTCGATCAGGCGCAGACGCTCGCCACGCTGCGGCCGTTCGATGGATACGCGCCGTCCGGCGGCCTCACGCAAAAGCTTCTCCAACTCCTCTCGATCTTCGATCTCACAGGGCACGAGAACGGTTTTCGGCCAAGAGCCGCGCTGTCCGGTGTAGTACTGCCGCAACAGGTCGGCCAGAGCCTCGGCGTCCTCCTCCAAAGGCTCGTCCATCATCTCCACATCCTTACCTGCCATGTCGCCATCGACAAAATGCAGAACGACAAAGCAGCTCTTGGCGCCGCGGCAAAAGCCAAGCGCGTCGGTGTCGGCAAAAGCGGTGGCAATCACACGCTGGCGGTTTTGCAGCTGTTCGATCGCGCGAAGACGGTCGCGCAGCTCGGCAGCGCGTTCAAAATGCAGCGCCTCCGCCGCTCGCTCCATCTGCTGACGGAGCGTATCAATCAGTTCGGCGCTCTTGCCGTCAAGAATCAGCGCCGCCTGCTCAATGCTGCGGCGGTATTCCTCTTCCGTGCGCCCCTCCATGCACCAGCCGGCGCAGGTACCCATGTGATGATTGAGGCAGGGGCGTGCGCGGCCAATGTCTCGCGGAAACGATCTCCGGCAGTCCGGCAGAAGCAAAGCCTTTGAAACCGCCGAAATGATAGCGAATGACTGTCCTCGCCCGCCGAAGGGGCCGAAATAGCGCGCGCCATCCTTGCCCGCGCGGCTGACGACGCTCATACGCGGATAGTTTTCCCGCAGATCCAGCCGGATAAAGGGATAGCCCTTATCGTCCTTGAGCAGGATGTTATAGTGCGGCTTGTGGCGCTTGATGAGCGAGTTTTCCAGCACCAAGGCCTCAAACTCACTGGCTGCCACGATGACGTTGAAATCCGCCACCTTTTCCACCATGGCGGCCACCTTCGGCAGGTGCTCACCATGGAAATAGCTGCTTACGCGGTTTTTCAGTTTTTTTGCCTTGCCGACATAGATGACCTCGCCCCGGCTGTCGAGCATGATATATACGCCCGGCAGCTGCGGCAGCTGATTGGCCTTTTCACGCAGCGTCTGGATCATAGGGCAAAACTCTCCTGATGGGAAAACAGGGGCGTGTTTACACACGCCCCCGGTCTTTGTTGTTTGATTTACTCCGAAAAATTAGAATCGATCAGATCGGCCAGGGTCTGGATCGCTTCTTCTTCGTCCGCACCGTCTGCAATAAGGGTCACGGCTGTACCCTTGACGATCCCCAGAGAGAGAACGCCCAGAAGACTTTTGGCGTTGACACGACGTTCTTCCTTTTCAACCCAAATGCTGCTTTTAAACTCATTGGCCTTCTGAATGAAGAAAGTCGCCGGTCTTGCGTGCAGGCCGACCTGATTGTTGATAACGACCTCTTTGCTAATCATACTCGCCACTCCTTACTTCTATTCATAAATATTGTTCCTACATGCTACACTTTAGCAAATCTTCGCCGCATCGTCAACTGATTTCGACCATTTCGTTGTTTTACACATTTATCAGTAAAACAGCACCTGCATTTTATTTCAGTTCGACCACAGTCACACCGGTCTCTCCCTCGCCATAACGACCCAAACGGAAGGATTTTACATGTTTGTTGCGTCTGAGCATTTGCTGAACGGCCGTGCGAAGCGCACCCGTTCCCTTGCCGTGGATAATGGTGACCTGGCTGAGTTTGGCCATAACCGCACTGTCAATGTAGCGTTCGGCAGCAAGCTCAGCCTCAATGGCCTCCATGCCGCGCAGGTCGATCTCCGAAGAAAGCCCCGTCGTTCGCAGCGTCGGCGACAAACCGCCGCCGACCGCTTTCTTCTGCGGTGCGTGTTTCCCCTCGAGCAGCAGCACCTCGTCCTCGCGTGCAGTCACCGTCATGATTCCGGCGCGCAGCGTCAGTACGCGCTCGGCTGAAACGCTGAGCACGTCCGCCTGAATGCCCATGGAACGGATCTCTACGCAATCCCCCTGCTCAATGGGTCTGGCAGAAACCGGCTTTTCCTCGTTCACCGGAAGGCCGGCGGGCCTCAGCTCCTCCTCCGCGAGATTCAAGCGGCGGCGCAGCTCGCTTCTCGCCTCGTTGATACGCTGCGCATCCTCATCCTCGTTGGCGCGGCGGCGCATCTCATCGAGTTCGGCAAAGGTGCTCTCCGCTGCCTCGCGCGCCTCGCTGAGCAGACGCTCAGCCTCGCGGCGCGCCTTGAGATCGGCCTTTTCCAGCCGCACCTCCAGCTCCGCGCGCAGAAAAGCCGCCTTTTTGGCGCTCTCCTCCGCCTCGCGCAGCTTTTTGGCCGCCTCGCTGCGATCCTTTTCCAGCAGCAGCCTTGTCTGCTCCAGTTTTTCGATCGTCGCCTCAAAGCTGGCGCTCTCGGTGTTGACGCGCTTTTTCGCCTCGTCAATGATGTCCTCCCCCAGCCCCAAACGGCGCGAAATGGCAAAGGCGTTGGATTTGCCGGGGATTCCAACCAGCAGGCGGTAGGTCGGGCGAAGGGTCTCCACGTCAAACTCGCAGGAGGCATTCTGTACGCCCGCTTCATTCGTGGCGTAGACCTTGAGCTCTGCGTAGTGCGTGGTCGCAGCGATCATCGCCCCCTTTTGCCGGGCGTACTCGATAATTGCGATGGCCAGCGCCGCGCCCTCGGTGGGGTCGGTTCCCGCGCCAAGCTCGTCAAAGAGCAGAAGCGAGCGTTCGTCGCACTCCTCCAGAATGTTTACAATATTTGTCATGTGCGCGGAAAAGGTAGACAGACTTTGCTCGATGCTCTGCTCGTCGCCGATGTCGGCCAGGATATGGCTGAACACAGGCAGCGCGCTGCCGTCAGCGGCGGGAATGTGCAAGCCGCACTGGTTCATCGCCGCCAGCAGGCCGATGGTCTTTAGCGAGACCGTTTTACCGCCGGTGTTCGGGCCGGTGATGACCAGCGTATCAAAGGCTTCCCCCAGCTCCACGTCGATCGGTACGGCCTTGGCCTGGTCGAGCAGCGGATGGCGCGCACGGCGCAGAGTGATGCCGGCCCCCTCAAGCGAGGCCTCCTGACAGTTGAGCTTATACGAAAGCTTTGCCTTGGCAAAGATCAGATCCAGCCGCACCAAAAGCTCGTAATCCTCGCTGATGTCCTCACGGTGCTCCGCGCAGTCGGCGGACAACTCCGCCAGAATGCGCTCGATCTCCAGTTTTTCCTTGGCCGCCAGCTCCCGCAGCTCGTTGTTGGCCTTGACTGCCCCCATCGGCTCGATAAACAGCGTCGCGCCGGAGGCCGAGATATCGTGCACCAGCCCCGGCACCGCACCCTTGTGGTCGGCCTTAACCGGCAGCACATAGCGATCAGAGCGCATGGTGATGATCGACTCCTGCAAAGCCTTGGCATAGGACGGCGAGGACAGGATCTTCTGCAGCGCGTCGCGCGCGCGGGCGGCAGCGGCACGCATCTGGCGGCGAATATTGGCAAGCTCGGGGCTTGCGCTGTCAGCGATCTCGTCCTCTCCAAGGATGGAGTTTGTGATCTTTTCTTCCAGATACTTGTTCGCATGCAGCGCATGAAAGAGAGCGTCAATCGGCGTTTTACCCGCGCTGTCCTCGGCCAGATATCCGTTGACCAGCCGCGCTGCCTGCAGTACGCGGGCAATATCCAGAAGCTCGCGCGTATTGAGCGAGCCGCCCAGATCCGCGCGCGCCAGCGATGCACGCACATCCTTGATGCCCGAAAACGACGGACTGCCGCGCACGACCATCATGGTCTTGGCGGCGCTGGTCTCTTCCAGCCGATGCTTGACCTCCGCCGCCTCGGCGCTCGGCTGCAGCGCCAGCGCGCGCTCCTTCGCGGTGTCGCTGACCGCCTCATGCGCCAACAGCGCAAGAACCGACGGCAGCTCCAGGGTCGATAAAGATTTTTCAAAAAAACTCATGGTATGTTTTCCTCTTATGTAATCCGTACTTGCTTGTAATAATCCAGCGTGCCGAAGCGCCGCTCCGTCTGGCGAAGCAAATACGCCTCTGACGCCGCCGACAGCCGCTGCAGCGATTCGCCGCCCAGCGAAAAGGAGAAAAGCCGCTTGGCGGGAGCCTCAGCAATATAGCGCATCGCGGCAAGCGCGTCGCAATCCAAGGGCGCACAGACGCCCTCCTTGGGGCAGCTTCGGCAAAAAACGCGTCCATTTTGCAGGTCAATCGCCGGCTCCTCCGGCTCTTTGCCGCAGGCGGCGCAGCCTGTCAGATCCGGCGCATAGCCCGCCAGACACATCAGCCGCAGTTCAAAGGCCGCCTTGATCTTTGCCGGATCGTACATCTGTCGGCTGAGCGCATAGAGCGCGTTAAGCCCAAGCTGCAGCATCGCCTCGTCCGGCTGCTCCTCGACGCTTAAGGCCTCGAGGCACTCAGCAAAATAGCTGCCCAGCGCCAGCGCCTCAATATCCCCGCGTAGACCCTCGAAGCCCTCAATGACGCTGCCCTCGTTTACCGTCCACTTGCCGCGGTTGCCAAAAAGCGTCAGTTCCGCATAGGTCAGCTGCTGGGTGGCAGCGGCCGTGCGGCTTGATTTTCTCAACGCGCCGCGCGCCTTAACCGTCAGCTTGCCTTCGCACTCGCTCAACACGGTCAAAATGCGGTCGGCCTCCTTGTATCGCACCTCGCGCAGCACCAATGCTTTTGTTGTTTGAAACATATTTTGTAAACCTAATTATGTAAACCATCAATCTGCAGGGCGGGGGTTTTCCCCTTCCCTGTTTTCTTTCTGCCTGTCCCGGCGTGTCTGCCATTCCATCTTTTTCACCAGCAGATAACAGACCGGGTCGCCCGTCTCAAAAAAACCGTTCCAAAGCCCTTCTGTTTTCACGTCGATCACCTCGCTTTTAGTATTTGCCGCAGCTCGATAATTTGTCATAGCAAAAACAGGAAAAGGCGCCTGTGCTTACTTTTTGTTTTCCTCTCCGTCAAACAGCTCTGCCAAAGCCGCTTCCCCGCCGCCGGAAAACAGCTCGCCGACGAGCTCTTTTGCGCGCTCGACGTCTTCAGCGGGGACGTAGATTTTCCATAGATCCGAGCCGCCGGTCTTGGCTGTCAGGGCAAAGCCAAACACCGGCTTGGCGGTGCAGGGGATATGATTGTCCTTCAAAACCTCCATGAGCATTTTTGCCCAGATTTCGTCCATGGCTCCCAGCAATACAAACTGCTCACTCACGGTCTGTCACCCTTTCACTCGTTCTGGAATCCAAAGTTGCGCAGCAGCGCCATGGAATCGCGCCAGTTTTCCTTGACCTTGACCCATGTCTGCAGAAATACCTTGGCATCCAAAAACTGCTCCATATCCTGCCGCGCCAGTTCTCCGATTTTTTTGAGCATCGCGCCCTTTTTGCCGATGATGATGCCCTTATGGCTGTCCTTCTCGCAGAAGATCGTCGCTTCGATCTCGATAACGCCGTCCTCACGCTCGTGAAAGCGCGTCAGTTCAATCGCCGTGCCGTGCGGGATTTCCTTGTCCAGACAGATCAACAGCTTTTCACGCAGCAGCTCTGCGCAAATCTGCCGCTCCGGCTGGTCGGTGATCATGTCGTCCGGAAAAAAGTGCGGACCTTCGACGGAAAATTTCTCCATCTCCGTCATCAGCTCGTCCAGCCCCTCGCCGGTTTTGGCGGAGATGGGCAAAATGGCCGCAAAATCATAGACCTCTGCATAGACCGCCATAACTTCCAACAGGCGGGTACGATCCACCGTGTCGATCTTGTTGATGACAAGCAGCGCCGGCGCGCCGCTCTGGCGCAGCCGCTCGATCAGCGCCGCCTCCTGCGGCCCGATCGACGCAACAGGATCGACCAGCAGCAGAACGCCGTCCACATCGGCCACGCTCTCGCGCACGACGTTGACCATATAGTCGCCCAATCTGGTTTTCGGTTTGTGAAAGCCCGGCGTATCCAGCAGCACAAACTGTGTGTCACCGCGGCTGACAATGGCCGTGATGCGGTTGCGTGTCGTCTGCGGCTTATTGGATACGATGGCGACCTTTTCGCCCACCAAGGCGTTGGTCAGCGTGGATTTGCCGACGTTCGGGCGTCCGCAGATCGTGATCATTGCCGATTTTGTCTGTCCCATATCAATCCTTGTCCCCCATGATCTCTTTTTCTCTTGCGCGCATCTGTTTTTTCATCGCGCCCTCGTCCACGTGGTCATAGCCAAGCAAATGCAAGATGGAATGCACGGTCAGATAGCTGATCTCCCGCTCGAAACCATGGCCGAATTCCTCACCCTGCAGCTCACAGCGCGGGAGAGAGATCATCATATCGCCCAGCAGTACGGCGTCAGTTTCCGGATCACGCTCGCACAATTGCGGGTCAAAACGGCCCGGTTCCAGCTCATTGAGCGGAAAACTCAGTACGTCGGTGGCGCTGTCCACACCGCGAAACTCGCGGTTAACGCAGCGGATGCCCTCGTCATCGGTCAGCATCACGCTGACGAGCGCTTTGTCCACGCCCTCTGCACGCAGCGCCATCGCCGCGGCTTTTTTGATGCAGGCGGCAGCGTTTGCATGCCCCAGGCCGCGCTTTTCACGGCTGATGTAAATCTCATAGGCCATGGCGTTTCCCCTTGACCGGCTTTTTCGCCGCCGCTTTCTTCGGCGTCGGTTTTTTTACTTCCTCTTTCGGACTATCCGGGTTTTTCTTGTCGTAATCCTCATAGGCCTCAATGATCTTCTGCACCAGTCGGTGGCGTACGACGTCCGCGCCGGTGAGCTTGCGTATGGCAATGTCGTCGATGCCGTCAAGCACTCGCATGGCAACCTTCAACCCGCTGATCTTATCCTCCGGCAGGTCGATTTGCGTGATGTCGCCGGTGATGACAACCTTGGAGCCAAAGCCGATACGCGTCAAAAACATCTTCATCTGCTCGCGCGAGGTATTCTGCGCCTCATCCAGAATGATAAAGCTGTCGTCCAACGTTCGCCCGCGCATATAGGCCAGGGGCGCGACCTCGATATTGCCGCGTTCCAGATACTTCTGGTAGGTGTCGGCGCCAAGCATATCGAAGAGCGCATCATAGAGCGGGCGAAGATAAGGATCGACCTTACTCTGCAGATCGCCCGGCAAAAAGCCCAGCCGCTCGCCCGCCTCGACTGCCGGACGCGTAAGGATGATACGGTTGACCTCCTCGGCGCGAAACGCCGCCACGGCAGCCGCCACGGCAAGGTAGGTTTTCCCCGTGCCCGCCGGACCGATGCCGAGCGTGATGGTATTGTTCTTGATCGCCTCGCAGTAGTCGCGCTGTCCGAGGGTCTTGGGCTTGATGGGTTTCCCTTTGGCCGTAATACAAATCACGTCCCCGGCGAGCTCCTGGATTTGAGTCTCCTTGCCCTCGCTGACGAGTTTGAGGATATAGCGCACGTTCTGCGCGTCAATGCCCTCTCCGCGCGCAGCCAGCATCAAAAGCGCGTTGATCGCCTTTTCCGCAACAATTACGTTCTCCGGCTCGCCGTAGATATGGATGCTGTCCTCCCGGTTGAGCACCTTAACGCTCAGTTCCGATTCAATTATGCGAAGATTCTGATCGAAGGAGCCGAAAACCTGAATGACGTGCTCTAAACGTTCGACCTCAATGGTTTTTTCTATCATGGGCATTCCTCTTCATTTTCATTTTTTCTATTGTGATAATTCCCGCACACGGGCAATGTTTTCCAGGCATTGGGCGCGCAATGTGACGTAGAGGCAGTCTTCGCTCTGCGCACGACTGAAACGGAAGGAGACGATCTCACCGTCGATACGTTCGCTTAAGCTTGCCAGCAGCCGCTGCTCCAGCGCCTCGCCGTCATCTACCGCTTTCGTCGTCTCACGACAGCTTCGCAGTTCCTCCCAGACGAGGCCAACCGGCAGGCAGAAGACGCCTTTTATCCCCAGCTTGTATTCATGTATGATTTTATCATACTCGTCAATAGCTTTTCCAGTCCCCCAATAAAAATTGATGCGTTTTTGTCCAAGCGTCAGCGCCAGTCGTCCACGCCGTCCCGCCGTCGGCGTTTTTCCTGTTCCGACCGGACAGATCGCCGTCAGCTCATACCATGTGTCAGCCCAGACCTCGCCGCGCGCGCGTACCAGCGTCTCCTCTCCCCGAACACTCTCCAGCGACGGCGAAATCAGCGTCTCTCCGGCAATCACGCTCTGCCCGGGCAGTACGATTGCTCGACCGTTGAGCGCACTGACACGGCGCACGATGCCGGTATGTGAGGCGATGAGCTCTGCAGCCCGATCGTCCCGAAAAATTTCTGGTTTTTCCGTGCGCTCCAAAAGCTCGAGCTGTGCTGTGCTGCCGCGCAGATTGAGACTCATCCACGCCAGCTCCGGAAGCTTCAGCAGCATCTGATCACGCACGGCGTCGGCGTCAATGCCCGGCCAGAAGCTGCCGGGGCCGACGCCGCAGTCCTCCAGCGCACGCAGCACCCGTCCCCGGCTGATGCTCTCGCCGCCCACCACACGAATTTCCCATAAAAAAAGAGACGCGACTGCCAGCATACCAAGGCTTATCGCCGCCGCGATCAGCAGCGCCAGACGACGCCGCAGCAACGCGCGCCGTCGACTGCCTCCGCTGTGTCTCAGGATGGTCCACTCGCAGCCCTGTTTTTGCGCGAGTGTTTCCAAATTTTTTAATTCATTTTCAAACACGCCAACGCGCAGCGTACATGCGTCCACCGCTCGCGGCTCCAGCAGCTCGATTCCGGCTTGTAAGCAGGCGTTTACCAGCGCCTCCGGCTGTGCGCTGCAAATGTCCAGCAGTACAAAGCCGCGCAGATTTCGTTCGATACGTTCCATCGGCTATTCCCATTCCAGACTTTGCAGCCGTCCGCAAACCAGAAGCTCCGTCTGGTTCATCGCATCCATTTCCAAATTTGCCCCGTGCAGCACAATCTGTCCACGCCCCGTGCTGACCCGGATGGTTTCCCCGCTGTATTCCAGCAAGCCCTTATGCTGTTCAATCAGCAGCCGCCGATCCCCCACCGCTGTAAGCTTAACTGCCCCGCTGATCGCCTCTTCCGGCAGCTGCAGCCGTTCGGCAAGGTCTTCACACAGCCCTTTGATCGTTCTCATAGCGCCAACCTCCTGTAGCTGTTTGTATATTCCTATGTTTCCTCCCATAGCTTGATACCGGAACAGGGAGGGATGCGGCAGTGAAGAATCGATTGACGGCAGCGGCTGTCTGCACGGCGCTGCTGGCGCTTTGTCTGCGCGGCAGCGACGCAGCGCAGAGCGCACGAGAGGCTTTAAGCCTCTGCGCCGCTGTGATTATCCCCTCGCTCTTTCCTTTTTTCGTTCTGTCAAACCTGCTTGGGAAGCTCGGTCTGGCACAACGACTGGGTGCGTTTCTCTCTCCACTGGCCGCTCGTCTCTTCGGCGTATCCGGCGCCGGGCTGACCGCGCTGCCCGTCGGACTGTTGGGCGGTTATCCGCTGGGCGCATCTTTTGTGGCGGACTTATTGTCTCGCGGCGAAATCAAGCGGGAGGAAGCAGAAGCTCTGTTGTCATTTTGCAACAACAGCGGCCCGGCCTTTTTGGTCAGCGCCGTAGGCATAGGGGTTTTCGGCTCTGTCCGCGCCGGCTTTTTTCTCTGGGCTATACACACGTTCGCCGCCCTCATGGCCGGCCTGCTGTTTCGCCGCGGCGTCATCGCTTACGCCAGACCTGCAGCCCCGGTACGCGCCGCTTCTCTTGCCGCCGCATTTCCTGCCGCCGTTCGTCAGTCTGTTACGGCCGTACTAAACGTCTGCGGCTTTGTGGTCTGCTTTTCGGTACTGCTGCGGATGCTGTCGCTGTATATGCTTGATCGCTTTCCTTTTCTCATGCTTCCTCCGGTTCAAACGGCGCTGTATGGTTTTTTTGAGATCGGCAGCGCCATCGGCGCGCTGCGCGCGCTGCCGCTTTCGCCGGAAGGCCTCGCGCTCGCCGCCGGAATACTCGGCTGGGGAGGCCTGTCTGTCCATGCACAGACAGCGGCGCTCTTTGCCGAAGCGGAAATTTCCCTGCGCCGTCACACGCTTGGGCGTCTGTGCTCCGCCCTGATTTCCGCTCTTCTCGCCTACGGCCTTGCCTTTGTGCTGTTTTGAACGCTTGCGTTTTCCCCTCCGGGATGCTATATTGGAAAAAAACTGTCGGAGGGATCAGGCCATGAGCTATCAAAAAATCAGCTTTCAGCAAGCGCATGAGCTGATGGAGCGAGAGCGCGTTTTCTGCTTTTTCGACGTACGCGAAGAGGAAGAATACGAAACCGGTCACGCCGGCGGCGCAGAGCCCTTTTCCCTCAGCGATATTGACGAAGAGAGCGCTGCCGACCGCATCCCCGATCGAGATACCCCGGTGCTGCTCTATTGCCGCAGCGGCGCGCGCAGCTATCAGGCCTCGCTGCGCCTGATAGAACTGGGCTATACCCGCGTTTACGATCTCGGCGGGCTCAACGGCTGGCCCTATGGCAGTTGGTAACACAAATAAACAGACAGAAGAAAACAGCTTCTGTCTGTTTTCGCACCCAGATTTGACGTTTGAGCAACGCGGCCCGGTATTCCGGGTCGTTTTGCTTTTTCAGGTGCCGCTGTACTGAGGGACGGAAGTAACTATCCTGCAGCTTGCGCGCCCCACGTCGGTCGTTCTTCCGCAGACATTTCTCCCG
>JAFWVV010000076.1 GCA_017518225.1 Oscillospiraceae bacterium | reverse complement strand
TTTGGCAGCGAATGATTCTAAAAATCATTCGCCCGATGCTCATTGCAATGAGTATATGGCAAAACAGCAAGGCTGTTTTGCTGCGCAGCAAAGCTGCGCGGCGAAAAGCTTTTTCGCTTTTCGCCATCATATAATCATTATGGAGAAAAAGGCGGGAAAGGAGAAGGCAAAAAGACGATGGAGACGCAGGGAAAAGCGGAGTTTATCATAGCAGAAGCAAAGGACGCGGCTGTAATCGGCGCGCTTCGACAGCAGATTTGGCGCGCGACCTATCGCGGCGTTTACCCGGATGAAGTCATCGATGTATTTGATTTTGAAAAGCACAGGCAGCGCGATCTGGCAAAAATAGCGGATCCGGCCTTTTGCGTCTATTTGATACGCAGCAGCGAAGAGAACATCGGATACTTTATTTTTCAGAATACCGGATCAAGTGTCGCGCTGCACTCCCTGTATATGCTGCCGGCGTATCAGCACAGGGGAATCGGGAAAAGGGCTTTTTACATCATGGAAGAATACGGCAGGGAGAGAGAAATCCGTCAGATCACCTGCAGCTGCAATCCGCATAACGAAAATGCGCTGTGTTTTTATCGCAGGATGGGCGGCGTCGTGACGCACACCGATATCGGAAACGAAAACAAACAGGAGGATGAGGTCCGGTTTTCGTTTGATATTGAGGGCGTAAGAGAGGCGGCTCAACCGCGTATGCTGTTTGAAACCGATCGTCTGCTGGTGCGCAGGTTTCGGGAGGAGGACGCGGCGGCGCTGTTTGCCGTGCTGTCCGATCCGGAGGTGATGAAATATATCGAGCCGCCCTTTTCTATGGCACGGACGGAGGCCTTCATCCGTCAAGCCGGGCTCTGTGAGCCGCCGCTGGTCTATGCCGTCGTCTGGAAAGCGACGGGCGCGCTGATCGGACAGATGATCTGGCACGACTGGGACGAGGGCGTGAAGGAGCTTGGTTGGATTTTGCGCCGGGATTACTGGGGGCGCGGGATCGCGACAGAGCTGAGCGCCGCGGCGATCGAAAAGAGCGAACGGAGCATCGTCATCGAGTGCAGCCCGGCGCAGACCGCGACCCGCCGTATTGCGGAGCGGCTCGGCTTTCGCCTTGCGGAAGAAAATGAGGAGCTGCTGGTCTATATGAAAGAAAAATAAAGCGCAGGGGCATATAGGAAAGAGCAACCGCCGCAGACTGTAAATCTGCGGCGGTTGCCCTTTCTATTTCAATAGCTTGAGATAGGCTTGAAAGGCGGTGGGGACGGCATGCTCGCGCGCGATCTCTGCGGCGCTTTTCCACAGGTATTCCCCACTTTCGGGGGAAATATCGACGAAATATCCCTGCATGTGCCACTCGATGTGGGTGAAAATGTGCTTGGTTTCCCCACATTTGCGAATTTCGCCGGGCTTCAGACCCTGTGCACGGAGCGCTTCCCGTAAGGCCGGCTCGTCAAGTCGGCCGGGGAGATTGGGAAGCTCCCACATCCCGGCCAAAAGCCCCGTTTTCGGGCGTTGGCGCAGGGCGTAGCGCTCGCCGCAGCGCAGCAGCAGGATCGTCTTTTCCTCCACGCGCCGCGCTTTTTTCTCGCTGCGTCGGGGAAGCTCCTCGCAGCGCCCGTCGCGCCGCGCCAGACACAGGGCGGCGAGCGGACAGTCCGCGCAGCGCGGCGCGCCGTTCGGCACGCAGACGGTTTCGCCCAGCTCCATGAGACCCTCGGTTGCAAGAGCGGCGTCCGGCCCGGCGGGGTAAATTTTGCGCAGCGCCTCGGCGATCCGCGTTTTGGTCTTCTGGCTGAGCACGTCGTCCTCGCAGGCCGTCAGGCGCATGATTACGCGCAGGACGTTGCCGTCCACGGCGCTTTCCGGCTCGCCGTAGGCGATGGAGGCGATGGCCCCGGCGGTGTAGTCTCCGATGCCGGGCAGCTTTTTGAGCAGCGCCGCCTGCCGGGGCAGCTCGCCGCCGTACTCGTCCATGACGAGCTGCGCGGCCTTTTTCAGATTGCGCGCGCGGCTGTAATAGCCTAAGCCCTCCCAGAGCTTTAAAAGCCGATCCTCCGGCACGGCGGCCAGCGCTGCGACGTCCGGCAGCTCCGAGAGAAAACGGTGATAGTAGGGAATGACGGCCTCGATGCGCGTTTGCTGCAGCATGATTTCGGAAATCCAAACCGTGTAGGGGGTGGGAGCTATGCGCCAGGGAAGCTCCCGGCGCACGCTTGCATACCAGACAAGGAGCCGCCGGAGGCTCTCTTGCAGCAGCTTTTGTTCCTCGTTTTTCGTCATATCAGCTTAAAAAGCGCTGGGCCAGCATCAGGCAGAGATAGGCGGTGGGGATGGAAAACAGCAGGCTGTCCGCCCGATCCATCAATCCGCCGTGGCCGGGGATGAGATCGGAAAAATCCTTGACGCCGATCATGCGCTTGACGAGCGATTCCGCCAGATCGCCGACCTGTCCCATGCTGGAGGCGAGCAGCGCCGTCAGCAGGCAAACCCAGAGCGGCAGATGTCCCAGCGGAGAATTGGGAATCAGCGGCAGGAGGAAATACAGCCCGAGCCCGACGCCAAGCGAGGCGAGCGCCCCACAGATGCTGCCCTCAATGGTCTTGTGCGGCGAGACGAGCGGCGCGAGCTTGTGCTTGCCAAAACGCGAGCCGCCGAAGAGGGCAAATGCGTCGCAGCCCCAGGCGGCAAAAGCGCCAAAGAGCAGCGTCTCTACCCAGATGCTGCGGATGCCGATGCGCAGGAGCAGCACAAACAAAAATCCGGGATAGGAGACGCCTGCCTCGGTATAAAACGCGCCGGGGCCGGACACGCGAGGATGCAGAATGCCGGAGAACATCGCCAGAAAGATCGCCAGCGTCAGCGCGGCGACGCAGTATTCCAGCGGCGCGTGCAGCAGCGCCAGCAGCGCCTGCAGCGCCATGTGCGCATACATGACCCAGGCGCAGCAGTAGATTTTCTTTGTCTCCAGGCTGCGGCTGAGCTCATAGCTGCAAATAATGCCTGCGACGGCAAAAAACAGCACGCGGCTGATCTCGCTCAAAAGCAAACAGGCGGCGGTGATGCTCAATAAAATGAGGGCGGAGCTGACTCTCTGTTTCAAAATGTGGCCCCCTCTTTCTCAATTTTTTCTTATCATAACATAAAAATGCGACAGGCTCAACCATTATTCTCGCAGCGCCCGCAGCAGCGCCCCGCTTGCATTTCAGGACGGGGAGTGCTAAACTGAAAATGACTAAAGAAGCGGAGATTGAGCCATGATTTTGAAGCATAAGCTGTGCGTGCCGACGCCGGAAGGCGAGAACGAGCGATATGCCTACGTCTATCTGCCCAAGGCGGCGGAAAACGAGCCCTCGCGGCGCTTTCCCGTGCTGTATATGTTCGACGGGCACAACGTGTTCTATGACGAGGACGCGACCTACGGCAAAAGCTGGGGGCTTGGCGAATATCTCGACAAGAGCAGCCTGCCGCTGATCGTGGCGGCGGTGGAGTGCAACCACGACCCGGACGGCGCGCGGATCCGTGAGTACGCGCCCTATGATTTTCATGACCGCCGGCTGGGCGATATCGTCGGCTGCGGCAGGCAGACCATGGACTGGCTGGTGAAAAGCTTCAAGCCGATGATCGACGCGAATTTTCCCACCCTGCCGGATCGGGAGCACACGTTCATCGCAGGCAGCTCCATGGGCGGACTGATGAGCCTGTATGCGCTGACAGAGTACTCGCAGGTGTTTTCGCGCGCGGCGGCGCTGTCGCCGTCCATCGACTTTGGCGCGGCGAAGCTCGACGCGCTGCTGCGCGGCGCGGATTTTCCGGCGGGCACGGTGCTGTATATGGACTATGGCGAAAACGAGATGCACCGTCGCCGCGGCATGGATCGCCGCTGGCGCACGGTCAACCGGATTCTATTGCAAAAGGGTGTGCTGCTGACCAGCCGGATCGTTCCGGCCGGCGAGCACTGTGAGGCGAGCTGGGAGAGGCAAAATCCCTTTTTCCTGCCCGCGCTGCTTTATGGAATGGAGGATTGAATATGGATATTCGCTATGACAAGTGGTACAGCACGGCGCTGGGGCGGGAGATGGAGATCAAAAGCTACGGGCATGCGGGTAAGTGCGTGCTGTACATCCCCTGCCAGGACGGGCGCTTCTACGACTTTGAGAATTTCGGCATGCTGGACGCCTGGCGTCCCTTTATCGAGGCGGGGCAGGCGATGGTCTTTGCCGTGGACACGATCGATACGGAGACCTGGTCGTATAAAAACGGCAATCCCTACTGGCGCATTCGTCGCCACGAGGACTGGGTGCGCTATCTCTGCGAGGAGGTCGTGCCGTATATGCACGCCAAGTGCGACAACAGGGGCGCGCAGAGCGATGGCGTGATGGTATTCGGCGCGAGTCTCGGGGCGACGCACGCGGCCAATCTCTATTTCCGTTTCCCTGATCTTTTTGACACGGTGCTTGCCCTCAGCGGCCTGTACGACGCCGCCTACGGCTTCGACGGCTATATGGACGAGAAGGTCTATCTCAATTCCCCCATAAACTATATTCCGAATATGGCGCCGGATCACCCCTATCTGGAAAAATACCGCCGCAACCGCGCGGTCTTTTGCGTGGGGCAAGGCCCGTGGGAGATCCCGGAGTCCACGCGCGCGCTCGAGCGGGCGCTGCGCGATAAGGGCATCCCCGCCATGGTGGACTACTGGGGCCACGACGTGCAGCACGACTGGTGCTGGTGGTTCAAGCAGGTCGAGTACTTCGTGCCGCAACTGTTGGAAAAGAAAGAAGAATCTACTTGAAAAACGCGATCTTTATCTCTCCGAATTTCCCGGAGAACTACTGGCATTTTTGCCATGAGCTGAAACACAACGGCGTGCAGGTGCTCGGCGTCGGCGACGAGGCCTATGAGCGGCTGCGTCCGGAGCTGCGTGAGAGCCTGACAGAGTACTACCGCGTGGGCAGCCTCGAAAACTACGACGAGGTCTACCGCGCCGTTGCCTTTTTCGCCTTTCGCTACGGGCGCATTGACTTTCTGGAGTCGAACAACGAGTACTGGCTGGAGCAGGACGCGGCGCTGCGCACGGACTTCAACGTCCCACGCGGCTTTCGCAACGAGGATATGCGCCGCATCAAGTTCAAGTCCGGCATGAAGGAGTATTACCGCCGTGCGGGCATTGCTACGGCGCGCTATCACATGGTCGACGAGCTGGCCGGCTGTCGCGCCTTTATCAAAAAAGTGGGCTATCCCGTCATCGCCAAGCCCGACAACGGCGTCGGCGCCAACGGCACCTGGCGCATCGAAAACGACGAGCGGCTGCAGCAGTTTCTGCTGGCCTGGGACGGCAGTCCCTATATCATGGAGGAGTTTATCCGCGGCGAGATCGTCTCCTACGACGCGATCTACGATTCCAAGGGCGCGCCGATCTTTGAGACCGGCAACGTCACGCCTATCCCGGTCATGGACATTGTCAACAACAACGACAACAGCTTCTTCTATATCGTGCGCGAGCTGCCGGAGGACGTCCGCGCCGCCGGGCGCGCCACGGCGAAAAGCTTTGACGTGCGCAGCCGCTTTATCCATTTTGAGTTTTTCCGTCTCAGCGAGGATCAGCCCATCGGCAAGAAGGGCGAGATCGTCGCGCTGGAGGTCAATATGCGCCCGAGCGGCGGCTTTACGCCGGATATGATCAACTTCGCCCACAGCACCAACGTCTATAAAATCTGGGCGGACATGGTCGCCTACGACGTCTCGGAGATGTCCTCGGGCAACCACAACTACTGCGCCTTTGCCGGGCGGCGCGACGGCAAGCGCTTTGCCCTCAGCCACGAGGAGATCGTGGAAAAATACGGCGCCAGCCTGCGCCTCGTCTGCCGGATGCCTGACGCCCTGTCCGGCGCCATGGGCAACCAGGCCTATCTCGCCACCTTCCCGACGCACGCCGCGCTTGAGCGCTTTCGCCGGGACATCCTGCGTACCAAAAGTGAAAACAGACGAGAAAAGAAAGCAGAAAAATAAGAATCGCCGGAGCATTTCCGATGGAATGCTCCGGCGATTTTTTGTTTTGCGCGGGGTTTATTGCAAGGCCGCGGCGGTTTTCGCCGCGAGGCGGGCGTTGTTGAGCACGAGCTGGATGTTGCTCTTGAGGCTGTCGCCGCCGGTCAGTTCGACGACGCGCGATAGCAGGAAAGGAGTCGTCTCCTTGCCGTGGACGCCCTGCTCCGTGGCCTCCTTCAGCGCCTGCTCGATGGCCGCGTCGATCACGGCCTTGTCCATGGCGTATTCTTCGGGGATGGGATTCGTCACCAGCATACCGCCGCGATAGCCCATCTCGCGCTGAGCCTTGAACATCGCGGCCAGCTCCTCCGGGCTGTCCACGCGGTAGTCTACGGAAAAGCCGCTCTTGCGGGTATAGAAGGCAGGCAGCTCCTCCGTGCCGTAGCCGATCACGGGCACGCCCTTGGTTTCGAGATACTCGAGCGTCAGCCCCAGATCCAAGATGGACTTGGCGCCCGCGCAGACGACCATCACCGGGGTCTGCGCCAGCTCCTCCAGATCGGCGGAGATGTCCATGCTCGTCTCCGCGCCGCGGTGTACGCCGCCGATGCCGCCGGTGGCGAAAATGCGGATGCCGGCCATGTGCGCGATCATCATCGTGGTGGTCACGGTGGTCGCGCCGTCCGCACCGCGCGCGACGAGCGCGGGCAGATCGCGGCGGCTGGCCTTGGCGACGCCGCGCCCGGCCTTGCCGAGGTATTCGATCTCCGAGGCGCTCAGTCCGGCCTTGAGCCGCCCGCCGATGATGGCGATGGTGGCGGGCACAGCGCCGTTTTCGCGGATGGTCTGCTCGACGAGCAGCGCGGTCTCCACGTTTTTCGGGTAGGGCATGCCGTGGGAGATGATGGTGCTCTCCAGCGCGACGACCGGCTTTCCGGCTGCCAGCGCCTCGCGCACCTCGGGAGATATGTCCAAATAAGCGTTCATCAGAAAAAGCCTCCTTTTTTGCTTGAAATCATATTATATGCGATCCGCGTGTTTTGTCAAGTGTCGGTGCGGCGGCGATTGACAGACAAAATCGAATGAATTATAATGTGCGTAATCCACATCAGAAACAAGGAAAGTGAGAAAGCCTATGGAGGGCCGCCGCATGCGGTATGAGGACGCGGAGGAACGGAACGCGCGCCCACGCCGCCGAAAAAAGAAAAAATCCATCCCGGCGCTTATCTTGCAGGATCTGCTGCTGGTTGGGGGTATTCTGCTCGTGTTTGCGCTGTTTCACCATGTGATCCCGCGCATGACGGCCGATCGCTACGAGATGCCCGCGCCGGTCAGCCTGACAAGCCCCGCGCCCATGGCGGCGCCGACGAGCGCGCCGCAGGAGACGGAGGCCGTGGAAGAAACAGACCCGGCGCAGACGCCGGAGCCGAGCCCGGAACCGACGCCGGATCCGATGGACTGGCGCACGAAATTTGCCGGGCATTTTACCGAAGAGATCGTTATGACCGACAACAGCTACACGAGCCCGAACATCTCGATCCACATTGAAAAGCACGTGACCGATGATCCCTCGCCCAGCACCTATTTCGTGGCGGACATCTACGTCGCGCAGATTGAGAACTTCAAGACCGAGTGGGCGCAGGGGCGTCTCGTGTATTACGGCGAGGAATCGCCGCTGAGTCTGGCTAAGCGCACCGGGGCGATTTTGTCCATCAACGGCGACTACGCCGACGGACAGCTCTCCGGCCTGCTGGTGCGAAACGGTGAGCTCTATTACGACGAGCAGACGACGAACGACATTTGCGTTTTGTATGCCGACGGCACGATGGAGACCTACGGCGCTAAGGAATATAAGGTGGAGGACGTGTTGGCGCGCCATCCCTGGCAGATCTGGAAGTTTGGGCCGGAGCTGCTGGACGAGGAAGGAAAACCCCTCACAAGCTTCAACACCAGCCGGGAGATCCAGTGGGAAAACCCGCGCAGCGGCATTGGCTTCTATGAACCGGGGCACTACTGCTTCATCGTCGTAGACGGGCGGCAGTCGGGCTATTCCCGCGGGCTGGAGTTGGATCGCTTTGCGCAGATCTTTGCGGATCTGGGCTGCAAGTGCGCCTATAATCTGGACGGCGGCGCCTCCGCCGTGATGACCTTCGACCAAAAGATCCACAGCCGCCCCTCCAACGGCGGCCGCAATTCCGGCGATATTCTGTTCATTGCGGAAATCACCGAGGGCGAGGAGGGCTGAGATGAAAAAGCTGGAAGAGTTTTTGCCGCATCTGTGCATTGCCATGATGCTCAGCCTGCTCGTGATCGTCGTGCTGGACGGCTATAATCCGATGATGCGCTGGCTCAACAGCGGCGTGTCGAAGCTGTTTTTGGTGCTGTGTGCGATCGTGGGGCTTGTAACCGCTCTGATGCTGATCGCGCGTCAGCGCCGTCGCAAAAAAAGAGAGTCGAAAAACGAGCCGAAATAAACGAAAAATCCCCGATCCGCTTTTAGTGCGGTTCGGGGATTTTTTCCCGGCCTTTGACGCCGGTGCAGAGCGTATCCTGTTTGATGAACACGGCAAAGCCTTCGCCGGGGTGGAGCTTTCCCTGCAGCAGCAACTCCGCTGCCGGGTCCTCTACCTGCTTTTGCAGCAGGCGGCGGAGCGGGCGCGCGCCGTTTTTCTCCCGATATGTGAGACGGGCCAGTTGTACCAGCGCCTCTTCCTCGGCGTCCAGCGAGACGCCGAGACCGGCAAAGCGTTTCTTGAGCTGTCCAAACAGTTCCCGGCAGATCGCGAGCATATCCGCCTCGTCCAGGCGCCGAAAGAGGATGGTCTCGTCCACGCGGTTGAGAAATTCCGGACGAAAGGTACGCTGCAGCTCGGCGAGCACCTGCCGGCGCACGGCGTCGCCCTTCTCCGGCTCGGCGGCAAAGCCCAGCGGCGGACGGTCCTCGCGGATGAGCTTTGCGCCGACGTTCGAGGTCATCACGATCAAGGTATTGCGAAAATCGACGCGCCGTCCGGCGGCGTCCGTCAGATGCCCGTCGTCCATGATCTGCAGCAGGATGCTCCACACGTCCTCGTGCGCCTTTTCGATCTCGTCAAAGAGCACCAGCGACCAGGGCTTGCGCCGCACCTTTTCCGTCAGTTGTCCGCCTTCGCCGTAGCCGACGTAGCCTGGCGGAGAGCCGAGCAGACGGCTGACCGCGTGTTTTTCCATGTATTCGGACATGTCCAGCCGGATCATTGCCTTTTCGTCGCCATAGACGGTTTCGGCCAGCGCGCGGCACAGCTCGGTTTTGCCGACGCCGCTCGGCCCCAGAAAGAGAAAGCTGCCCAGCGGGCGGCGCGGATCGCGCAGACCGACGCGCGCACGGCGCACGGCGCGTGCAACGGCGGATACCGCCTCATCCTGACCGATGACGCGCTGATGCAGCGCCTGTTCCAGCTCACGCAGGCGCTGGGATTCGTTTTCGCTGATCCCCTCTACCGGAACGTCCGTCCACAGGGAAAGCACCCGTGCGACGGCAGCGGCATCCACACATAAGCCGGTTCCGGAAAGCCGTACGGCGGCTGCCGCTTCGTCCAGCAGGTCGATGGCTTTGTCGGGCAGATAACGGTCGTTGAGATAGCGCACGGACAGATCATGCGCGGCGGCAAGCGCGTCGTCGCCGAGGCGTACGCCGTGGTGCTTTTCCAGGCTTTCACGCAGGCTTTGCAGCATCTCCATGGTCGTCGCGCGGTCGGGCTCTGCCACGCGCACGGGCTGAAAGCGTCGCTCCAGGGCGGGGTCTTTCTCTACGTGCCGGCGGTACTCCTCCGGCGTAGTTGCGCCGATGATCTGCACTTCGCCGCGCCCGAGCGCGGGCTTGAGGATGTTTGCTGCGTCGATCGCTCCCTCGGCGCTGCCGGCGCCGATGACGGTGTGCAGCTCATCGACGAAGAGAATCACGTCCCCGGCGCGATGCACGTCACGCAGCACGGATTTCACGCGCTCCTCAAAATCTCCGCGGTATTTCGTCCCTGCGAGCAGCGCGGGCAGATCCAGAGCGACCAGCCGTTTGTTTCGCAGGGCGCTGCCCGCCTGTCCGCGGCTGATGGCCAGCGCCAGCCCTTCGGCAACTGCGGTTTTTCCGACGCCCGGCTCGCCGATCAGGACGGGGTTGTTTTTGCTCCGCCGGGAGAGAATCTGCACCGTGCGCAAAATCTCGCGGCTGCGTCCGACCACGGGATCCAGCTTGCCAGCGGCGGCGAGGGCGGTCAGATCGCGACTGTATTGGTCGAGCGTGCGCGTGTCCGCGCGACGCAGCAGGCCGTGAGCGGTGCCGGTCTGGCTGCCGCGCTCGCGCGGCAGACTGTGCCCGAAAACCGCCAGAATATCCGTCATCAGCCGATCCGGCTCCTGTCCCAGCGCCAGAAGCGCCCGGCAACCGCCGCAGTCCGGCAGGCGCAGCAGGCCGAGCAGCAGGTGCTCAGTGCCGATAAAGCTCTGCCCCAGCGCATCGGCCTCCCGCGCCGCCCCCTGCACCGCCTGACGCGCACGGACGGACAGACCCTGACGCGCGGTGCCGGGCATCCCGGAGCCAAGGCTGCGCAGAAGCTCTGCGCGCAGCGCCTCCTCGGTCAGGCCGCGCCGCCGCAGGATCCGGCTGCCCAGACTTTCTGTCTCCAGCAGGATGCCGAGCAGCAGATGCTCGGTTCCCACGTAACAATGTCCCAGCTCGTCGGCTGCCAACCGGGATTTTTCGATGGCTTCCTCCACACAGCGGGTAAATTTCTCGTTGCTCTTCATAACCAGCCCCCTCGTCTGCGCCTTTATTATCCTCTGAACGCCTTGCCGAATCCGGCGAAAGCACCCGCAGACATCAAGATTATTTCCACAGCTGCAAAGTTTTAACAGTTTGTTTGAAATTAGCGATTGATTTTTGCGGAGGATATGCTACAATGGGGGCACAGACAGAGAGGTCTGATTCTAACAGGGGGTAAAACATATGGCTTACATCATCAGCGACGAGTGCCTGTCCTGCGGCGCCTGCGCGGCTCAGTGCCCGGCCGAGGCCATCAGCATGGGCGATCTCCACTATGAGATCGATGCGGATGCTTGCCTGGATTGCGGCGCCTGCGCTGCCCAGTGTCCTGTCGAGGCGATCTCCCAGGCCTGAGAAAGCAAGTATGATCGGGGCGGTCAACAATGACCGTCCCGATTTCTATTAGGAGGAATGTGTATGGGGTGCGAGAAACTCTGGCCCGGCGGGCCGAGCTTTCGTCAGTCGGAGCATTTTCGCCTTTGCACGGACAGCGTGCTGTTGGCCGATTTCATCACGCCGGGCGGCGCGCGCCGCGGCATTGACCTCGGCTGCGGTGCAGGGATTTTGACGCTGCTGCTGGCGGAAAAAAGCGAAAAGCTTTCGATGACGGGACTGGAACTGCAGGCGGAGGCGGCAGAAATCGCTGCGGCCAATCTGCGTGATAATGCGCTGGACGGACGCTGCCGCGTGATTTGCGGCGATCTGCGGCGGCATCGAGAGTTGTTTCCGGCCGGGAGTTTTGAGCTTGTCGTGGCAAATCCGCCCTACTTTTCGACGGCAAGAGGCGCAATGGCGCCGGTCGAAGCGCGCGCTGCAGCGCGCGCGGAGGGGGCTTGTACGCTGGAGGAGCTTGCATGTGCGGCAAGCTGGCTTTGCCGCAGCGGCGGCAGCTTGTTTCTCGTCTACCGGACGGAGCGCATGAGTGAGCTGTTTGGCTGCCTGAGTGTGCACGGGCTGGAGCCCAAGCGCCTGCGCCTCGTCTCTTACCGTGCGGAGGACGCGCCGAAGCTTTTGCTGCTGGAGGCGCGCCGTGACGGCAGACCGGGGTTGCGCATGGAGCCTCCGTTGATCCTCAGCGACGGGCAGGGCGGCGAGAGCACGGAGTATCGGCGGATTTATCACCGATAAGGCGAAAAAGGCCGATGACAAGCGTGTTTGCAGCAAAGTGCAACCCACGGTTGCGCAAGTTCCAGCCGTGCTTGATGGCGTGTTAAGGGGATTTTGGGTTATACTTGACCCATCCGAAACGGAAGGAGTTTTGATTATGATTCTCGCAGACAAGATCATTGAACAGAGAAAAAAGAACGGCTGGTCTCAGGAAGAACTGGCGGAGAAAATGGACGTCAGCCGTCAGTCCATCTCCAAATGGGAGAGCGCGCAGTCGGTGCCGGATATGGCGCGCATCATCCGGCTCTCGCAGCTTTTCGGCGTCAGTACCGATTATCTGTTAAAAGATGAATTGGAGATCACGGAGGCGGCGCCGGGCGAGGAGAACGATTTCGGCCTGCGCACGGTGTCGATGGAGGAGGCCTCCACGTTTCTGCGGCTGCGCGAGAAAAATGCTGCGCGTGTCGCGCTCGGTGTGATGCTGTGCATTCTCTCTCCTGTTCTGATTATCCTGCTTTCCGCAGCGCAGGAGATGGGGAAAACGGCTTTGACAGAGACACAGGCCGTCGGATTGGGACTCGTGTTTCTCTTTGTGCTGGTCGGCAGCGCGGTGGCGATATTCGTCAGCGGCGGCTTGCGCATGAGCCCCTATGAATACCTGCAAAAAGAAGCGATCGACACGCTCTACGGTGTGGACGGCATGGTGCGCGAGCGGCGTGAAAGGTTCCGCCCGATCTTCGCCCGCCAGCTCACCATAGGGATCGTGCTGTGCGTGGTTTCGGCCTTGCCGCTGTTTGTCGGGTTTCTTTTCTTCGGCGAGGACAGCTTTGCACACGTGGTCTCGGTTGCGCTGATGCTTGCGTTTATCGCACTCGGCGTGCTGCTGATTGTCCGCGCCGCCATGGTATGGGGCAGCTTCCAGCAACTGTTGGAGGAGGGCGATTACAGCCGGGAGGCCAAGGCGGCAGACAAGCGCTTCGGCTGGGTCTATGGCTGCTACTGGATGCTGGTGACGGCGGGCTATCTCGCCTGGAGCTTTATCAGCGGGGCCTGGGATCGCAGCTGGATTGTCTGGCCGGTCGCCGGCGTGCTCTGCGGCGCGATCTACGCGATCACGCGCGCCATGCACAAAAAGGATGGCTGAGGCCGGAAAACATAAAAAACGACTGTGAGCAAAAGCAAATGCTCACAGTCGTTTTTGTTATTCAATCGCCCTTATTCCTGCTCGTCGCAGATCAGGCCGTAACCGCCCTGCTTGCGCTTGTAGACGATGGCGATGGCGTCGTTTTCATCCATGTTGCGGAACACGAAAAACTCGTGATCCAGCAGGTTCATCTGCAAGATCGCCTCTTCCGGTGACATGGGCTTGATCGAAAAGCGCTTGCTGCGCACGATTTTGAATTCTTCGGCCGCCTCATCATCTTCCGCGGCGGCGGCATAAGCCGGCACGACGTCGCGCTCCATCACGCCCTCTCTCAGGCGTTTTTCCAGCCGGGTTTTGTTGCGGCGAATCTGCCGCTCAATGGCGGCGACGCCGGAATCAACGGAGGCGTACATGTCTTGCGTCAGCTCGCTGGCCCGGTAAAACAGACCGCCATTTTTGATGGTGATCTCGGCACGGAAACGGCCGCGCTCGATGCTGAAGGTGACAAAGGCCTCGGCCTCAGTCTTAAAGAAACGGTCCAGCTTGCCGATCTTGCGTTCCGCATAAGCGCGCAGCTCATCGGAGGAGTCCATTTTCTTCTCGGTAAACGTGAACTTCATACTGCCTGCTCCTTTCATTCATACTGCCTGTGCAGCGCCGCAAACCTGTCAGTCAGGTTCTTGGCTGTTTTTATTATACCACAAAATGTCTTCTGCGGGGAGCAAAAATGCATGTTGCGGTCATAATCGGCATTTTTACGAATATGGAGCGTCTTTTTTGTTCAATTCGCAGATTTTCAGGACTGCGGATCTTCTGTCGCAAGCTCACGGTACATGGCGGGCGCGCTGGACTTGTCGGCGTTCTCGCTCAGCTGCAGCACCTCGATTTTCATGCTGCGCTGCCCGAAGCCGATCTCCAGAATATCCCCGACCTTGACCTGATAGCTGGCTTTGACCGGGCGGCCGTTGGCGCTGACACGCGCGGCGTCACAGGCCTCGTTGGCAACGCTGCGGCGTTTGATGATGCGGGAAACTTTCAGAAATTTGTCCAGACGCATGAAACAAAACTTCCTTTCAAGATATAAAGAAAAGCCGTCCAAGCGGACGGCTTAAAAGCGCTTACTTGTTGACAGCGTCCTTGAGAGCCTTGCCGGCCTTGAAGGAAGCGGAGCGGGAAGCGGGGATGGTGATCTCCGTCTTGGTGCGGGGATTCCGACCGGTACGGGCGGGACGCTCTTTCACCTCGAAAGCACCAAAGCCGACCAGAGAGACCTTGTCACCGGCGACGAGCGCGTTGGTGATGGCGTCAAAAACGGCGCTGACAGCCTTCTCGCTGTCCTTCTTGGAAGCGCCGGTCATTTCTGCAACAGCAGCGACCAATTCAGTTTTGTTCATTTGAATCCTCCTAAGTAGTGGCTAACGATAGCCCTGATGTTGAGTGTTCCCACTTTTGAGGGAAATACTCATTTCGCTGTATGATTTTCAGCGCTATTGAATTTATCATATTTGATAGGAATAATCAAGTGTTTTTTCGATAAAACCGGGAAAAAATCGAGCCCGTTTTCTCAACGCATGTGCAGCAGACGCGCAAGCTTCGAGCCGCCCGGAATCAGTGCCATGTCCTCTTGGGTCACCGTGCGCAGAAGAATGCTCAAAACAAGATAAATCAATGCCGCGACGGCGATCGGCAGCAGCGTGGCGAGCAGAAGCCCCATCCGCCCCGCCGGAGCGAAGCGCAGCCCCAGTCCGCTCAGGGCCCAGGCCGCCGCGCCCATGACGAGCGTACACAGCAGCGGCTTGAGCAAAATCACACGCAGACGCGGATTTTTGTCGAGCACCACGCACATCATCACAAAGTTCATAACTGCCATCACAAGGTAGCTCGCCAGCGTACCGATCGGCGCGCCGTAAATGTTGATTTCCGGGCGGCCGACGAGGAAATAGTTGATGACAACCTTGACGACGCCGCCGGCGATCATCGTCAGCATCGGCAGCAGCTCGTGTCCGGTGGCCTGCAGAATGGCGTTTTCCATCAAAACAATGCAGACAAAAACGGAGGAGAGCCCCAGCAGCGCCAGCAGCGTGACGCCGGAGGCGTGGCTGCCCGGGAAAATGAGCGTCATGATTGGCTTTGCCATGACGGCCAGCCCAATACCCATCGGCAGGCTCAGCACGGCGGCGATGCGCATGGAGTCCTCGGAGATCCTTGTGGCCTCGTCGTTTTCTTTTTTGACGATAGCGGCGGTGATGGCCGGCACGACGGAGATCGTCAGCGGCGTGATGATGGCGGCGGGCAGATTGAAAATGGTCTGTGCCTTGCCGTAGACGCCGGTGAGCTCCTTGGCCTGCTGATAGCTGAAATGGGCGGCGTCCTGCAGGCGGCCCATGCAGAGGCTGGAGTCAATCAGATTGAGCAGCGCCAGTACGCTGCTGCCCAGCGCAATCGGTACGCCGATGCGCAGAAAGCGGCGAAAAATAAGGCCGTCGGGATCGGGCGTGTCCGCCTCGTCGCCGATTGGCTCGTCCCGGTAGCGCCGCTGCTTATAGAGCCACATATAAAGCAGCGCCGCGGCGGAGCCGGCAGTGACGCCGAAGATCGCACCGGCGGCCCCGAGGGGCTTGCCGTAGTTCTTGTGCATCAAAAACCAGGCGAGCGCCAGGCCGACGAGCACCTTGACCAGCACCTCCAGCACCTGACCGACTGTGGTGGGGATCATGTCGCCAAAGCCCTGACAGTAGCCGCGGTAGGCGGAAACCAGACACACCAGCAGCACCGAGGGGCTCATGACGCGGATGCTCAGCGCGGCGTCGGGGTTGCGCAGGATGCCGCTTGCGATCTGATGCGGAAAAAGCGCCATAATCAGCGTACAGGCCAGTCCCAGCCAGAAAAAGGTTTGCCAGGCGACGGCAAAGGTGCGCCGGAGCTGGGCGGGGCGATTGGCGGCGTGCGCCATCGAGACCATGCGCGCCAGCGCGATCGGGAGCCCCGCGGTGGACAGCGTGAGAAAGACGTTATAGACGTTGTAGCTGGCCAGAAACATGGAATATCCGTCGTCGCCGATGATATTCCCGATGGGCATTTTATACAGCAGCCCCAGTATTTTCATGATCACGACGCCCGCAGTCAAAATCGCCGCGCCGTGCAGATAGTTTTGTCCTTTGCGTTCCGCCATGGAAGCCTCCGAGTTTTTTAGAAATCAAGCCATATAATACACGCAAATTGTTACAAAATCAAGGGAAATGCCCGCAAAGGCGGTAAAGGCGAAAAAGACCGCCGCGGCGGTCTTTTTCGTGAGACTGTCAAAAAACGATGCAGATGGGCAGTTGACAGAGCCGCGGGGGAGCGCGAGGGGGCAAGACCCGCCGCGCGTTACAATAAACCGCCGTCTAAAAGTTGCCGCAGGTCGGCGTACGCATCACTTAAATCCAGTGCAGCAGCGAGAGAAGCCATCCGATCAGAGCCATCAGCGCGCCGCCGAAAAGCATGCCGCACAACAGCTTCAGCGGCGTCTGATAGGGCGCTTTGGCCGCCTCGATCTTCTGCTCCGAACTCCGAATTCCGAAAGCCAAATCACCCGATCCGGCTGCCGGCGGGGATCGCGTTGTCCGGCGTCAACTTCGATAAACTTTTCACACCGACTTGTAAAACGCGAAAAAATAATGTATAATGATAGAGTGAATATCATAATAGAAAAGCTATCATGGTGCGCAAGGCAATTTGCAGGCGGATCATGAGGCGGTAAGCGGGGCGAAAAGAGTGCGAAACCCGGAAAAAGACGCAGCAGAGCAGGCAAAACGAAAACAAGCCTTTTTGGAGAAGGGCTTTGAACTGTTCTCCGGCAAAAGCATTGAGGCAATCCGTCTGCAAGACGTGGCAAGGGCCAGCGGATACGGCGTTGCGACCTTATACCGCTATTTCAGTACCAAGGCCGGATTTTGCGTGGCGATTGCGGAATGGAAATGGGGAGAATTCTTCAAAGCCAATCGCAAGCGCCGTCCCCGCGACAACTTTGAGAGCATGACGGCAGCGGACATGTTTTCGTTCTATCTGGACTCCTTTCTGGAGCTGTACCGGAAGTATAAGGCGCTGTTGCGCTTCAACCAGCTTTTTAATATCTACCTTCGCGCGGAAAACGTCGATGCCGACACCGTGACGGCCTACCAAGCTCTGATGAGGCCCATCGCCGATTTTTTTCACGACATGTACGAAAAGGGCAAACGGGACGGTACGCTCCGCGTGGACATACCGGAGCGTGAAATGCTCTCTGTCACTATCCACCTGATGCTGGCGGCGGTAACGCGCTACGCGGTGGGGCTGGTGTATCAGCCGGAGGACGGCTTCGACGATCTGGGAGAGCTGGAAATCCTCAAGGAGCTGCTGATGAGGAAATATGCAGCGCAGTAAATGATTTTGGAGAGAAAACCATAGCGGGCGCCAAACAACTACCCCGCGCTTGAATGTTCTCCGGCGAAAGGACTTGAAAAAATGAGCGGAGAGTCAAACGAAAGAACGACAAACCGAAAGATCATGCCGCTGGTCAGCCGGGCTTTTGCGCCCGGAAAGGCCAGAGAAATAATAGAAGCAATCGAAGACCCGGAAGAAAGAGAAATGGCATGGGCGGAGTATTGCCTGTTCACCGGAAAGGCGGAGGACGCCGCGCTACGGGCGGAGCCGTTTCTTGCACACACGGATCCCGCGCTATGTCTGTCCGCGTATATCGTGTGCTGCATTTCCGGCGTGACGCTCGGTCGCGTGGACAAAGCGCAAAAGATGCTGGAGGCGCTGGAAACGCTTGACATGGGAAGCCGCGCCCCGGTCACGGGAGACTACAGCGCGGATGTAGTCAGGGTTTTGCTCCACTTGCCGGAGAAAAACCCGACGAGGCTGGACAGGATTCCTTCTGTGCTGCCGGAGGGCGTTCGCTTTTTCCTGTGCTACGTTTTGGCGCTGAGGGAGTATCTGCGCGGCGAATACGGAAAGGCGGAAGGCCTGGCGAGCGCGGCGCTGACGCTGAGCGAGAACCGCTATCCGATCTCCGAAATCTATCTGCACGTCATTTCGACCATCGCCCTGATGCGCCTGGAGCGTCTCGAAGAAGCCACCGGGCATTTTGCGGCCGCGTGGGAGCTGGCGATGCCCGACGAGCTGTTTTCGCCATTTGGCGAGCACTATGTGCTGCTGTCCGGACTGAACCGAAAGCTGATCAAGCCGGAGCTTTATGAAAAATATCAGGAGATCAGCAAATATGCCGATCGCTATTTTTCCGGCTGGATCACCATACATAACAATCATTCTGACCAGCACGTTGCACCGGAACTGAGCAAGATGGAATCCACGGTGGCGACGCTGTTTTCCCGCGGATGGAGAATCAAGGAAATCGCGCAGCATTTGGTCGTCTCGAATAACACGATCAAATGCCATCTTTCCGCAACCTATCAAAAGCTGGGCATTAACAAGCGCGAACAGCTCCGGGATTTTCTGCTACGCTGAAGGCGCAAGGAAGCATGAGATACTGCGTATCCACCCATCGCTTTTCAATGATTTCATAGTTGCTATGAGAAAACAGTAAACCCGTGCCGGGAAATGAAATCCCGGCACGGGTTTCTCGTTATTTCCTCAATCGGAATTCCGAACTCCGAATTTCAACTTATCCCAGCCTGCTGCCGGCGGGGATCGCGTCGTCCAGCATCAGCAATTGCAGCTTTTCTTCACCGTTTTCCTCATGCACGGCGGACAGCAGCATGCCGTTGGAGACGAGCCCCATCATCTTGCGCGGCGGCAGATTGACAATAGCGGCGACGGTCTTACCGACAAGCGCCTCGGGCTTATAGTACTTGGCGATGCCGGATAAAATCTGGCGCGGTGTGCCGCTGCCGTCGTCCAGCGAGAACTGCAGAAGCTTTTCGCTCTTTTTCACGGCTTCGCAGCTGAGCACCTTGCACACGCGCAGATCGCACTTGGCGAAGTCGTCGAAAACGACCTCCGGCAGCACGGGCTCGACCTTGACGGCGCTTTCGGGCTTCTGCTGCAGCGCCTCCAGCGCCTCGAGCGCTTTCGCTGCGTCGATGCGCGGGAAGAGCGTCTCGCCCTTGTGTACGCTGACCGTCGCGGGCAGAACGCCGAAGCGACCGGCGTTTTCCCAGCTTTTTGCGCTCTCGTCCGCGCCGATTTGAGAGAAAGCCTTGTCGCAGCTATCGGGCATGAAGGGCGTCAGCAGCGTCAGCGCGACGCGCAGCGCCTCCAGGAGGTGATACAGGACGCTCGCCAGCCGGTCGCGGCGGCTCTCGTCCTTCGCCAGCGCCCAGGGCATGGTCTCGTCGATATACTTGTTGGCCCGCTGGATCAGCCGGAAGACCTCCTCCAGCGCCAGATGCAGCTGGAACTTGTCCATGTGTGCCGCGTAGCGCGCCGCCGTGCCGCGGATCAGCCCCAGCAGCTCCTCGTCCAGCGCGTCATCCTCGCGTCCGGCGGGCAGCGTGCCGCCGAAATACTTCTCCACCATGGCGGTGGTGCGGGAGACGAGGTTGCCGAGATCGTTGGCAAGGTCGGTGTTGATCGTGGAGATCAAAAGCTCGTTGGTGAAGTTGCCGTCCGAGCCGAAGGGGAAGGAGCGCAGCAGGAAAAAGCGCAGCGCGTCCACGCCGAACTGGTCAGCCAGCAGATAGGGGTCGATGACGTTGCCCCGGGATTTAGCCATCCGCGCGCCGTCGATCACCAGCCAGCCGTGGCCGTAGACCTTTTTCGGCAGAGGCAGCTCCATGCTCATCAGCATGGCCGGCCAGATGATCGAATGGAAGCGCACGATCTCTTTGCCGACGATATGCACGTCCGCCGGCCAGAACTTGTCAAAGTCGTCATAGCGGTCGTTGAGAAAGCCGAGGGCGGTGCAGTAGTTGAACAGCGCGTCAACCCAGACGTAGACGACGTGGCCGGGGTCAAAGTCCACGGGCACGCCCCAGGAAAAGCTGGTGCGCGAGACGCACAGATCCTCCAGCCCGGGCTTGATGAAGTTGTTGACCATCTCGTTGACGCGGCTGGCCGGCTCGAGAAACTCACCGCCCTCGAGCAGCTCCTGCACGGGCTTGGCGTATTTCGAGAGACGGAAGAAATAGGCCTCCTCCTCCGCGTCGTGAACCTCGCGCCCGCAGTCCGGGCACTTGCCGTCGACGAGCTGACTCTCCGTCCAGAAGCTCTCGCAGGGCGTGCAGTACTTGCCCTTGTAGGCGCCCTTGTAGATATCGCCCTTGTCGTACATCTTGCGGAAGATGCGCTGTACGGCGGCGACGTGGTAGTCGTCGGTGGTGCGGATAAAGCGGTTGTTGGAGATGTTCATCAGCTTCCAGAGGTCGAGAATACCGCGCTCGCCGCAGACGATTTTGTCCACAAATTCCTGCGGCGTCACGCCGGCGGCCTTTGCCTTTTCCTCGATCTTCTGGCCGTGCTCGTCGGTGCCGGTCAGGAACATGACCTTCTCGCCGAGCAGACGGTGATAGCGGGCGATCACGTCGGTGGCTACGGTGCAGTAGGCGTGACCGATGTGCAGCTTGTCCGAGGGGTAGTAGATGGGGGTTGTAATATAAAATGTTTTTTGATCCATCGTATGATCTCCTTATTCGCCGCCTTCGCCATCGCTTTCGCCGCCCTCGTCCGGCTCGGGCTCCGGCTCGGGCTCCGGCTCGGGCTCCGGCTCGGGCTCCGGCTCGGGCTCCGGCTCGGGCTCCG
>JAFWVV010000075.1 GCA_017518225.1 Oscillospiraceae bacterium | reverse complement strand
ACTCGATCTGGCCCCGGTTCTTGCCTCCATCTCGTGTCATCATGCGCCTCGCCCCCTTCATCTCTATTCTACCATAACAAAGTACCCATAGAAAGTGCTTTCGCACTCCCTATGGGTACTTTGTCTACAGTCTGACAGCCGACTCTCAAAGAGTCGGCTGTCGTTTTTCGCTTTCCTTAGATTATAACGAACATCGGGCGAATGATACGAAGAATCATTTACCCGATGTTCATAGCAAAGCTGCTCAGTGTAACGCTTCCCAACGTTGCACCATCCGATCGTTGTTATGCAGATCCTGCGGGAAGACGCCGAAATGAGCAATTATTTTGCCAAAACCTTTTTCAGTCTGGCGTAGCGGGGGAGGGAGTGCTCCAACGGCAGAACAGGTTCGCCCTGAATGAGTGGCAGAACGTAGTCAATCAGCTCCTGCGTCACCCCGTTACCCTCGCTGTTGATCCAGCTCAGCGGAACTTTCTTTTCGTAGTTTGCCACGGAAGACAAGGGGAGCAGCTCCATTTCGCAGCGATACCGGCCGTTTTCCATCACGCGCTTAAAGGCGGTCATGCAGCCGGTCATCCCGCGCACAGCTTCTTCCACAGCCGTCTTGCCGGCTGCTGCGGCCTCGTTGATATCCGTCTGCGAGGCGAGGTGTGCACCGCAGCGCTGGAGCAGACTGAGCTCAATGCCGCGCACCTTGGCGCCCGTTTTCGCCTTGACCAGGTTGGCAAGAAGGCTGGCCAGACCGCCCAGCTGGGCGTGACCAAAGCCGTCGGTAGCGGAGGTTTTCGCCTCGGAGACAAAGCTGCCGTCGGCATAGTGAATGCCTTCGGAAACAGCAACAAAAACCTTGCCCTTTTCTTTATAGATTTTCTCCACGTCGGAAAAGAAGCGATCCATGTCAAAATCAATTTCCGGCAGATAAATCAAATCGGGACCGGAGCCAAAGAAGGTGGCCAGGCCGGCGCTGGCGGCAAGCCAGCCGGCATGACGGCCCATGATCTCAACGATGGTGATCATGCCGTTGTCGTAAACGCGGGAGTCTTTGTTGATTTCCATACAGGACGTTGCAATATACTTGGCGGCGCTGGCAAAGCCGGGGCAGTGATCCGTACCGTAGAGGTCGTTGTCAATGGTCTTGGGAACGCCCATGACACGGCATTCATAGCCAACCGACTCCATATATCGGCTGATCTTGTTGCAGGTGTCCATGGAATCGTTGCCGCCGTTGTAGAAGAAATAACGGACGTTGTATTTTTTGAAGATTTCCAGAATTCGACGATAGTCGGTGTCATCCTTCTCGGGATCGGCCATCTTATAACGGCAGGAGCCCAGCTCGGAAGACGGGGTGTGCAGCAGCAGCTCCAGCTCCTTGGGATCCTCCTCATCCATGATGTACAGCTGATCGTTAAGAACGCCGACAATGCCGTGTGCGGCGCCATAAACTTTGGTAATTTCCGGCGCATCCAGCGCGGCGCGGATCGCGCCGTAGGCACTGGCGTTGATAACGGCGGTCAGGCCGCCGGATTGACCAAAGATACATGCGCCGATCAGTTTTTCACTCATTGCTGTATAACCTCCAATAAAAGAATAAAAAAATGACGGATTTGTACAATGTGCTTCTTGATTATGAAACAGTTTGAGGATATAATATAAAAGCAAATTTGTAAATAGTTCAAATCAACAAATTTCAAAATATCAAGCAAAAAAGGGGAAAAGAAGTATGGCATTAGTCAGCACAAAAGAAATGTTTGAAAAGGCCTATCATGGCGGTTATGCCGTTGGCGCTTTCAACGTCAACAACATGGAGATCGTTCAGGGCATCACAGAGGCTGCCGGTGAACTGAAAAGTCCGGTCATCCTTCAGGTGTCCAAAGGTGCCCGCGCTTATGCCAACCACACCTATCTTGTCAAGCTGGTTGAAGCGGCAATCATTGAAAACCCGGACATCCCGATCGCGCTGCATCTTGATCACGGTGACAGCTTTGAGCTTTGCAAGAGCTGCATTGACGGCGGCTTTACCTCTGTTATGATTGACGCCTCCTCCAAGCCCTTTGAAGAGAACATCGCGCTGACCCGTCAGGTGGTGGAATACGCGCATGATCACGGCGTTATGGTAGAGGCCGAGCTTGGTACGCTCGCCGGCGTCGAGGACGAGGTCGCTGTCGAGCATGGCAAGGAGAGCTACACCCGCCCCGAGGAGGTCGAGGAATTTGTCTCCCGCACGGGCTGCGACTCGCTGGCCATCGCCATCGGAACCTCTCATGGCGCCTACAAATTTAAGGCTTCTCAGTGCACCCGCAACGCTGACGGTGTGCTCGTTCCGCCGCCGCTGCGCTTTGACGTTCTGGAAGAGTGTATCAAGCGTCTGCCCGGTTTCCCAATCGTTCTGCACGGCTCGTCCTCCGTGCCGCAGGAATTTGTCGAAATGGTCAACCAATATGGCGGCAATATGCCCGACGCGATTGGCATCCCCGAGGATCAACTGCGCAAGGCTGCGCGTCTCGCGGTTTGCAAGATCAATATCGACTCCGATATTCGCTTGGCTATGACCGGCAATATTCGCAAGTATTTTGCAGAGCATCCGGATCACTTTGATCCGCGCCAGTATTTGAAGCCTGCGCGTCAGGCTGTTAAGGATATGGTCGCGCACAAGATCCTGCACGTTCTTGGCTCCGATGGCAAGGCATGAGTCGAAAGAACGGCGGCAGGGAAGTGCTGCCGTCGCTTCTCCCTTGAACCAAATCAATGATTTCCTAAATGCAGTTCCGCGCAGAGAAGGCGGCTTTAGCCTTACTTTGCTTCTGCGCCTGGTTGTAGCAGCCGTTTTGCTTGCGCTGGCGCTGATGGCGAAGATGCCGACGGTTTTCCGCGTCATCGTGATGATCTTGTCGGCCGGCATTGCTTCCTATGACCTTGTCGTTGAGATGGTTGACGCAGTATATGAGGGAGACTATTTTGCACCGTCCGTATTATACGTTCTGATTGCCGTCCTGGCCTTTGTGATCGGATATGGCTGGGAAGGGGCATTGCTGATGATCCTTTATCAGCTCGGCAGCGCATTAATAGACGCCGCGGCGAAGCGCAGCCGCCGCAGCGCGCAGGAATTGATTGATCGCAGGAGAAGTGAGTTTGCGGAAAAAGCTTCGGTTTTGATTGAGGATGCACAGGCAGGGGACACTGCAATGGAAGCAGAAGTCAAGACGGCGATGACTTTGCTTATCAAGGTCATGATCGCGATAGCTCTTGTTTTTGCTGTCGCAATGCCGATTTTCACTGAGCTCTCTGTCCGGGCGTCGATTCACCGTGCGTTGATCATTCTTTGCCTTGCGACGCCGACGTCTGTTCTTGTCGCTATGCCCGTTGCCGGCGTTTACAGCCTCAGTTATGCTACGCATTTCGGAACGCTCATAAAAAATGCCCGTATTTTGGAACGCCTTGCCGGTATTCAACGCGTTGTTGTTGACAAAAACGGTATTTTTTCCGATGATAAACCGCAGTTTGTCGGCGTAAAATCCGATGTTCTTGACGAAAAAACCTTTATGGAATTTGTCGCACACGCTTTGTACTATTCCGATCAGCCTTTCGCCAAGGCCATTCTGGCGGCGGAAGACCGGGAGTATCGGCTTGATCTGATTTCAGACTTCCACGATATCCCGGGCAGCGGCGTCGACGTGACGATTGGCGGCAGTAAAGTGACGCTTGCCAAGCGCGAGCTGCTGGCTGACAGGGGAGAGGCCGTTCCTTACGAGGGGAAAGCGGAAGGGAACGTCTACTATTTGATGGTATCCGACAAGTACATCGGAAAGGTTCTGTTGACCGATCATATCAATCAGGAAAATGCTGAGCTGTTTTCCGAACTGAAGAGTGTCGGCGTACAAAATTGTGTGCTGCTGACCGATGACAGCCGCGATGAAAGCGAGAAACTGGGCACACAGTTGAATGCAGACGAGGTCTATGCGGAATTCTCAGACGAGACCAAGCTCCGCTATCTTGAACAGTTGGACAATACTGATACCTTGTATCTCTATACCAACAGCTTGGAGATGCACAGCAGCGCCGCTGTGGACGTTCGTATGAGCAACAAAGGAAAGTATGCCGACGCGCTTGTTGATCCCGACGCGCTGAAGCTGTTTCCCGGAACGATCATGATCAGCCAACGTCTGCGCCAGATCATGACAGAAAACGCGGTGTTTGCCTTTTTCGTGAAAGCGATTCTTGTAGTGCTGGCTCTGACAGGGCGGTGTACGATCTGGTTTGCCATCTTTTTGGATTGCGCCGCTGCGCTGGCCACGATCTTAAACAGCATCCGTATTACCAAAAATCCGCTGTTTCATTTCCCGAGTATAAAGTAATACCGTACAAGCGCCGTGTGATACATCGCGGCGCTTGTTTTTGAAAACTTGACAAAAAACAACGAATATACTATATTGGTATCAGCGGGGAAGAAAAACCTTTCCCGTTGGCCTTATTTCCTTCTTGGTTCGCATAATATCAATTTAGCGAACTTAAATGACAATCTGGAAACGATATGGGGGCTCTTGCATGAATCTGGATCAAATCAACGACGTACCGGACATTGTGATGGAATTTCTGGAATATCATTCTACGGTGCGCGGTCATTCCGATCGCACGGTTGCCGCATACTATTTGGATTTGAAAATTCTATTTCGCTTTTTAAAACGACGCCGTCATTTGGTGGATCCCAAAACGCCGTTTGATGAAATTGATATTACCGACGTGGACATCGACTTTATTCGCTCAATTAAAATTGAAGAGCTCTATCGTTATCAATCCTTCTCTCCGGAGCTGCAGAATTCATCCAGAGCCCTGTCTGCCGCCAGCCGCTGCCGCAGAACCTCTACGGTGAAGTCCTTTTATAATTATCTGGCGATTAAGCGACATTTGATTGAGCACAATTTATGCCAGGAATTGGATATGCCAAAGCGTCAGGCTTCGCTGCCGCGTTATCTGGAAGAAAGCGAATGCGAGCGCTTGCTCAACGCCTGCGACGGCCCGTATGCGCTGCGCGATTACAGCATTCTCATGCTGTTTATGTCCTGCGGACTGCGCGTATCTGAGTTGGTTTCATTGAATACGACCGATCTGTACGAAGATCACGTGCGCGTGCTCGGTAAAGGCAACAAGGAGCGTGTCGTCTATTTCGGTGAGGGCTGCCGTGAGGCGCTGGACGACTATTTGATGGTGCGCGATGAGGAAAAAATCATAGAATCCGACAAAAAAGCGCTGTTTATCAGCCGGGATCATTGCCGAATCAGCGTCCGCGGCGTACAAAAAATGGTAGAAAAGAAGCTAAAACTGGCCGGATTGGACGCAACTCGGTACTCTCCGCACAAATTAAGGCATACTGCAGCTACGCTGATGCTCAAAAACGGCGTGGATACCCGTGCCTTGCAGGAAGTGCTCGGGCACAGCAATCTGAACACGACGCAGATCTATACGCATCTGGATAACGCGGCGCTGCATGAGGCGGCCATGGCTAACCCGATTGGACGAAAACACAGAAAAGAAACGGTATTTAATTGAATCTACATACGAATACTGGCTGAAAAAGGTTTTGAGTGATATTGATATTGCGAATGTCCCTGAATCAAGAGTGCCAGGGCTTACGTATTTCTATGTCCGGGAAGAGGATGATAAAATCATAGGAATGATCAATATCCGTTTGGCATTAAATGAATTTCTCAGAACTGAGGGCGGACATATCGGATATTCCATTAGACCTACTGAAAGACGCAAGCACTATGCGACAGAGATGCTCCGCGCCGCGCTGAAAGTCTGCGATGTCATTGGCATAAAGGAAGTATTGGTGTCGTGCGACAAAGATAATATCGCCTCTGCCGGCGTTATCAAAAACTGCGGCGGCATTCTGAAACACGAGTGTTACAGCGATACCTTTGATGAGATTTTGCAAATGTATGTGATCAGGCGATAAACCCGTAGAATACGGCAAAACCGGCGTGACCACTGTAGTCACGCCGGTTTTGCCGTATTATTAAAAAAGATTGCTTATTTTCTCTGCAGCACGGCGGCACAGGCCTCGCTGACGTTCTTGACCGGGATCAGCGTCAAGCCATTTGGCGCTTTGATCTCGTCGCGCAGATGCGCCGGGATCACGCAGCGACGAAAACCTAATCGCGCAATCTCCGCCAAACGCTGGTTGATCATGCTGATACTGCGGATCTCGCCGGAAAGCCCGACCTCGCCGATCGCGGCCAGATCCAGCCCCAGCGGACGATCCAAAAAGCTGGAGGCCAGCGCCAGAATGGTTGCCAGGTCCCCCGCCGGCTCATCCAGAGACAGTCCGCCGACCACGTTGATATAGGCGTCGCAGCCGGAGATGCTGAGCCCTCCCCTTTTTTCCAGCACCGCCAGAAGCATCGCCGCACGGTTGTAGTCGATGCCATTGCAGCGGCGGGAGGCGTTATAGCCGGCGGAGCTTACCAGCGCCTGCACCTCCGCAAGAATCGGGCGGCTGCCCTCGATCACACAGGCGACGCAGGTGCCGGGCGCGTCCTCCGGGCGTCCGCTGAGCAGAAGCTCCGAGGGATTTTCCACGCAGCGCAGGCCCTCGCGCGCCATCTCAAAGACGCCGATCTCATTGGTCGATCCAAAACGGTTTTTTGCGGCGCGCAGGATACGAAAGCTGGTGCTGTGCTCGCCCTCAAAATACAGCACGCAGTCGACCATGTGCTCCAGCACCTTGGGACCGGCGATGCTCCCCTCTTTGTTGATATGCCCAACGACGAAGATGGTGATCCCCTGCTCTTTTGTAATTCGCATCAGGCGCATCGTACACTCGCGCACCTGCGTGATGCTGCCCGGCGCGGAGGCGATTGCGCTGTCGGACACCGTCTGGATCGAGTCGATGATGACGAGCGCCGGCTTCAGACTTTCAATGCATGCGGCAATATCGTCCAGCTCCGTCTCCGCCAAAACAAACAGATTTTCATTCTCCACGCCGAGGCGCATGGCGCGCAGCTTGAGTTGGCGCTCGCTCTCCTCACCCGTTACGTAGAGGATGCGGCTGTCCGGCGCCATGGAGCCGCACATCTGCAGCAGCAGCGTGGATTTGCCGATGCCCGGCGCGCCTCCGACCAGAACCAGCGATCCGGTGACGGCGCCGCCGCCCAGCACCCGGTCAAACTCGCTGATACCGGTAGAAAAACGAATTTCCTCGCCCATGTCGAGCTCAGTAATCTTTTTTGCCTCTCTGGCAGCCGAAAAACGGCCTGCAGCGCGTTTTTCACGTCCGGATGGGTTCAGCTTCATCTCCACCAAAGTGTTCCATTGCCCGCAGGATGGGCACTTCCCTGCCCAGTTGGACGACTCATAGCCGCATTCGCTGCAGCAGTAAACGCTTTTCTGTTTGTTCGCCATATCGGTGTCTCCTGTTTAAACCATTTCTATTTCATCGAAGAATTGTAAAAGCGATCCTGTAAGCACCAAAGCAATCGAGCATTGATATTTTGGATCGTTGAGCTTTTCAACTTCAAAATTATTGGACATAAAACCGCACTCCACAAGAATCGCCGGGCAACTGACGTTGGCTGTCAGATAGAGCGCTCGCGGGGCAGGCTCGGCGACTCGGCGATTTTGTGGGTCCAGGCATTGTATCAGATTGTGGTGGGTACGCTTGCCGAGGCTTTCGCTGTCTGCGTCTCTGGCGTATAGAACCTGCGCGCCACTCGGCTGGCTCGTCGGAAAATCATTTTGATGAATGCTGACGAGCACTGCGCCCGGCGTATCGTTGACGAGCTTAACACGCTGCACCAGATCCTCGTGCTCGCTGTAATCGGCATAACTGCTGCGACTGCTGTCATCTGTGCGTGTCATGACAAACGGTTGACCGATCAGCTCGGCAAGTGCGCGCAGTTTGACGGCGATTGCGAGATTGATATCGCTTTCTTTTGTACCGTTGTCAGAGATTGCACCGCCGTCGATCCCACCGTGACCGGGATCAATCACCAGCGTATAGCCCTGCGGCGCGACGCCGCTGTCGAGCGTTTGACTGCCACGGATCAGAAAGAAAGCGGACAAGCCGAGCGACGCAAGAACCAGCAGCAGAAACAAAAGTCGCGGCGCCCACAGTCTGCAAAAATCTTTTTTTATTATACTTGCTCTTTCCGTACAAGTCAAACCCTGCATTTCAAAGCAAAATGCAGATCAGACCGCTGCAGCCCTCGTTGATGATGCGCTGCAGGGTGTCTCGCAGCTTGCGCCGTGCGTTTTCCGGCAGGTTTTCGATTTTATTGTGCAGCCCCTCCCCTGCCAGCTCGTTGAGCGAGCGACCGAAGATGTTGGATTCCCAGATTCGGTTGACCTCTCCGTCAAAGCCCTGCAGCAGGAAGTTGATGATATCCTCCGAGGCGTTTTCCCCGCCGATGGCCGGACTGACTTCCGTCTCCACGCGGGTCATCATCATGTGGATAGCAGGCGCTTTGGCGCGCAGACGCACGCTGTATTTGCCGTTTTGCCGCACGATTTGCGGCTCCTCCAGCTCCATCTCGCTGTTGTCGGGAAAGACGACGCCATAGCCGGTCGTGCGCACCGCATCCAGCGCGTTGCGTATTTTTTCGTAATCGTCGCGGATTGCAGCCATGGATGAAAGCGTGGAAATCAAATCTCCGTCGCTTTCAATGCTCAGTCCCGTCTCCTGACTAAGCGTCTGGTAATACAGCGAACGCGGCATCTGAACGTGGATGGAAACGCCCCCGCGATCCAGTTGCCCCGTTCCGCTTTCCACGGCGCTCACAAGCTCGCTTTGGCTGATTTGGTCCATCAGCGCCGGAAGATCTTTCAGCCTGTTGGCTTTTCCGGCGTTTTCCATCAGCAACGCGTAAACAGATCGCTTCAACTCGTTGCTGTCCGGCAGCGCGTCCACCCAGTCGGGCAGGAAAAAGCCAATAGAACTGACCGGAAATTCCTCCATCACGGAGTGAAGAATTTCGGAAACGTCGTCCTCGTCCATATTCAGACAATTCACGCAAAGGCAATTTACGCCGTATTGCTCGCGAATTTGTGCGGCAAGGGCGACTGCTTCCGGCGACTGCGGCGCCGCGCTGTTAATAATCACCGTAAAAGGTTTTCCGAGGCCTTTTAGCTCTTGAATGACGCGTGCTTCCGGCTCTACGAACATTTCTCGCGGTATTTCGCCAAAGCTTCCGTCCGTGGTGACGACAATGCCGATGCTGGAGTGCTCACGGATGACCTGCTCGGTGCCTCGCTCAGCGGCTTCGGTCATGGTAACCTCGTGGTCAAACCAGGGCGTTGTCACCATGCGCTCGCTGCCGTCCTCGAATTGTCCGGCGGCGCCCTCCACCATATATCCCACGCAGTCGATCAGACGCACCGACATCTCTGTTTCATCGGCCAGGCGGATTTGCGCCGCCTCCTCCGGCACGAACTTTGGCTCGGCGGTCATGATGGTTTTGCCGGAGCCGCTTTGCGGCAGCTCGTCTTTGGCTCGCTCTCTGGCAAACTGGTTTTCAATATTGGGGATAACCAGCGTCTCCATGAAGCGTTTGATAAAGGTCGATTTTCCCGTGCGAACGGGGCCGACTACACCAAGAAGAAAAGAGCCGCCTGTCCGTTCTGCCAAATCCTTGTAAAGTTGCATATCTGACATAAAAATACAGCCTCCGCTTTCACAAACTCGTTTGTTCGAGTGTATGAAAAGCGGTGGCTGTCTATGCCGGATCAGCGGATAAAGCGAATAATCGCGTGATGATCAGAAACCATAAAATCCACGTCAGGATGTGCTTTTTGCAGTCTATCTTGCAGAGACAAAATGACCGGATGCTCGGTACCGAAATGGTCGGCATCTATGAGATTGATCTCAAAATCAAGCGCAGACTGGAAGACATGGTATCCGATATCTGCCGTTACAAAGGTATCGCAGCCAAGCGCCGCGGCACGGCTGAGGCTGTCAGCGCCGGAGCCGCCCAGCACCGCAATGCGCTGTACCGGGCGTTGCGCGTCCACATAACGAAGCCCGTTTGCGGGAAGCGCGTTCCGGCAGCGCGTAAGAAAGTCTGAAAGCGGCGTCGGCTGCGGCAATATCCCGATCCGGCCGCAGCCATTCTCATCCAAAGCGCGGTCAGGCTCAGCGCCAAGCAGTCGGATCAGAACGTCGTTGACGCCGTCAGGCGCAATATCCAGATTGGTGTGCATGGATATGACGGAAAGACCCGTCTCAATCAGCCGCAGCAAGCGGCGGCCTTCGGGGCTTTGGTCGGTGATGCTGCGAACGGGGTTGAAGATCACCGGGTGGTGTGAAACGATCAGCTGCGCGCCCTTTTCCAGCGCCTCTTCGATCACGCCCTGCGCAACGTCCAGCGCCAAAAGCACGCGATTGACGGGCGCGCCGGAGTGACCAATCAAAAAGCCGGCATTGTCGAAGTCCATCTGCAGCTCCGGCGGAGCAAAAGCGCAAAGCGTATCAAAGAGTTCCTGAACGGTCTTCATAAGCGTCCTCCAGTTCCTGCATCTGTGTCAAAAGCTCCCGCAGCCATGCAACAGCGCGGCGCTTGTCCTCGTTATGACAAGCCGACAGACCGGCAAGGCGGGTTTCCAGCCGACGACGCTGCTGCGCAGCGAGCCGATACGCCATGAGCGGTGGATCATCACTTCGTTTTCCGACAAACATCTCCGCGTCGGAAAGCGCGTCGTTGACGCCGCAAAATACCGCGCTGAAAATCTGATAAATCGTTCCATCCTCATCAACGGGCGCTTCCTGCTCAATTCGGAAACCGTTATTGCAGAGCCAGTAGCGCAGGATTTCCGCTTTGCTCATGGGCTGCAGAATCAGCCGATAGCGCATGTCCATGCACCATTCCGCGCGATCTAAAATGCCGCAAATGGTATCGCCGCCCATGCCGGCGATCACGATTGTATCAACCTCGTCCGGCGGACAGGCGTCAAGGCCGTCGGACAGTAGAAAACAGATCCTGTCCTCCCGGCCCGCCTGCTTTGCGTTATTTTTTGCGCTCGAGAGTGGGCCCTCGCGCAGGTCGGAGGCAAAAAGCTTTCCGGGATAGCCCTCCCCCGCCAGACGCAGCGGCAGATAGCCGTGGTCGGTACCGACGTCGATCAGCCCGCAGCCCGGGCGCACCATGCGGCGAATTTGCTCCAGACGCGCGCTCAAAATAGGTGTGACCGTCTGCATCAAAGCTGCTCCAGATAATCCGCCAGCGCCTCTAAAAATGCGTCAGGATCCACGCCGTGAACGGCGCAAGCCTCCTCCACGGTCTCGCCGCTGGCCATGGCGCAGCCCATGCAGTGCATACCGATGGCCTGAAACACCGGCAGAGCCTCCGGGCAGTTTTGCACGATTTCACCGATGAGGGTATCTCTGTTAATTTCCATACGAATCACCTCATTCACAATATAAAAAGGATAGGACAGCATAGCCATCCTATCCTTTCGTCCATCAGATAACTCAGCCCTGAGCTCTCATTCTGGCAAAGCACTCGCTGCAGTAGACGGGACGGTCAGACTTGGGCTCGAAAGGAACCTTCGCCTCGCCGCCGCAGGCAGCGCAGGTCGCGGTGAAGAACTCACGGGGACCGCGGGCCGCGTTCTTGCGAGCGTCACGGCAGGTCTTGCAGCGCTGGGGCTCATTCTGGAAGCCGCGCTCTGCGTAGAACTCCTGCTCACCGGCGGTGAAAACGAACTCGTTGCCGCACTCTTTGCACACTAAGGTCTTGTCTTCGTACATTTTGAATCCTCTCTTTTTGCTATTTGCCGTTTCGGCTGTATTTGCGTTCAGCGTGAGCTGATATCGCCAAGATTAAGGTTCCGCGCCAGCTTTCGCCTGATCCTCTGCACGGCGTTGTCGACAGACTTGGCGTCCTTGCCAAGCTGCTCACCGATTTCCTGGTAGCTTCGCCCGTTCAAATAATAGACCAACACGCGGTACTCATATTTGGACAGACTGTCGGATAAGGCTGTGAAAAGCTCTTCCTTACTCTCTCTGGCCAGAACCATATCTTCGGGATTGGAATGGGAAGCCTCCAAAACGGCCGATGAATGGGGATTGGATTCTTCTGAGAGCTGCTCCAAGGAGATACTGTTGTTGAGCGGAAAATGCTTGAGACGGGATGCGGATTTGATTACAGAAATCATACGATTACGGATACAGCGCCTGGCAAAGCCTGAAAATGACGCGCCTTTTGTGCTGTCAAAATGCCTGATCGCTGTACGCAGACCAAAATAGCCTTCCTGGACGAGATCCTTTTTTTCGCCGCCGGACAGCTTCATGGAAGCGGCACATGCGTCAATCAGAGACATATAACGCCGCGTCAAGGTATCTTCGGCGCGTGTATCACCGACGGATACGAGGCTTTGCAACGCGAGATCGTCCAATTCTGCGTAATTAATCATAGAATTCTATAACACTCTCTAAATTTACAGAATACATTATACAGCATGTTTGTATAAAGTCAATATGATTTTTTTCTTTTTTACGGAAAAAGCTTACAAATCGATCTGCTGCTGTCCCATGTACTCGATACCAAGATGCTCATAGGCCTTGCGCGTGACGCAGCGGCCGCGCGGTGTGCGCGTCAAAAAGCCCTGCTGCAGCAGGTAAGGCTCGTACATATCCTCGAGCGTGACGGTCTCCTCGTTGATGGTCGCCGCCAGCGTGTCAAGCCCGACCGGGCCGCCGTGATAGAATTCGATGATGCTGCGAAGCATCCTCCGGTCGAGCGCGTCGAGGCCGAGACGGTCGACCTCCAGCCTCGAGAGCGCGTCGTCCGCAACCTCGCGCGTAATCAGCCCGTCGGCGCGCACCATCGCAAAATCGCGCACACGGCGCAGCAGGCGGTTGGCGATACGCGGCGTACCGCGCGAGCGCGAGGCGATCTCCAGCGCCCCCTCCGGCTCGATGCCGACGCCGAGAATGCCCGCGGAGCGCTCCACGATCTGCCGGAGCTCCTCCGGCGTGTACAGCTCCAAGCGCAGCGCCACGCCAAAGCGGTCGCGCAGCGGCGCGGTAAGCTGCCCGGAGCGGGTTGTCGCGCCGATCAGGGTAAAGCGCGGCAAATCCAGATGGATGGAGTTTGCCGAGGGGCCTTTGCCGATGATGATGTCGATGGCAAAGTCCTCCATCGCGGGATAAAGGATTTCCTCATAGGCGCGGTTTAAGCGGTGGATCTCGTCAACAAAAAGGATATCTCCCTCGTTGAGATTCGTCAGCATCGCGACCAGATCGCCGGGCTTTTCGATGGCCGGGCCCGAGGTGATGCGCATGTTGACGCCCATCTCATTGGCGATAACGGCGGCGAGCGTCGTTTTGCCGAGACCCGGAGGGCCGTGCAGCAGCACGTGATCCAGCGGCTCGTTTCGCATTTTTGCGGCGTTGATGAAGACCTCAAGGTTTTCCTTGGCCTTTCTCTGCCCAATATATTCACGCAGCGTTTTGGGGCGCAGAGAGCCCTCGTTGCTGTCCTCCGGGATGCTGGCGGTGGTCGTCAGAATCTCGTCGTTTTCTTCTGTGGAAAAGCTGATGCTCATAGCTTATCTCCCCTATCACTTCACCATGGACTTCAAGACGGCCTTGATGATCTGCTCGCTGGTCATGTCTGTCAAATCGAGCTTCTTCAAAAGCGGCGCTACCTCCGCGCTGCTGTAGCCGAGCACGGCCAGCGCGTTCATCGCGTCGTTGACGGCGCTCGTCTCCCCTGCCGCCGCCTGCACCATAGCGGGCGCAACGAAGCTTTCCATGCCGGCGCTCTCCTTGCCGATCTTGTCCTTGAGCTCCAAAATCACGCGCTGGGCGATCTTTTTGCCGATGCCCGGGGCGACGGTCAGCGCCTTTTCATTGTTGTTCAAAACTGCCAGAGCGAGCCCCTCCGGCGTATTGGCGGAGAGGATCGACAGCGCGGCCTCCGGCCCGATGCCGGATACCGCCGTCAGCATCTCAAAGCAGCGCCGCTCGCTCTTGGAATAAAAGCCGTAGAGCTCAAAGGCGTCCTCCTTGACGGCCTCGCTGATATAGAGCTTGCACTTCTCCCCTACCTTCACATAAGAGAGCGTATGGAGCGTCGTGTTGACCGCAAAGCCGATGCCCGCGCACTCCAGCACGGCCAGATTCTGTCCGATCTCGGAAACAACGCCGTCTATATGGTGGAACATGTGTCTTTGTCTCCTTTGTTCAAGAGTGATGTGGCGCTTCTTGCGTGGCAGAGCGCCAGCGCCACGGCATCCGCCGCGTCGTCCGGCTTGGGCGGCGCTTTCAGATTGCAAAGCCGGCGCACCATGTCCATGACCTGCCTTTTCTCCGCGCGCCCGTAGCCGACGACCGACTGCTTGACCTGCAGCGGCGTGTACTCGTAGATCTTCAGCCCCGCCTGCCGGCAGGCCAGAAGAATCACGCCGCGCCCGTGCGCCACAGCGATACCCGTCGTAATATTCGTATTGAAAAACAGCTCCTCAATGGAGGCGGCGTCCGGCTGAAAAGCGTCGATCAACTGGCGAAGATCCTGATAGATCTGATCCAGACGGCTGGCAAGGCTCGTGTGCGCAGGCGTGGTGATCACGCCGCACTGCAGCAGCCGATAACGGCTGCCCTCCGTCTCGATGATGCCGAAGCCGATCGTCGCATAGCCGGGGTCAATACCGAGAATTCTCATCGTTTCACTTCCCACGGCAATTTTAACATAAAGCGCCATTAAGTTCAACAAAAAGAAACCATAAAACGGGGACGGCTTCGCGTGTCCGAGACACGCGAAGCCGTCCCCTGTGTGCTTCTTCATGTTTAAGCTCTTGGATGAGCTTTGTTATATACTTCTTTGAGCTGCTTTTTGATCAGCTGCGAATAGACCTGCGTCGAGGAAATATCCGAGTGCCCCAGCATCTCCTGGATCGCGTGGATATCGGCGCCGTTTTCCAGCAGATGCGCCGCAAAGGAGTGGCGCAGCGTGTGAGGCGTGATCTCCTTTTCAATCTTCGCCTTTTTCTGATAGTGCTTGATGAGCTTCCAGAAGCCCTGCCGCGACATGCGCTCCCCGCCGACGTTGACGAACAGCGCCTTCTCGTCGGGCAGCGAGATCATCTGTGGACGCACCAGCTCGAGATAATCCGACAGCGCCTTGACCGCTTTGGGATACAAAGGAATAAAGCGCTCCTTGTCCCGGCTGTGGCAGCGGATTACGCCCGCCGAGAGATTGAGATCGTCGATATTCAGGTCGATCAGCTCGGTGACACGGATGCCGGTGGCATACAGCAGCTCCAGCATGGCCTTATCGCGAAAGCCTTTGTAATCCACACATTCCGGCTGCTCCAACAGCAGATCGACCTCTCGGCTGCTGAGAATCTGCGGCAGCTTCTGCTTGGACTTCTCCGGCACAAGCTTCATGGCCGGATTTTTTTCGATGTAGCGCTTCAGTGTCAAATACGAATAGAAGTTCTTCAAGGTGGCGATGCATCGGGAAACCGTAGAAACCGATTTCCCCAGCTCGCGCAAATGCTCAACGTATGCGCCCAGCTCCTCTTCGCCCAGCTGCGCCAGCGATGATCCGCCGTGTGCGTCGATGTAGTCGGAAAACTGCCGGATATCCCGCATATACGAGCAGAAGGTATTTTCCGAAACCTTTTTCTCGTTTTTCAGATATCCCTCGAACAGATCGAGATATTCGCTGTTGAGCACCCGTGGATCACCACCTTTCTCTTCTATCTGTGCTTTAAATACACGGAAAACAGCTGCGCCGAAAGCAGAAGCAACAACTGCCGTGTGCTTGTCAAAAAACAGGAAGCGAAGTTTTCGCTGATTGCTTTTCCGTGCCGCAGCGCATACGATTGACGAATCGTCAGCTGTCCGCAGGCAAAAACCGCCGGAAACCAGAGCGCGTAGGACGCCAAGGAAATGACAGCGCCCTTCTCTTGTTCGTCCAGGGGAAGCGAGGGCAGCGCAAAAGCCGCGCAGCAGCCAAAGAGGAAAAACAAGGGAGGACAGGTAAAGCTGCCGTAAACGGAAGACGCGGCATAAATTAAAAACACCAGACCCGGGAGGAATAATTGCAAAGAGAAGCCCGGGAGACTCCGTCCAAAAAAACGAAAAAAAATCAGTCCGGCAACGAACGGAAAGAACAGAAACAGAAAACTGTCATCGCTTTTTTTATTTGGATCACAAAAAACGGGCGATTTCATCTCTGTGTTTTTTCGTTTCCGATTTGCATATTTTTATGATTAACATAACAACATCGCAGGAACAATATATTACAATTTCTCAAAATAATCAAGTCCTTTTTTGAAATAATCTTAAAAAATGTTTTTCTTATGTCAACTTTTTGTCTTTGATCGTTTTGCGATCACAAGGCATGGTATCGCGGCGCAAATTCGGCACAAAATCTTGATATGCGCACAGTTGCCGTTTGAAGACAGAAATCAACGTTTTTTCTGTGCGAAGGCAAAACGGCTTTTATACCGCTTCGTTTTTTCTCTGCCGCTGATCAGTACGCCGCATAGTCCTCCCACAAAACAGCAGCCAAGAACGCGCAACAATCCGTACACGCTCATTTGATCGGATTTGATCAGAAATCCGATCATCAGCGTGATGACTGCAAGGGTCATGCCGTAAAGCACGCCGCTCATCCAGCGCCGCCGTCCGCCGAGTCCCAACATAAGCGCGCTGAGGAAGCTTGACAGCAGCAAAACCGCCGCGCTGACAAGAGGGATTCTGGCTGCGCCCACGCTTGTTCGAGAAATCAACAGTGCGGCCAGCAGACTGAATACCAGCGACGATGCAAGCCACACCAAGGCTGCGCGCCCGATCTTTCCGGGCAGCGCGCCCCCCTTTCCGAGTTCCAAAATGAAACACCCCCATCAATATGATTTGTTATCATCATATTGGTCGGGGGTGTGTTTCATGCGAAACGGTTTTTATTTGCGGCGGCCGGCGGCCTCTTCGGCCTCCATCTTCGCCGTCGTGGAGATCGCCCACTTTTTCACCTGGATGCGGACGCGGTCTTCGCCGGTCTCAAAGGTGATGGTGTCTTCGGTAACCTGAACGATCTTGCCGGTGATGCCGCCAATCGTCGTGATCTCGTCGCCCAGAGACAAGCTGGAGCGCATTTCCTCCGCTTTCTTTCTCTTTTTATTCTCAGGCCGGATCATGAACAGATACATAAAGCCGAACACGAGCAGCATCGGGATGAGCAGAGTAACCATACTGGGCGTTGCGGCTGCATCCGCCGAGGCTTGAAGGAAAAGGGTCATGGATGTTTTACCTCCCAAACAAAGTGATTGTATTATACATGTCAAAAAAGAGATTTGCAAGACGATTATATGCGTTTGTCCAAAATTTCCGTATATTTGGCACGAAAGGCCGCAAATTGCCCGCTTTCCAGACTCTCGCGAATGCGTCTCGTCAGCTCGTTATAGAAGAAAAGATTGTGCATGACGGCAAGGCGCATGGACAGCATCTCCTCGGCCTTGAACAAATGCCGGACGTAGGCGCGGGAATAGCGTTTGCAGACCGGGCACCGGCAAGTCGGATCGATGGGAGACTCGTCCCTGGCGTACTTTTCGTTTTTGATGTTGATGATTCCGCCCCAGGTGAACAGATGCCCGTGGCGGCCGTTTCGCGCGGGCATGACGCAGTCGAAAAAGTCCACGCCGCGCGCGACGCCCTCGATGATATTGCCGGGCGTGCCGACGCCCATCAGATAGCGCGGCTTGTCTTTGGGCATGTGTTCCTCGACGGCCTCGATGGTGTCGTACATCTCCTGATGCGTCTCCCCCACCGCGAGCCCCCCGATGGCGTAGCCGGGCAGGTCAAGCTCGGCAATCCGCTTCATGTGCTCGATGCGGATATCGTGGAATACCGTGCCCTGATTGATGCCAAAGAGCATCTGGCCGGGATTGACGGCGTCCTCCCGCGCGTTATACTCCGCCAGGGCGCGCTTGCAGCGCTCCAGCCAGCGGGTGGTGCGTACACAGGAGCGTTCCACGTATTCGCGCGGCGAGGGGATCTTGATGCACTCGTCGAAGGCCATCGCGATATCCGAACCGAGATTGGCCTGAATGCGCATGCTCTCCTCCGGCCCCATAAAGATGTGCCGCCCGTCGACGTGGGAGTTGAACTTCACGCCCTCCTCGGTGATTTTGCGCAGCTTGGCGAGGGAAAAGATCTGAAAGCCGCCGCTGTCGGTCAAAATCGGCCCGTCCCAGGTCATAAAACGGTGCAGCCCGCCCATGTCTCGGATCAGCTCGTCGCCCGGGCGCACGTGCAGATGGTATGTATTTGACAGCTCGACCTGACAGCCGATCTCTTTCAAATCGCGCGCCGAGAGCGCGCCCTTGATCGCCGCCGCAGTGCCGACGTTCATAAATACGGGCGTTTGGACAACGCCGTGCGGCATCTCAAAGCTGCCGCGGCGCGCGCGGCCCTCCTGTTTGATCAGTTGATACATGGTTTTTGTCTCCTGTTCTCGCTCATTCAATCAGCATTGCGTCTCCAAAGGAGAAAAAGCGATAGCCCTCCCTGACGGCGCATTGATAAGCGTTCAGCACCGGCTCGCGCCCGGCCATCGCCGAAACGAGCATAATCAGCGTACTCTCCGGCAGATGGAAATTCGTGATCAGCGCGTCGATGCAGCGGAAGCGATAGCCCGGATAGATAAAAATGCTCGTCCAGCCGGCGCTCTCGCGCAGACTGCCGTCCTCGGCGGCAAAGCTCTCCAGCGTGCGGCAGGAGGTTGTTCCGACGGCAACGACACGTCCGCCCCTCCGCTTCGTCTCGTTGATGATGCGCGCGCTCTCCGCGCTGATCATACAAAACTCCGCATGCATATCGTGCGCTTCAATCTCGTCCTCCTTGACGGGACGGAAAGTGCCCAGCCCGACGTGCAGCGTGACCGGCGCGATGGCAATGCCGCGATCGCGGATTTGCTGCAGCAGCTCTTCGGTGAAATGCAGCCCGGCCGTCGGCGCGGCGGCGCTGCCGATCTCGCGTGAATACACCGTCTGATAGCGTTCAGCGTCCTGCAGCTCCTCGCGGATATAGGGCGGCAGCGGCATTTTGCCGAGGCGCTCTAAAATCTCAAGGAAAATGCCCTCGTAGTGAAACCGCACGATGCGGTTGCCGCCCTCGGCGACCGCTTCCACCGTCGCCTTCAGCTCCCCCTCGCCGAAGGACAGCTCTGTGCCCGGCCTGGTCTTGCGTCCCGGACGGCTCAGACACTCCCAGCGTCCCTCGCCCAGATCCTTTAACAGCAGCAGCTCGACCAGGCCGCCGCCCGGTCTCGTGCCAATCAGGCGCGCAGGCAGCACGCGGGAATCGTTGATAACGAGGCAGTCGCCCTCGCGCAAAAGCTCCGGCAGCTCATAGAAATGACGGTGCTCAAGCTCCCCCGTCGTTTTATTCAGCCGCATCAGACGCGATTGATCGCGCTGCTGCAGCGGCGTCTGTGCGATCTGCGCCTCCGGCAGATCAAAGTAAAAGTCTGATTTTTTCATGCGCAATATGCTCCGGTAAAATAAAATCCGATGATCTCCTGATAGTCGTAACCATATACGCCGGCCATCGCGTTGGCGCCCCATTGGCTCATGCCGCAGTTGTGTCCCCAGCCTCGCCCGGTGAAATAAAAGCCGCCGCCTTCATAGCTTTCCACCTGAAAACGGCAGTTGCTCAAGCCCAAAAAGTCGTAGCTCTCGCGTCCCTCACGGCGCACGGTTCTCCCCTGCTCGTCGCTGTAGCTGACGGCGATTACGTTGCCCAGCTCGGAATATTCAGGCGTGAGAGCAATCACGTCGCCGATCTCCTCGCCTCTATGCCGCAGCCGCGCGCCGATATCGTCGCCGTCCAGCCAGCGTTCCCACTCGATGATCGCAAACTCTACAGCGTATTCAAAGGGATCAAGCTTGCCCAGCAGATAAGGGTGATCGGCCGCATAGACCCCGGCGCCATCCTCCGTTGCCCCGCCGTCCGAGGCGAAATAGTAGATATCGCACAGCTCGCCCTGATAGCGAATAAACTGTCCGGCGGTGGCGTCCACCGCGGCGTCCGTCACCGCGTCGGCGCCATTGACGCCGCGGTAGACCTGGCTCATGGTGTCCGCCGTCAGGTCAAAGCCGTATTCCTCGTAGGCGTTGAGGTTGTATGCCACGTAGGTGCGCGCGCACACCGCCTGCGCTTTCAACGCCTCGATGGGCCAGGAGGGGCTCATCTCATAGGGAACGACGCCCTTGACATAGTCCTCCAGCGCCACCACGTTGATAACGATCAGGCGTTTTTCATCGTCCGCGCGCAGGATAAAGCCGCCGCGATAGCTCTCTTCGTCAAACCATGTCAACGATTTTTCTCCGCCGTGCGCACGTAAGGCGGGCGTATCGTCCATATCGCAGCGATATACCAGCTTACCGGAACCATCATAAAAAGCGATACGCTCCTCGAGCCAGACACGGCCCGCAATACCATACCAGCGGATATGATCCTCGGCCTCCCAACTGCTGTCAAAGTAGCCGTAGACTACACGGTATTCCCCGTCAATGCTTACGACCGTCGCGTCGCGCGACGCGGCAAAGGATTTCGCGCTCGTCTCATCGGAAAAGCGCTCGTCGTACAGCACGCGCCAAAGGCGCTCGGGATAAACCGTCAGCGTACTGCTTTCACTTTCCAGCGATGCGTGAAAAACACGATCGGCGTCGTATGCGCCAATCGCAAAACCATCGCCGGAGGGATTATAAAAGTACGCCTCATACAGCGCCTGTCTATCGTATTTCAAGCCGATCAGCACGCGCTCTACAGAGATTTCCTCCAAGGGATACGCGGCATTTTTCTCGTCGTTTCGCTCGATCACCGGCAGGGCGGAAGCGGTGTCGCTCCCCTTGGCGGGCGCGTTCTCCGGACGCTCTGCCGCCGCCTTTACGGATTGCGGCAAAAGCAAAAGCAGCGACAGCGCGGCAGATATGCAGTTTTTCCAGGGGCTTTTTCGCTTCATAAACAGCCTCTAATAACAGATTTTCGAGTTATTATACCAAAGCCGCGCCCGCATTTCAACCGCAAGGTTATAGCGTAGACGCCGATGACATAAAATGATGTCTGAACAAATCTTCCGGGAGGCGATTTCCATGAAAACACCCCTGTTTCAAGGCTCCTGCACCGCCATTGTCACGCCTTTTCTTGCGCATGGCATCGACTATGAGCAGCTGAAAAAGAACCTCGACCTGCAATATGAAAACGGAACCGCCGCTGTGGTTGTGTGCGGAACGACCGGCGAAAATCCGACGCTGACCAGCGACGAATTTGAAGAGCTGATCCGCTATACCGTCATTGCCTGTCATGATCGCATGAAGGTCATCGTCGGCGTTGGCAGCAATAACACCATCCACGCGCTGCACAAGGCGGAAACCGCAAAGGCCATCGGCGCTGACGGCATTTTGATGGTTACACCCTATTACAACAAAAGTACGCAAAAAGGCTTGATCGAACATTTCAGCTACGTGGCCGACCGCGTCAATATCCCGATGATTCTGTACAACGTTCCCAGTCGTACCGGCATCGGCATACAGGCGGCAACCTATCAGACGCTGTCCCGGCATCCGAATATCAACGGCGTCAAGGAGGCCTCCGGGGATTTCTCGCTGATTACGGAGACCAGAAGACTTTGCGGCGATGAGCTGTATATCTGGAGCGGCAACGACGACAACACGGTGCCCATGATGGCGCTTGGCGCGCTGGGCGTGATCTCGGTGGCAAGCAACCTGCTGCCCGGCGTCGTCTCCAAGCTCTGCGCGCTTTGCCTCGACGGCGATTATAAGGCAGCCTCCGAGCTCTATGCCAAGTATTCCGCGCTGTTTTCCGCGCTGTTTATCGAAACGAACCCGATCCCGGTCAAGGCGGCCATGCAGCTGATGGGCATGGACAGCGGCATCCTCCGTCTGCCGCTGACGACAATCAGCGACGAACACCTGCAAACCCTGCGCGGTCTTATGCGCGATCTCGGCTTAAACGTCTGACAGATCAGAACACTCGATCTTCTCCGGCGAAAGCACCGCAGGCGCCGCCTCCGATGGGAGACAGACACAAAAAAACAGATCGAAAAACCTTGTCTCGCAAAAACGGTATTCTCGTCCGTCATAAACGGCTTGCGGCGTATCTCCGGAAAAATCAAGCGCAGATAAGTCCGTACGCAGCCCGCGCCCGGTCATTTTAATATAACTCTCCTTGCGGCACCAAAGGCGGGTAAAAACACCGTCTTTGTCTTCGCTGTTGAGGATCTCCGCTCGTTCCTCCGGCGCAAAAAAGCGGCGGAGGACGGATTCGCGGCAGGGAGAAAGAATTTGAATATCCAGGCCAAAAGGAGCGTCGGAGATAGCGCAGGCAGCAAAATGCGCCGAATGCGATTGATTGAAATGGAGTTCTTCTCCATGCAGGTATGGCTTGCCGCCGTCCGCGCTTTCGATATGCAGGGGTAAATTTTTTGCCTTCCCCTGCCGCCGCAGCGCGTGGATCAGCAGCAGCTCAACGCCCGCCGAGCATTTTTTTGCGCGCGTCAACTTCAGCTTGTTTATTTTTTCTCTTCGATACGCGGACAGCGGCGGCAGTTTTTCCATTTCCATATCAAGACCGTCAACATCCGCCCAAAGCAGTTGTAACATGTTTTTAACGCCTCCTGATCCCATCATACGACAGGCAGGCATTAAAATCAAGAAAAACGCGCCGGCTCATTCCGGCGCGTTTTTCATTTGCTTGTCAGCGAATTCTGCTGATCTGCGGGCTCGTCATCGGGCGCTGATCCTCCACAATCCCGTCGTCGGCGTTATCGTCCTCGATAAAGCCGTCCTCGGGATTCGGCATCATTTGCGCATTGTCGTCGATGGTACGATTTCTCATCGTGTAATCGTTCGTGCCTCTTGTCGTGGTGTTGTTGTCTGTTCCCTTGTTCTCGTTCGGCATCCGATCGACGATCTCGTCATCTCTGTCGTACTCCGGCGCTCTCATGCTGCCGCAGGCGGTCAGAGCAAAGACGAGCAGCAGGATCAATGCGATGCTGATGATACGCTTTTTCATGCTTTGCCTCCTTTTGTCAATAGACAAGCATAGTATTTGTTCGATTTATAAAAATATGTTTCAGAATATCTGTCATTGCGTGGAAAAAAATCTTATGTTATAATTTTAATATGATGAACTTACAAAAAAACCGACACTTTCAAGTACATATCGAGGGCTATGCCTCCGATGGCAGCGGCGTATGCCGCGTCGACGGGCGCGCGGTGTTCGTGCCGAAAACGATCCAGGGCGAGGACTGGGAGATCCGTATCGTCAAGGTCGGGGCCAACGCGGTTTACGGGCGCGGTGAGCGGCTGCTTTCCGCCTCTCCGGCGCGCGTGGAGAGCGCCTGCCCGTATTTTGGACGCTGCGGCGGCTGCGACCTCTGGCATATGAGCTACGACGAGGAGCTGCGCTTCAAGCTCTTGCGCGTCAACGACGCGCTGCAGCGCATCAGCAAGCAAAGCCTGCGCGCCGAAACCATCCTCGGCAGCGAAGAGATCACGCGCTATCGCAACAAGGGGATCTTTGCCGTCGCAGCGCGGGACGGCGTGCCGCAGGCGGGCTTTTACCGCGAACGCAGCCATGCGCTGATCCCGGTCGAGCGCTGCCTGATTCAGAACGAACTGAGTGAGCGGGCGGCTTCCGCCGTGATACAATGGATGCGAGAAAACGCCGTTCCCGCCTATGATGAGCAGAGCGGCACGGGCGCGGTCCGGCATGTCTTTTGCCGCATCGCCCGCAAAAGCGCGGACGCCGTGCTCTGCATCGTTACCGCGCAGGGGCTCGGCGCGAAAACCGCCTCGCTGGTCGCATATCTGCGCGCCGCGCTGCCCGAATTGAGCGGGATCGTGCTCAATGTCAACAAAAACCGTGGGAACACCGTGCTGTCCGGCGATTTTTACACGCTCTGGGGCGGCAGCGAGCTGCGGGACGAGCTGTGCGACTCGCGCTTTTCCATAGCGCCGCAGGCCTTTTTCCAGGTCAATCCCCCGCAGGCGGAGCGCCTGTATCAAAAGGCGCTTTACTACGCTGACCTGCGTGGCGACGAGCTGGTCTTCGATCTCTATTGCGGCGCCGGTACGATCAGCCTGCTGCTGGCGCGCCATGCAAAGCGCGTGATCGGCGCAGAGATCGTTCCGGAGGCCGTTGAGAACGCGCGGATGAATGCAGCGGAAAACGGGATTGATAACGTCGAATTTCTCTGTGCGGACGCGGGCGAGGCTGCTGAAGAGCTTGCTCGGCGCGGTCTGCAGCCGCAGGTTGTGGTCGTCGATCCCCCGCGCAAGGGCATGAGCGAGGAGGCGGTCAAGGCCGTCGCGTCCATGTCGCCGCAGCGCATCGTTTATGTCTCCTGCGACCCGGCGACGCTTGCGCGGGATATTCTGCGCTTCGAGGGCTTGGGCTATACGCTTTCCGCCGCGACGGCGGTGGATATGTTCCCCCGGACGCGGCATGTGGAGACGGTCGTTCTGCTGTCAAGGAAATGAAGACGAGGTGCTGACAAAGGCTTGAAATAAGGGCATTTGCAGAATTTGACCATCAGCGGGGGCGTGGATAAGTTTCCACAGAGCGAGGGCAGAAAAACTGTTAAAGTCGTTGCTGTAACTCTTGTTTTGCTATCAAATGGAAAAATACAAAATTGAGACTATCGGATTGTTGTCATTTGGACCTTTTTGAGAGGTTGAAACTCTCGTTCTGTTGTCAAATGGGACTGTAACTGTAGTTCCGATGTCCGGGAAAAAGAGAAAGATACGAACGGGAATTTGAAGGTAAGAAAAATGGATAATTGTGAATGGTGCAATCTATCTGAAGCAGACAAACAGTTTCAGGTCTACGAAAGTAAATCATGGTCTGTTTTCCTTTCAGATGAACAGGATTATATCGGACGATGCATTTTGGTTTTGAAGCGTCACTGCGGTACAATGTCAGAGCTAACTGATGACGAATGGGACGAGCTTCGCAAGTTGGTTTGTAAAGTGGAGTCGTGTTTAAAAGCTGTTTTAGGAGCAACTCTGTGTAATTGGAGTTGCTTGATGAATAGTTTTTATAAAGAATCAAACCCGAACCCCCATCTTCATATCCATGTAAGACCAAGGTATGATAAACCCGTAATGATTAACGAAAGCATTTATATTGATAATGAGTTTGGCCATCATTATGCGTTGAATAAGAGCGGGGTATTACCTGCTGAAGATAAGGAAGAATTGTTTAATCGACTAAAAGAATGGCTGAATCGTTAAATTCCAGCTTATAAGGATACTACAAGGCTCCCACATTGCCATCAGCGGCTGCGGGGAGCGGCGTAGGAGAAAAGGTATGGATATAAAAAAGTACGAAAACTTCCATCTGGAAGAAATAATAAATCTGTATCAGAGTGTCGGATGGACGAATTATCTTGAAAGAACCGACATCCTTGAAGAGGCCTATGCAAATTCTCTTTGTGTACTCGGAGCGTATAATTCTGATCGATTGGTGGGAATCATCCGAGCGATCGGTGACGGGCGGACGATCGTGTTTGTGCAGGATATCATCGTTCTGCCGGAGTACCAGAGAAAAGGGATCGGAACAAAGCTGCTGAAAGCCGTCATGGAAAAGTATAAGGACGTTTACCAGATGGAACTGCTGACGGATAACACAGAAAAGACGAAAGCATTCTATCGTTCGGTAGGCTTTACTGCTTCAGATGATATGGGCTGTGTGGCATTTATAAGAATGTAGTTGGAGGAACTATGGACTATAGAAAAATTGATGCTTCTCAAATTGATGAACTATGGAAACTGCAAAAGGCTTACAAGGTCGAAATTGGAGAAGATGAGCCGGGTGAGCGGGAGTGTGCAAGGTTGGCTGCCGCCATTCAAAATGGACAGATCATTTTCTATGGAGCATGGAATGACGACACGCTGATTGGAAGCTGCTCCATTACAGCTGGCTTCTCAACCTTCGATTATGCGCAGAGCGGAGTGTTTGAGGATTTCTATATTTGCCCGGAGTATAGGCATAGAGGAATCGCACGGCAATTAGTACGTTATGCTTATCAAGAGAGTGGCGTCAGCTCATTGACTGTTGGCTGTGCAGATTGTGATGTGCCGATGTATCAGGCATTAGGGTTTTCCATTCCGCTTGGGAATTTGATGGCCTTTGATTCGTAATATTTCGGACACGGATACGAGAGTTCCGAGGCATGTTGAGACGGTATGTTTATTGTCCAAACTTTCTGAGGCGAAACACCACATCAGTGTTCAGGTGGATATGGACGAACTGGATCTCACCAGCGCGGAGAGCAAGGCTACATACGAAGAGATCCAGGAGTGGGTGCAGCAGAAATACGGATT
>JAFWVV010000009.1 GCA_017518225.1 Oscillospiraceae bacterium | reverse complement strand
TCTCTCCCTCTTTACGCACGATGTTTTTTCATTGATTTTGCCAACATTAATATGTGCGCGCATGGGAAAAATACAAACGGATAAATCTTGTATGCTGGAAAAAAACGAGAAAAAAGACCGATCTCCGCAACAAAGCGGAGACCGGTGCAAAAAAATGCCGCATTTGGCTCACTTTTCCACAAGATGTACGTTGACGTGCTCATAGCTCATCTGCACGCCGTGGCGCCGGAAGCTCTCGCGCACGCGCTCGTTCATGCCGAAAAGCACCTCCCAGTAGTCGGCGTTGCGGCACCAGACGCGGCAGACGTACTTGACGCTGCTGGCCTCGTAGGCAGACAGGCGCACGAAGGGCGCGGGCTCCTGCAGGATCTTCTCGTCCTCCGCCGCAGCCTCGAGGATCGCCGCGCGCACCGTTTCGGTATCGTCATCGTAGGACGCGGAAAAGTATTGATCGACGCGGCGCAGCGGCTCGCGGCTGTAGTTGTTGATCGCCGAGGCGGTCACGTCGCCGTTGGGGATGCTGACAGCGACATTGTCCGCGGTGTCCAGCTCTGTGTAAAACAGCCCCACCGCTTTGATGCGCCCAGTCCTGCCCGCCACCTCCACAAAGTCTCCGGCGATAAAAGGCTTGGTCGCCAAGAGCGTGACGCCGGAAAAGAGATTGGCCGTCACGTTCTGGATGGACAGCGAGAGCGCCAGGCCGACGACGCTCAAAAGCGCGACGAGCGATGCGGTGTTCACACCGAGGGCGTTTGCGATCAGGATGCCCGCAAGGACCCAGAGCAGCACGTGGATCGCCTTTCGCAAAAACTTTGACAGCGTGGCGTCCAGCCGCCGAGCTTTGGCAAACAGGCGATCCGTCACCGCCGTCAAAATTTTGATAAGACCCCAGCAGATCAGAAAGAGCAAAATCGCGGAAACCAGCGAGGCGCCGGATTCCAAGCCCATCTTGGCAAGCAGTTCTTCCATTTCGAAACAGCTCCTTGTGCGTTACATTATAAATATACCGAGCTTCTCCTGCGCCGCTTACTTCAGGCTGCCGAGATAGCCCTCAAGAATCAGGCTCGCGGCGACGGCGTCCACGCTGCGCCGGTGCAGCTTTTCCCGCTTGCCGTTGGCGTGCAAAATCGCGTGCGCCTCGACGCTGCTGCGCCGCTCGTCCCACAAAACGACAGGCAGCCCGCTCTCGGCAATCAAGAGCTCGCGGAAGGCGCGGCTCTTCTCCGCGCGCGGCCCCTCGCTGCCGTCCATGTTCTTCGGCAGCCCAAGCACCAGCGTGCCGACCTCGCGGCGCTTTGCCTCCTCGGCGATGCGCAGCGCGGCGCGCTCCATCTTCCACTCCTCCATCGTCCAGGCCTCGCCGCAGAGCAGCCCCAGCAGGTCGGACACAGCCAGCCCGATGCGCTGGTCGCCGTAATCTATCGCCATGATCCTCACACCGATCCCTCCCGCGTCTCATTCTTCATTCCGAACTCCGAATTCTCTATACATTCCCAGGCAGGCGCGCACCTGCCCCGCCATATACAGCGAGCCGACGGCGCAGACCATATCGCCCGCGCCGGCCTGCGCAAGCGCCTCGCGCACGCCCTCGTCGATGCCGCCGCAGACCGTCGTCGGCTTCCCGAAGGGCGCCAGCCGCGCCGCCAGATCCTCCGCCGCCAGCGCGCGCGGGCTGTCGGGCATAACGCAAACGAAGGCGTCCGCCGCAGGGGCAAGCGTCTCAAGCATGCCGCCGACGTCCTTGTCCGCCAGCACGCCCATCAGCAAGATCCGCCGATGCTTCGGAAAATAATGCAGCAGATTGTCCCGCACACTCGCCGCGCACTGGACGTTGTGCCCGCCGTCGAGCACGAAAGGCGGCTCGCTTTGCAAAAGCTCAAAACGCGCCGGCCAGACCGTGGCGTAAAGCCCGTGCTCCAGCGCGTCCGGCGAAATCTTCCAGCCGCCCTCCCGCAGCGTGTTGACGGCTTCGATCACGACGGCGGCATTTTTGAGCTGGTGCATGCCGAGCAGCGAGATTGCGTAAGGCTCGCCGCGGTAGCAAAAGCTCTGCCCCTCGAGGCTGTCAAACTCCGGCTTGATCGCCGAAAAATCCGCCACGCGAAGCGCCGCGCCCTTTTCCGCGCAGACGCGGCGGACAACAGCCGTGACCTCCTCGCTCTGCTCATAGAGCACGCAGGGGCAGCCCGGCTGGATGATCCCCGCCTTTTCCCCGGCGATGGCGGCGAGCGTGTCGCCCAGATACTCCATGTGGTCAAGGCCGATGTTCATGATGACGCTGACTTCCGGCGTCTCGATGACGTTCGTCGCGTCCAGCCGCCCGCCGAGGCCGACCTCCAGCACGACGATCTCACAGCGCTCCTGCGCGTACCAGAGAAACGCGGCGGCGGTCATCATCTCAAACTCCGTAGGGTGGTCGTCCATCGCCTCGCAATGGGGGCGAATCTGCGCGACGATCTCGGCGAGGGTCTCGTCGGGGATCATCTCGCCGTCGATCTGCATGCGCTCGTTGAAGCGCCAGAGATAGGGCGAGGTGTAGAGCCCCGTGCGATAGCCCGCCGCGCGCAGCACCGACGCACACATCGCCGCGCAGCTGCCCTTGCCGTTGGTGCCGGCGATGTGGACAAACTTCAGCCGCTTTTGCGGATCGCCCAGACGGCGCAGCAGCTCGGTAATGCGCTCGAGCCCGGGCTTGGAGCCCAGCCAGCGAACACCGTTGATATAGTCAAGCGCCTCGCGGTAGGTCATAAGCATTCATCTCCCAAACCGGCCGCCGCGCAGACGGCCGGGTTTATCTTTTGTCGCCTACAAACTATAGCACGCGCAAAGCCTTGGCGCAAGGGCAAAAAATCTTGAAAATTCAAGGAAAAAACGCTTGACCTCGCCGGATCGCTGTGATATAGTATGCAATACCTGTCGCAGGAGAGGTTTCTTTTTGCGCGCTTTTTTGCTGAAAAAGCGGGTGGAAAAGCCGTCTGCCATACAGGGAGGCAATGCCCGCCATGCGGGTAAATAAAATAGGAGGTGCCGAAAGAATGGCTGCAGGCGCAAGAGTAAAAATCACACTCAGATGCGATGAATGCAAGCAGAGGAACTACAACACGGTCAAGAACAAGAAAAACACGACTGACCGTTTGGAGCGCAGCAAGTATTGCCCCTTCTGCAGAAAGCATACCAAGCACGTTGAGACCAAGTAAGCTTCGGAAAGGATGCGTGAACATGGCTGAAGAAAAGAAAATGAACGCTGCCCCCGCAAAGGCCGTCACCGCCGTGAAGAAGGACGACAGCAAGCCCGGTTTCTTCCAGAGAGTGGGCAAGTGGTTCCGCGAGATGAAAAGCGAGCTGGCAAAGGTCGTATGGCCGAGCCGCAAGCAGCTCATCAACAACACGGTCGTATCCTTGGTCGTTATGCTGATCTCCGCGCTGGGTATCTGGGGCTTTGATCAGATCGCAGGGCTTCTGGTTCAGGGTCTGCTCCGCCTCAAGGGTTAAGCGAGCATGGCTGAGGAAGCAAAATGGTACGTGGTTCATACCTATTCCGGGTATGAAAACGCGGTAGCGGCCGCCGTGATGAAGGCGGCGGAAAACCGCAGAATGACGGATCTCATCCGTGAGGTCAACATCCCCACGGAGACCGTCACCGAAATCACCGATAACGGTGAAAAGACCGTCGAGCGCAAGGTGTTCCCGGGCTACGTGCTGGTCAAGATGATCATGACCGACGAGAGCTGGCATCTGGTACACAGCGTTCGCGGCGCAACCGGCTTCGTCGGGTCTGACGGCAAGGCCGTCCCCCTGACCGAGCAGGAGATCATTGATCTCGGCGTCGAGCGCAGAGAGATCGTCGTCGGCTACGCCCTTGGCGACAGCGTCAAGGTGGCAGACGGCCCGCTGGCCGGCTTCATCGGCGTGGTGGACGAGCTGGAGCCCGAGAAAAACCGGGTTCGCGTCGTGGTCTCCATGTTTGGCAGAGAAACGCCGGTCGACCTCGAGCTCGATCAGGTCGAAACCATCAAAGACTAATGTAGAAAGAGGTGCTCCTTTTGGCACAGAAAGTAGTTGGATACGTAAGATTCCAGGTTCCCGCCGGCAAGGCGACGCCGGCGCCCCCCGTCGGCCCCGCGCTGGGTCAGTACGGCGTGAACATCGGTCAGTTTACCAAGGACTTCAACGAGCGCACGAAGAACGACATCGGTCTGATGATCCCTGTCGTCATCACCGTGTACGCTGACCGCAGCTTCACCTTTATCACCAAGACTCCCCCTGCCGCGCTGCTGATCAAGAAGGCCTGCGGCATTGAGTCCGGCTCCGGTGTTCCCCAGCGGGACAAGGTTGCCACCATCAGCAAGGAAGACGTCCGCAAGATCGTGGAGCAGAAGATGAAGGACCTCAACTGCACCGACATCGACTCCGCCATCAGCATGATCGCCGGCACCTGCCGCTCCATGGGCGTTATCGTCGGCGACTGATTTGGGCTGAACGCTCCTTTTTGACGAGAGATCTCGTCGCTCAATAGTGGGAGGATTTATCCGACACGAACCACATTTTAGGAGGAAACAACATTGTTTAGAGGTAAAAATTATAAAGAGAGCGCAAAGCTCATTGATAAGCAGGCCCTCTACGATCCCCAGGAGGCTCTGCAGCTGGTCATCAGCGCCAGCAAGGCCAAGTTCGATGAGACCGTCGAGCTGCATGTGAAGCTCGGTGTCGACGGCCGTCACGCCGACCAGCAGGTCCGCGGCGCGATCGTGCTGCCCAACGGCACCGGCAAGAGCGTCCGCGTGCTGGTCTTCTGCCCGCCCGAGCAGGTGGACGAGGCCCTCGCGGCCGGCGCCGACTATGCCGGCGGCATGGAGTACGTCGAGAAGATCCAGAAGGAAAACTGGTTCGAGTTCGACTCCGTCATCGCCAACCCCAAGATGATGGGCACCGTCGGCCGTCTCGGTAAGGTTCTCGGCCCCAAGGGCCTGATGCCCTCTCCCAAGGCCGGCACCGTCACCCCCAACGTGGCGCAGGCCGTCCAGGAAGCCAAGGCCGGTAAGGTCGAGTACCGTCTGGACAAGACCAACATCATCCACTGCCCCATCGGCAAGGTCAGCTTCGGCGCGGAGAAGCTCTATGAGAACTACGTCGCGCTGCTGGGCGCCATCATCAAGGCCAAGCCCGCCTCCGCGAAGGGTCAGTATATCCGCTCCTGCGTCACCGCGTCCACCATGGGCCCGGGCGTCAAAATCAACGCGCAGAAGCAGCTGTAATTTTTCTGAATACAGTCTGAAAAACACCGCCGGCATGTCCGGCGGTGTTTTTTCGTCGCGGCTTTGCCGCGTCGTTCTTCTAAAATCTCAAAACTAAAAACCACTCCGCCGCCTCTATTGTCAACCGGCCGACCGCTCATCGGTTGACAATTTTGTTTTCTGCGTGTATGATACCTCCCGGAAAACAACAAAGAGAGGTTTTTTGTCATGTCTCATGCTTCATCGCGCCGGGGCGCGCGGAATCTGGCCTATATCTCGATGGGCGCGGCGCTGATCGCGCTGTGCGCGTGGATCGCCGTTCCGGCGGCGATCCCCTTTACGCTGCAGACCTTTGCGGTCTGTCTGGTCGCGGCGCTGCTGGGCTGGCGGCGCGGTTTTGCCGCCGTGGCGCTGTATCTGCTGCTGGGCGCGGTGGGGCTTCCGGTGTTCTCCGGCTTTTCCGGCGGCTTTGGCGTGCTGCTCGGCGTGACGGGCGGCTATCTCGTCGGCTTTTTGCTCACCGCGCTCGTCGTCGGCCTTGCCGCCGGACGCTTCGGGCAAAAAACGGGGGCTTTGACCGCGGCGATGGCGCTGGGGATTTTGCTCTGTTATGCCTTCGGCACAGGCTGGTTTGTGCTGGTTTACACCAAAAACAGCGGGCCGATCGGCCTCGGCGCGGCGCTTGGGCTGTGTGTGCTGCCCTATCTGCCTGCGGACGCGGCAAAAATTCTGCTGGCCGCCCTGGTCTGCCGACGGCTGTCGCCGCTGATGAAAAAAGGAGGTTTTTCCGCATGACGACAAGCGATCGTGTGCTGGCGCTGCTGGCTGAGCGCGAAGGAGGCTTCGTCTCGGGCGATGCGCTCGCCCAGAGCCTGTCCCTCAGCCGCAGCGCCGTGTGGAAGGCCGTAGCGCAGCTGCGCCGCGCGGGCTACGATATCGACGCCGCGACGCGCCGGGGCTACTGTCTGCGCGCCGCCGACGCGGTTTTGAGCGAGGCGGGGATCCGCCGCCACCTGCGGCATCCGGCGCTCGATTTGCGCGTCTTTGACGAGCTTGACTCGACCAACGCAGCGCTGAAGCGCCTCGCCGAGGAGGGTGCGCCGGAGGGTCTGGCGCTGATTGCCGAAGCGCAGACGCAGGGGCGCGGCCGCATGGGACGCAGCTTTTATTCGCCGGGGCAGAGCGGGCTGTATCTGAGCCTGCTGCTGCGCCCGCGCGCCGGTTTCTGGTGGCCGTCGCGATGTTCTTCCACTTCACGGGTGACAGCATGACTCTGCCATTGACACATCAGATTGTAAAATACGGCACCATCGTGTTTATCGTCGGTC
>JAFWVV010000074.1 GCA_017518225.1 Oscillospiraceae bacterium | reverse complement strand
AGTTAGCAAAAAAGCGGTGGAAAAACCGCCCTATTCCCTCGCTTTTTCAGCTTGTTTTGGACTTCCTCACCGATTTTTTCAACATCTACGCAACAAACCCGCTTTCGGCCTCAGCCTAAAGCGGGTTTGTCTACGGTCTGAGACGGCGCTTGCTTTTCAAGCGCCGTCTTTGTTATGATAAGGAAAAAGAAAACCTCTCCGCGTCATACAACCAGCGCGCGAGTTTTCTCGCGTGAGAATCGCTGGAAAGGCAGGGCTTTCTTCTGCTATGATAAGGCCGCAAACAAAAAAGGAGGACGCCATCATGGAAATGGGAAAGGAAATCCGCCGCCTGCGAACAGATCGAGGACTGACGCAGGAGGCGCTGGCGGAGGCGCTGAACGTAACGGCACAGTCCGTCAGCAAGTGGGAGTGCGGCACCAGCGTGCCGGACGTGCAGCTGCTGCCGGAGATCGCTGTGTTCTTCGGCGTGAGCATCGACGAGCTCTTTGCGATGAGCCCGGAGCAGCAGCTCGAGCGCATGGAAAACCAAATCTATGCGCACGGCCTGTTCAGCGAGGCAGAGCAGAGACAGCTTGAAAAGCAGTTGCACGCCTTTGCCGAAAACCCGGTGCTGACCGGGCAGGCCGAGCTGATGCTGGCCAAGCTCTACAACAACCAGGCAGAGCAGTACCGCCTGCTGGCCGTCAAGCACGGCAAGGAGGCGGTGGAAAAGACCGAGGGCGACCGTGACGCGGTCAGCGAGCTGGCAGTGGCCTGGGGCAGCTACATTCCGGACTGGTGCATGCGCAACCATCACGCGCTGATCGAATGGTTCACGGATTTCTGCCGCCGCCACCCGGACAAGCGCGCGGCGCTCATGTGGCTGCTGGATAACCTCATCGCCGACCGTCGTCTTGACGAGGCGAAGGCTTGGATGGAAAAATTCGCGCAGATGGACAAAAGCTTCCGTGTGCCGATGTACCGCTATCTCATCGCGCAGGCGGAGGGCGACAGCGCCGAGCTGGAAAAGCAGCTCGAGGCGCTCGAGGCGATCGCGGACAGCGAGTGGTGCTGCGCTACGACCTTGGGCGATTTCTACACCCAGCGGCAGGACTATGACAAGGCGATTGCCTGGTATCGCAAAGGGCAGGAGCTTCAGCCCTCGCCGAAGTTTACCGACAGCGTGATGAGCATCGCCCATATCTGCGAGATCCGCGGCGACAAGGCCGGGGCGATCGAGGCCTACCGGGAGCAATTGCGCCTGATGCGCGAGGAATGGGGCGTCGTCAGCGGCGAGGAGTGCGAAGCCGTGGAGCGCGCGATCCGCAAACTGCAGGAATAAACGAAAAAAGCCGGCCTGGCCGGCTTTTTTTGCGTTTCAGGCCAAGATCAATTTGACTTTGCGCCGGTTTTGTACTATGCTGTCAGTAGTAAGCAAGACAGGAGATTTGTCCATGAAAATCAACATTTTCACCCCCGGGCGCACAGAGCTGGCCGGCAACCATACCGACCATCAGCTGGGGCGGATTTTAGCTTCCGGCGTCGATCTGGGGCTCTACGCCGTCTGCGAGCCCAACGACGAGAGCATCATCCGCATCCACTCCGAGGGTTATGAGCCGATGGAGATCAAGCTCTCCCAGATGGAGGTCAACCCGGCGGAGTTCGGCAGCTCCCGCGCGCTGGTGCGCGGCGTTGCGGCGACCTTCGACGAGCTGGGGCTGAAAATCGGCGGATTCAACGCCAAAGTCCGCAGCACGCTTTCGGCCGGCAGCGGCCTGAGCAGCAGCGCGGCCTATGCCGTGATGATCGGCCGCATCCTCGACCGCCTGTATAACGGCGGCGTCGTCGATCCTGTGGTCATTGCCCGCGTGGCACAGAAGGCGGAAAACCGCTTTTTTGGCAAGCCCTGCGGCTTGATGGATCAGCTCGCCTGCTCGCTGGGGCATACGGTCTATGTGGATTTCAAGACCAACGAGATTGAGACCATTCAGGCGGATTTCGGCGCGATGGGGCTGCAGCTTTGCCTGACGGACACCGGCGGCAGTCACGCCGGGCTGGACACCTCCTATGCCCGCATCCCCGCGGACATGGTCTATGTGGCCAATCTCTTTGACAAGGGCGTTCTCGGCGACGTGGATCCGCAGGAATTTTACGCGCGCGGGTACTCGGCGGCCGATCGGCCGATCCGCCGGGCGATGCACTTTTTTGCCGAAAACGAGCGTGTACCGAAAATGCGCGATGCGCTCAAGGCGCAAAACGGCGAGGCATACATGCGCCTGATGAACGAATCCGGTCGCTCCAGCGAAGAGCTTCTCAACAACATCGTCACCAGCGCCACCGGCGACACAAAGCTGGAGGAGGGGCTGCAATTGAGCGCGAAGCTCCTGCAGGGCAAGGGCGCATGGCGCGTCCACGGCGGCGGCTTTGCCGGTTGTGTGCAGGCGCTGATGCCGACGGATTATTTCCCCGTCTATCAAGAGGAAATGGAGCGCGTCTTCGGCGCGGACAGCTGCCGCAAGGTCATGCTGGCGTAATAGAACAGAAAACGTAATAACCCCACCGGATCGACGATCCGGTGGGGTTGTGTGTTGTTCAGGGCTCCAGCGGGTGCTCGGCGGTGCCGATCTCGCGGTAGAGGCTAACGAATTCTTCGAGGCAGATGCCGTTTTCCATGATATACTTGGCGACCTCTTCGCCGACGTAACGGAAGTGCCAGGGCTCATACATGACGCCTGTGACCTCCTCCTTGTCCGCCGGATAGCGGACGATGAAGCCAAAGTCCTGACAATGCTGGCTCATGTATTTGTACATGGCAGTCTCGGCCAGGCTGCGATCTTTCAGCTCGTAGTAGACGTCCGTGATATCACAGGCAAGACCGGTCTGATGCTCGCTGGTGCCCGGGGGCAGCACAATCCAGCGTCCGGCGCTGTCCTTGCCGTCCGGCGGGTACTGGGCGACCTTGCGGTTAAAATTGGCAAGCTGGTCAGAGTAGCTGCGGTAGCCGGAGGAGAGGAAGACGCTCAAATTTTGGGCGCGGGTGTCCGCAACCATGGCGCGCATCGGCTCGATGATGCGCTCGTCGAGCGGCTGTCCCTCCAGCACGGAGGGGCCCTGCGGCGCATAGTCCTCGCCGATGGGATTATACTCGTTGGCGAGAACAAATTCCCAGCTGTTGATGTCAATATCCGGGGGCGCGGGCAGACCGAGCGCGGCGGCGCGGCCGGCGGGGCTGTCGGGATCGACGGTGGGCTCCGGCGTCGGCGTGGGCTCTGCCGAAGGCTCCGGCGTCGCTTCCGCCTGCGGCTCCGGCGTGACGGCAGGCTCCGGCTGCTGCGGCGCGGCGGTCTCTTGCACCTCGCCGCGACGGGTCCAGTTCGCCGGCTCCAGAAGCTTGGGGCTGGCCTGATAGCTGTGATAGCTGAGATATACAAAGCCGGCCAAAAGGATCAGGCCGAGCAGGGTGCGAAAAAAGCGGACGATCTTCATGTAATGCCTCCTGTGCAAACGATCATTCTCCACATATCATATCACCGGCAAGCCCTTCAGGTCAACAGGAATTTCCATTCTTGCCGAGGGCGGCCCGTTTTGCTATAATAAAAAAACAGACAAGGGAGGCGATTTTATGAAACTGACCTGGTACGGACATTCCTGCTTTTTGCTGGAGAGCGCGGAGGGCTCGGTCGTGTTCGACCCCTATGCGCCCGGCTCGGTGCCGGGCGTGGAGTTGCCGGTGCTTACCGCAGACGCGGTGCTGTGCAGTCACGGCCACCGCGACCACGGCTGTCAGGAGGCGGTGACGCGCAGCGGCGCAACGCCGCGCTTTTCCGTGACGAGGATTGAGAGCTTTCACGACGACAGGCAGGGGGCGCTGCGCGGCGGCAATACGATCCACGTGGTCGAGGCTGAGGGACTGCGCGTGGCGCACCTGGGCGATCTGGGCGAGGCGCTCAATGAAGCGCAGCTTGCGGCGCTGGGCAAAGTCGATGTGCTGCTGATCCCCGTCGGCGGCTATTACACCATCGACGCGCCGACTGCCGACGCCGCAGCGCGCGCGGTGGGGGCGCGGCTCGTCGTTCCGATGCACTACCGCGGCGAGGGCTTCGGTTACGACGTGATCGCCCCGGTGGAGGATTTTCTGGCGCTGCGCGGAGACGTGCTGCGGCTGGACGGCAACAGCCTTGACCCCGCCGCCATCGACGGCGCGGCCACCGTCGTCCTCCGCTGCCCGCAAAAGTAAGAAAGTTCGGAGATAGGATGTGTCAGCGAGAAGCTGGAGAAACATAAGAGGAAGGTGCAGACATGAACAAGGGAAAACCGGACGCCGCGGCCAAACGCTTTGCGGAATACTGGAAAGACAGAGGCTATGAAAAGGGAGAGAGCCAGTCGTTTTGGCTGTCTCTGCTGCGGGAGGTTTTTGGCGTGGAAGAGCCGGAAAAGCTGATCCAGTTCGAGGATCAGGTCAGACTTGACAGCTCGACGGGCTTTATCGACGCCTATATTGCCGATACGAAGGTCATGATCGAGCAAAAGAGCGCCGGAAAGGATCTCAACAAGCCGATCCGGCAGTCGGACGGCTCCATGCTCAACCCCTTCCAGCAGGCCAAGAAATACATTGCAGAGCTTCCGGTCTCCCGGCATCCGCGCTGGGTCGTCACCTGTAACTTTCAGGAATTCTATGTCTACGACATGGAAAAGCCGCACGGCGAGCCAGAGAGAATCAAGCTGGCCGATTTGGAGAAGGAATATTACCGTCTGTCCTTTCTCGTGGACAGGGGCAGCGTACATCTGCAGCGTGAGATGGAGATATCCATCATGGCCGGCGAGGTCGTCGGGCAGTTGTATGACGGGCTGCTGAAGCAGTACAAAAACCCGGACGACCCGGAAACGCTCAAGCAGCTCAACAAGCTCTGCGTGCGGTTGGTTTTTTGCCTGTACGCCGAGGACGCTGGCGTTTTCGGGCGGCATCTCGTGTTCCACGACTATCTGGCGCAGTTTTCCGTGCGAGATATGCGCCATGGCTTGAAGCAGCTTTTCCGGGTGCTCAACCAGAAGCCCGAAGAGCGCGACCCCTATCTGGCCGACGATGATCCGCTGCTTGCCGCCTTTCCCTATGTCAACGGCGGCCTGTTTGCCGACGACGACGCGGAGATCCCGCCCTTTACCGGGGACTTGAAGGAGCTGCTTCTGCAAAAGGCCTCTGCGGACTTCGACTGGTCGGAGATCAGCCCGACGATTTTTGGCGCCGTGTTTGAATCCACCTTGAACCCGGAGACGCGCCGCAGCGGCGGTATGCACTATACCAGTCTCGAGAACATCCACAAGGTCATTGACCCGCTGTTTCTGAACGAGCTGAAAGCGGAGCTGGAAGAGATCAAGGCTATCCCGGTCTGGAAGACGAAAGAAAAGAGCCTGCTGGCTTTCCAGAAAAAGCTGGCCTCTCTGGAATTTCTCGACCCGGCGGCGGGCAGCGGAAATTTCCTCACCGAGAGCTATCTGAGCCTGCGCCGTCTGGAAAACGAGGTCATTGACGAGTTGCAACGCGGGCAGATGAGCATGGAGGCCGTCACCGATCCGATCCAGGTCAGCATCGCGCAGTTTCACGGCATCGAGATCAACGACTTCGCCGTGACCGTCGCCAAGACCGCGCTCTGGATTGCGGAGAGCCAGATGATGAAGAAAACGGAAAAGCTTCTGACGCTCGATCTGGACTTCCTGCCGCTGAAAACCAACGCCAATATTGTAGAAGGCAACGCTCTGCGCATGGACTGGGAGGCCGTGGTGCCGAAGCACGAGCTGGATTACATTATGGGCAATCCACCGTTCGTGGGGGCGTCCATGATGACCAAGGAGCAAAAGGATGAAGCGGTAGCGGTTTTCGGCAAAGGAAAGCGTGTCAACAGCATTGACTATGTTGGCGCTTGGTATCATAAAGCTGCTAACTTAATGCAGGGAACCAACATAAGCGCAGCGTTTGTCTCTACAAACAGTATCACGCAGGGTGAACAAGTTGCTGCTTTGTGGGGAAAACTCTTGTGTGATTATGGGGTGCACATTGACTTTGCATATCGAACATTCAAGTGGAACAGCGAAGCAAAAGAGAAGGCCGCTGTACATTGCGTTATTGTTGGATTCTGCTGCGTACGGGGTGCTGGAAATAGAAGAATCTTTGCAAGTGCGGGCGGGGCGCAAATCGTAGAAAACATCAACCCATACTTACTCAACGGGCCGGATGTCCTGATCGAAAGCCGCGGAGCTGCACTATGTGATGTTCCTCGTATGACAAAAGGAAATCAGCCATCGGACGGAGGAAACCTGATTCTTTCCCAAGAGGAAAGAGACACTCTGCTGAAAAAGGATGCAAGTGTTGCTCCCTGTGTTCGGCGCTATGTCGGTTCCAAAGACTTTATCAACAACGATGAAGTGCGTTACTGTTTATGGTTAAAAGGGATTTCCCCATCGATTTATCGAAAAAACGCCGAGATTATGCGCCGCCTTGCCGCCGTACGAGAAATGCGGCTTGCCAGCTCTGCCGCTCCGACGCGTGCGCTGGCTGAAAAGCCTTTCTTGTTTTTCTCTACTCCGCAAACTGATAGCAATTATCTTTGCATTCCTGAAGTGTCTTCGGAACGGCGGAAGTACATCCCCATTGGCTTTATGGACAGAAGCGTAATCGCAAGCAACAAGCTTTTAATTGTTCCAGATGCAACCTTGTACCATTTTGGTATATTGACTTCCAACGTGCATATGGCGTGGACAAGGGTGGTCTGCGGACGATTGAAAAGTGATTACCAATACTCCGGCGCTGTCGTCTACAACAACTTCCCGTGGCCCAATCCTACCAACGAGCAAAAGGCGAAGATCGAGCAGACCGCCCAAGCCATCCTTGACGCTCGGGCCTTGTACCCGGACGCCAGCCTTGCCGACCTCTACGACGAGGTCACCATGCCGCCGGAGCTGCGCCGCGCCCACCAGGCCAACGACAAGGAGGTCATGCAGGCTTACGGCTTCTGGGGCAAGCTCAACAGCGAGCCGGAATGCGTGGCGGAGCTGATGAAGCTGTATCAGGCGATGGTAGAAGCATAATTGAGGAATCGACATGAAAAGAAAAACCGTTTGTTTTCTTGTAATTGCGGCAATTTGTGTTGTCTGTTTTCCGCTTTTGTTGGATTGGCTTGTTTTTGGCAACTCACTATCAAGCAATGTATCAAATGAGACTTGGGCATCTTTTCTGGGAAGCTATTCTGGAGCCGTTCTTGGTGGTATAATTTCTTTATTTGGAATAATCCTCACAATAAGGTTTACTCAGACAGAAAACCAGGAGCAACGCCGCATCCAAGTTGCCCCTTATTTGAACATATCATTTAAGAGGATGTCTGAACTGATTTCCCCCAAGAAACAATTGGACTATATACTCTTCAATTATGATCCAAATAGCAGCAAACAGCTAAATCTCTTTGGCATAATCACTTTAAAAAATGTCGGGTTTGGCCCAATGTTGAATTGCTGTGTATCAGACGTTAGATTCAATGACAAATCAGTCCCCCGGCCAGTGCCCGTTTTGACGCAGAATGCGCTTGAGCCAAAGGGAGAGTATACGATCTCCATTGGCCTACGGGCAGAAGACGGGGAACTTGATCCCTCGCTCATTCGGAAATTCCCGCCTGGAGAGTTGCTTGAAGATAAACCTGTGTTTGGCGCAATAGACAACAAAGGCGCTGGAAGACTGTCATTCTATCTTTGTTATCAAGATATACTGGGAAATCCATACCAACAAAAAATCTCAGTAGAAGTTCAAATAGTTTGTGAACAATCGCCTAACGGTCCGAGGAAATATGTCCCCAGTATATCTTTAAGCGAAGTTGGAGAACGCGAAATGAGGAATACAGCATTAAAGAATCGCTTAGTTCCAATTGTCCTCCGGAGCAATTCAAAAGAAGAATGAACTACATCAAACAAGAATCCCTGTCAAGGCCGTAAGCCGCGCCAGCGGTGCGAAGCAGCCTTTACAGGGATTCTTGTTTGCTGTTGTCAGTTGTCAAGTGAAATCAAAGGTTTTTCACCATAATCAAATAGTCGCCGTAATCGCCGTTCGGATATTTGAAAGCATGCGGAAGACGACCGCTTGTCTGAAATCCACAGGATTGATAGAGGGAAACGCCCGGAGTATTTGCCTCAATGACATTAAGCTCAATCTGCTCATAGCCTGCGTCTGCGGCAAGAGAAATCAGCGAATCCACCAGACAGCGGCCTATACCCTGCCCGCGAAAGCCTTGCTGGATGCTTAATGCAAACTCACAACGATGCTTCGTCTTTTTCTTCGTTCCACAGCCATCGAGGTGGGCAAAACCAACAATCTGATCGCCTGTGACTGCGACGAGAAAAGCCTCCCGTTCTGCATCCAAAAGATCCTCGATATATGCGAGGGTTCCCGCTACGCTGTCTTCGGGGTCCTCCGGGCCTTTGGAAAGAAAGGGAGAGTCCCGATAACACTGATTGCTTATTGCAGTAATGGCGGCAGCATCATGCGACAAGGCGGTTCGTACCAACACGCTGCGGCCATCTTTCGCAAAATGTGTTTTGCTGTAATGCAAAGCGAAGCGCCTCCCCGTCGTTTACTTGTGCATTTCAAACTCAAAACTTCCCGCTGCGGCCGGAGAAGCCGCCGCCGGAGTGGAAGCTGCTGCCGCCGCCTCCGCTGCTGCGGCTGCCGGAATCGCTCTCAATGAGCGTGCGCGTCTCGGTGCGGTTGATGAACAGATCCTGCTTGACGCGCAGATCCATGCTGCGCGGTACAAGATAGGCGTCGGCGTGGCGCGCCTCCTTCGGCGGCTTCATCTGCGCCTTGAAGGTCGCACAGGTGCCAAAGGCCGCGATCAGCGGCGCAAAGATCGTCGTCAGCATGCGCACGAGCCAGTTTTTCTCTTTCACGCCGGGCTGATTATAGCTGTGGTACTCCAGCCCGTCGTCACCGACAATGATATTGGCGCCTTCGCTGATGTCCTCGCCGTCCTCGAGCCGGGTCAGCTGTCTGTCGCAGGCGTCGAGATAGTCGGCAAAGCCGCCGCGCCAGTCGTTATTGCGGAAGTTATCCAGAAACGCATCCTCGATGAGCCAGCTGCTCTCATAGCCGCAGACGGCCTCGCCCTGCACACCGTGGCCGATCAGCGCATAGTCGCGCTCATTCATGCTCAGCAAAAGCAGCACACCCTCGCGCGTCTCGCCATAGCCGAGATCGTAATGCAGGAAAATGCCCTTGGCGGCCTCGTACACGTCGTAGTTGAATTCCGTGTGATCGTCCAGGGTGACGATGTAGAGCTTGCAGTGGTGCGCCTCGCTGTAGCTTCGCGCCGTTTCCTCCAGCGCCTCGCGGACACTGTCGCGCAGCAGCCCCGCCTTGTCGAGCACGTAAGGAAAGTCCTCGGCGCTCTCGCTCGCGACGTTGTCCGCGGCAAAGGCGGCGGGCAGAAGCAAGACGAGCAGCAAAACGATCATGATCAGGGAAAGCAGACGTTTTTTCATGTGCTTCACCCTCCCTTACAGGAAATACGCCAGCGCGCCGATAACGGCGGCAAGCGGCCCGGCAATGCCAAAAAACCAGGCCCACCAGCGCCCCATGCTGACCGGCAGATCGCCGATGAGCTTGCCGGTTTGCCCGTTCATGGCAAAGAGATAGCTTTTGCCGTTCCAGCGCGTGGACAGCATCCATACCGGCAAAAGCGCGTAGCGCGGCTGGATCTCCGGCATGCGCACCGACTGGTTGACGGGGGTGCAGCTCGTATAGCCGGCGGTGGTCGCGTTCATTTGCGTCACGGCGGTGCTGCAGGCGCGGCGAATGGCGCGCTGGGAGGCCTCCTTGGCGGGTACGTCGTAGATATCCGCGAGGTAGCCGGGCAGATAGGCTGTGGAGAAGGGCTTGAGATCCTTGTAGTCAAAGGGCTCGATCGAGTCCATAAAGGCGTCGGGCATTTTGGTGGAGGCGTCTGCGGGGATGCGCGAAAAGTCCAGCGTGCCCGCGCGGCGGACGCTGAAATGGTCAGTCACGGTGACGCGGTACTTGCCGCTGACGTGGCTGGATTCCCGCGTGGCCTTGTAGTGGATATCCGCGTCCACGCGCCCGTCGAAGAGCCAGAAGGGCACGTAGACGCCCTTGATCTCTTCAATATGGTTTTGTTCGGTAAAGGCGCGGGGCAGCAGACGCTTGCCCTTGTAGTAATTTTTGAGCGCGTCGATGGCTGCGTTTTTGTCCAGCTTAAAGGGAATGACGTAGTCCGGGCGCAAAAGGCCCTGAAACTGCCCGGGCACGACCGTGGGATTGCCGCAGTAGGGGCAGCTTGTGGCGGCGGTGGTCTCGTCGCAGAACAGCCGCGCGCCGCAGCTCGGGCAGGTGTAGGCCTTCAGGCCCTCGGCCTCGTGCCAGTCGTCGTCGCCCTCGGCGGGTTTTTGCGCCGCTGCCTGGGCGGCTGCGACGGCCGCAGCCTCCTTGTCGGCGTAGAGCGCCTCAATCTCCTGCACGGAGTAACGGCAGCCGCAGTATTCACACTCCAGCTTGCCGGACTCGCCCGCAAAATGCAGGGGGCCGGTACAGGCCGGGCATTGATAATTGGTGATTTGGATGGACATGGATGTTCCTCCGTTAATGCGGAATTCGGAATGGGAAAAGGATCATTCTGCACTCCGAATACCGAATTGTTAAACGATGTCGCCGTCGTCAAAGGGGTCGCCGCACTCGGGGCAGAATTTGGGTGGCTTGGAGGGGTCGGCCGGCTCCCAGCCGCACTTGTCGCACTTGTACTGCGGTATGCCGGCGGGCTTTTTCGCGCCGCATTCGGAGCAGAACTTACCCTTGTTGTTCGCGCCGCAGCCGCAGGTCCAGAAATCCGCGGGCGCGGGCTTCTTTGCGCCGCACTCGGTGCAGAACTTGCCGTGGGCGGGCTTGCCGCAGGCAGGGCAGGTCCAGCTGTCGGCCGGGGGAGCGGCGGGCTGCTGCTGGCCCATCTGGAAGAGGCTGTTCGCGTTCATGCCGCCGGCCTGGGCTGCCATGTTCATGCCCATAAAGGCCATGGCGGGACCCGCGTTCTTGTTGGCGGCGGCGGCTTTCATGGCGTCGGCCTGCGCGCTGGTGAGGTGCGCGGCGGCCATGTTGGGATTGCGCAGCGCGGCGGTGCGCTGCAGCTCCTTGATCATCGCCTCGTCTTCTTCGCTGGCCTTGACGTTGGACATGCCGAAGGCGACGATCTCGAGGCCGCGCAGATCGCGCCAGGACTCGGACAGCTCCTCGTTGAGCGCCTTGGCGATCTCCTTGGTGTGGCCGGGCAGGGCGCTGTAGCGGATGCCCAGGGCGGAGATGCGCGCGAGCGCCGGCTGGAGCGCCGTCAGCAGCTCGGACTTGAGCTGGCCGTCGATTTGGCTGCGGTTATAGCTGTGCGTGACGTTGCCGCAGATGTTGGTGTAGAAGAGGATGGGGTTGGTGATGCGGTAGCTGTATTCGCCGAAGCAGCGGATCGCGATGTCCACATCGAGGCCGATGTTCTCGTCCACCACGCGGAAGGGAACGGGCGAGGGCGTGCCGTATTTGTTGCCCACGAGCTCCTTGGTGTTGAAATAGTAAACGCGCTGATCCATCGGCGCCTCGCCGCCAAAGGTAAAGCGCTTGCCGATGTTCTTGAACACGGCTGCAATGCTCTCGCTCAGATTGCCGGTGAAGAGCGAGGGCTCGCTCTTGCTGTCGTAGGTGTACTCGCCGGGTTCGGCGCAGAGGTCGACGACCTTGCCCTGCTCGACAATGATCATGCACTGGCCGTCCGCCACGGCGATGACGGAGCCGTCGCTGATGATGTTGTCGCCGCCGCTGCGGTTGGAGGAACGGGAACCCGCACGGCGCACACCCTTGGTCATCAGCACCTCGGGAGAGATGGCCTCACAATAAAAATACTCTTTCCACTGGTCGCTCAGAACGCCGCTTGCCGCGCCCAGTGCTGCTTTAATCAGACCCATGCTTGTATCTCCTTTCCATATTGAAAGCAATGCTTCTGGTGCTTTCGTATCGAATACAGTATAGCAAAAAAATGCGGCGCTGTAAATAAAAATCGCAGCTTCCTTGCTTTCCGAAAATCGCTGTGATAAAGTAAAAGCAATGAAAGAAACGGAGGGATTTTTATGACACAGAAACTGCTTGGCGCTCCGGTAGCGGAAGCGATGCTTGCGGATTTGACGCGCCGCGTCGCGGCGCTGAAGGAAAAAGGGGTCACGCCGAAGCTGGCGGTGATCCGCATCGGAGAAAAGCCCGGCGACATGGCCTATGAGCGCAGCGTGCTGCGCGACTGCGAGAATCTCGCCTGCGCGGCGGAGAGCGTCGTTTTGCCGGAAGAGCTCACGCAGGAGGCGCTGATCGCGCGCATACAGGCGCTCAACGCCGACGAGACGGTGCACGGCTGTCTGCTGCTGCGCCCGCTGCCAAAGCACATGGACGCCGCCCTTGTCTGCGACGCGCTTGCGCCGGGGAAGGATCTGGACGGCATGGGGCGCGGCGCGCTGGGCGCGCTTTTCGCAGGGCGAAAAGACGCCTTTGCGCCCTGCACGGCGCAGGCCTGCATGGAGCTGCTGCGTCATTACGGGATCGAGCCGGCGGGCAAGCGCGCGGCGGTCGTCGGGCGCAGCCTCGTGATCGGCCGGCCGGTCGCCCAACTGTTGCTGCAGGCGGACGCCACCGTGACGCTCTGTCACAGCCGCACACCGGATATTGCTGCCGTCTGCCGCGAGGCGGATATCCTGATTGCCGCCGCCGGACAGGCGGGGCTTGTTGACGAGCGCTTTACACGCGCCGGGCAGGTCGTTCTCGACGTCGGCGTCAACCGCGTGGACGGCAAGCTCTGCGGGGACGTGCGCTATGAGGCGATCGACGGCGTCGCTGCGGCAGCCAGCCCCGTGCCCGGCGGCGTCGGCAAGGTCACTCCGGCGGTGCTGATGGCGCATCTGGTCGAAGCGGCCGAGCGGGCCTAAAGATTTTGCTTTTTTAGCAGGGACGAGGCCAAGACGTCTCCTGTCGAACACAAAGGGCGTGTTGAAAAATGCGCTTTTGGGGCTAAAGTCACAAAAGAATATCTCAATATAGTTACTGGGAACCGCCGATTTTGGCGGTTCCCAGTAACTTTTCTCGCAAATTATTTTTTTAAATTTATATTTTGCAACGCGCCCTTCGCTGCAAAGCTTCGGAGGTGTTTTCGGCGGCGCTTTCTGCCGCGCTCCGTTCTTCTGAAAACTCAATCCTGCGGGGCGTTCAGCACAAAGTGTACTTCGCTGTCTTCGAGCACCGGCGCGTCCTTTTCCGTCGGGTCGAGCAGCATCAGTCCCAGCTGGATGCTGACAGGCGCGCTTTCTGCCTTGTAATCGGCGACCGGGATGTAGCCGAAAAGCGTGGAACGGGCGCCAAAGCCGTCGCGCAGAATGCCCTTGTGCGAATGACCGTCCAACAGAATCGCCTCGTCCTGCAGCGTCAGGAGCAGCGGCTGATCGCTGTGGCTGACGGCGACGTAGTCGATGCAAAGCCCCTCGTCCTCCACCTGCCAGCCGGTGATATAGACCGTTGCATAGACGTTGTCCATGACGACGAAGTCGCTCGCGGCGGGGCGGTACTCATAGCGCAGGGCGCGCGCCTGACCAAAGGGTGAGGCGGTCAGTTCTTCGTAAAAATATGGATCGCGGTTGCTCTCGGCGGAGCTGACGCGCAAAAGGAAACTCCACTGCACCGGCTCCTCCTCGCCCCAGGCGGCCAGCTCCTCGCGCAGAATGCGAAAGCTCTGCTCCTGCGTGTCGCCGATGGCGAGGCGGTAGCTGAAGGTCTCGTCGATGGCGAGGCCGTTGATGCTCTGATAGAGGAAACGGAAATTCATCACCTCGTCGCTGCGATTTTCCAGCTTGAGGTGGACGACCCAGTTGTTTTCCCAGTCCACGCCAAGCGCGCTGACGGTAAGGGAGAAATCCTCGGTGTCGGCGAGCACTTCCTCGTAGTCATAAGGAAACTGCTCGGGCGGGTGCGAGGGCGTCGGCAGGTGCGAGGGCGTCGGTGCAGCGGTCGGCGCGCTCGTCGCTTTCGGCGCGCGCACCTCGCCGCAGGCGCACAGCGTCAGCGCGAGGATGAGGATGCTCAGCAATAGCAGGCGTTTTTTCATAAGTGCTCCTGTCAAAGACAGCGGTTTTCAGGGCGCTGTCTGTCAGTTTTCATTGAATATACCACAAAACGCGCGGTTTTGCAAACCGAGGCGCCCCGGCCGCTTATTCCGTGTCCGGCGCAAGAAAGCGCCGATGGCAAAGACGCATGCCCTCGATGAGCTTATCCGGCGGCAGCTGCACGCGAAGATATCCCTCGCCGACCGCGCCGTCGAGCACGGGCAGATGCTGCTCGCACAGCGCCATTACGAGCCGAGATAAGCTTTCTGCGCCGGCTGCGCGCCCCACCAGGGTCATCACGCCGGTCTCCGCTCGCCCGGTCAGCCCCGCAAAAGGCGGGCGCTCGGCGCCCGGCAGACGGCACACGCGCGAGCCGCCCTCGCCGCTGATGGACGAGAGCAGCGTGATTTCAACGCTCTGTTCCATCGCCATGCGCACCGAACGGTCGTGCAGCACCTGCGCGCCGGCCTCGGCCAGGCGCAGCATATCCTCATAATCCACCGCCGGCAGATAGCGCGCCTCCGGCAGCACGCGCGGATCGGCGGTGAAGATGCCGTCCACGTCGGTATAAATCTCGCAGCGATCCGCCCGAAGCGCGGCGGCAATCGCTACGGCGCTGGTGTCTGAGCCGCCGCGTCCGAGCGTGATCAGGTCGCCGTGACTGTCCAGCCCCTGAAAGCCGCAGACGACGGCGATGCGCTCGGCGCTGATGGTCTCCAGCAGACGGTGCGGCCAGAGCAGAGCGATCTGCCCGTCGCCGTGCGCGCCGACGGCGAGAATGCCCGCCTGCGGCCCGGAAAGCGAACGCGCGCTCTCGCCGAGACTGTCGAGCGTGATGGCCAGAAGCGCGGCGGACTGCTGCTCGCCGGTGCCGAGCAGCGCATCCAGCTCCCGCGGCGGAGGCGAGGGGTCGAGCTCGTGGGCAAGTGCCAGGAGCTCATCGGTGCTTTTGCCCATGGCGGAGACGACGGCAATCACGGCGTCGCCGCGCTGCCGCGCCCGGGCGATCAGAGCGGCGGCCCGGCGCAGGCGCTCCGGCCCGGCCAGCGAGCTGCCGCCGAATTTTTGAACGATCAACATGTGTTTTCCTCCTCGGACTGCAGGCAAAGCCTGCTCCTGCCGTATTCTATGACGCCGCGCCGCGCCGGGTGTTGACAGCGGGAAGAAAAAGAAGAAAAAAGACTCTTGCATGTTATGGAAAAGAGGCATATAATGGCGCGGATTGAAAGAGAGGGAAAATCTATGTCTATTTTATTGTCGCTATCCGTCGCGATGTTTGCCGGGCTGATGATGACCCGTCTGATCGGGCGTCTGAAGCTGCCGGACGTGACGGCCTATCTGATCGCTGGTGTGCTGATCGGCCCGTGCATGCTCGGCGCGCTGCGCATCCCGGGCTTCGGCTTTCACAGCTTTGAGCAGCTCGACGTGCTTGGGCTCGTGTCGCAGGTGGCGCTGGGCTTCATCGCCTTTTCCATCGGCAACGAGTTTCGCCTGTCGCAGCTGCGTGAGACCGGGCGGCAGGCGCTGACGATCGGTATTCTGCAGGCCGTGGTGACGACGCTTCTGGTCGACCTTGCGCTGCTGCTGGTGCATTTTATGGCGCCGCAGGTGCTGTCTGCTCCGGCGGCGATCACCCTCGGCGCGATTGCTTCGGCAACGGCTCCGGCGGCGACGCTGATGGTCGTGCGCCAGTACAAGGCCAAGGGGCCGCTGACGGATCTGCTGCTGCCGATCGTCGCGCTGGACGACGCGGTCGGCCTGGTGCTCTTTGCGGTGTCCTTCGGTGTGGCGCGGGCGCTGAACGCGGGCTCGCTGGACCTCATCTCCGTGGTCGTCGATCCGCTGGTCGAGATCTTCGCCTCGCTGCTGCTCGGCGCGCTGGCGGGCTTTGCGCTGACCAAGCTCGAGACCCTGTTCCATTCCAACACGAACCGTCTGTCCATGACCATCGGCTTCGTGTTCGTTACGGTGGGTCTGTCGATGCTGCGCGTGAATCTCGGGGCGGTGACGCTGAGCTTTTCCTCGCTGCTGGTGTGCATGATGATGGGCAGCGTCTTCTGCAATCTCTGTCCGCTGTCCGAGGAGATCATGAGCCGCTCGGATCGCTGGTCGGCGCCGCTGATGGTGCTGTTTTTCGTGCTCTCCGGCGCGGAGCTGGAGCTGGGCGTGCTCGCACGCGGTTCTTCGGTGCTGGTCGGCGTAATCTATATTCTGGTGCGCTCGGCGGGCAAGTACTTCGGCGCCCGCGAATCGGCAAAGCTGAGCCGCTGCAGCAAGACCGTGGTGGACTATCTCGGCGTGACGCTGCTGCCGCAGGCGGGTGTGGCGCTGGGCATGTGCGTGACGGCTTCGACCCTGTCCGGAGACGGGACGATGATCCGCAACACCGTGCTTTTCGCCGTGCTGGTGTACGAGCTGGTCGGCCCGCTGATGACCAAGTGGGCGCTGACCAGGGCCGGAGATATCCAGCCGCGCAGCGCAGAAGTGCTCTCCCGGCGTGAACGCAAGCTGGCCGAGGCGGCGGAGAAGAAGAGCGTTTAGTATTGAGTTTTGGCTTTTCGAAAACCGATTTCCCGCATGCTTCTGAAATCTAAGTCAACGAAATGGTTGACAGATTGACATTTTTTCATTATAATAAGCCCCCGGCGGTTTTGCGCCGCCGGGTTTTCTTTTGTCAACTACTTCGGAGCGAAAGCTTCGATGTTGAGTATTACACCTGAAAGGAGTGCAGAGAACGATGCTTCGTACCTACCAGCCCAAGAAGCTCCAGCGCAAGAAAGAGCACGGCTTCCGCAAGAGAATGAAGACCGCGAACGGCCGTAAGGTTCTTGCTCGCCGCAGAGCGAAAGGCAGAGCCAAGCTCAGCTACTGATCCCACTCATGAGCAGGTCAAACACAGAAAAATTCAGGGCGGAGTGATCCGCCCTATTGGTGTTTCCTGCAATCTGACTCCCCGGCTGAAAACGAGGTGTTTTCGTGAACCAAAGGCGCACATTGAAAAAGAACAGCGATTTCCGGCGCCTGTATGCCAAGGGGGAGAGCGCGGCTACGCCCTATCTGGTGCTGTATATCCGCCGTAACCGCCGGGGCGAGAACCGCCTGGGCTATACGGTGTCTACCAAGCTGGGCAATGCCGTTACGCGAAACCGTGTCCGCCGCCGTCTGCGGGAGATCGTCCGCCTGAACAGCCCCGCCCTCAAGCAGGGCTGGGATCTTGTGCTCGTCGCTCGCGTCCGCTGTGTCAACGCGCCCTATCGCAAGATGGAGAGCGCCTTTCTCGAGGCCTGCGGACGGCTGGGACTTCTCGTGAAGGAGGAGCAACAGTGAAGCAGCTGCTGATCGGCCTGATCCGCTTTTACCAGCGTCATATCTCGGCGCACACGCCGCCGAGCTGCCGTTTTGTTCCCAGCTGCTCGGCCTACGCGCTGACCGCCGTCGAGCGCTACGGCGCGCTTAAGGGCGGCTGGCTGGCGCTGCGGCGCATCTGCTGCTGCCATCCCTTTTACCATGGCAAGCGCGGTTTCTACGATCCCGTACCCTAAAAAAATATGAGGAGCAAGCTATGACACTTTGGGAATACCTGACCTGGCCCTTTGCCAAGCTGATGGTTTGGCTTTATAACCTGACCGGCAACTACGGCCTGGCCTTGATCCTGTTTTCCTTGACGATTATTCTGGGGCTCACGCCGTTTCAGCTCAAGAGCAAGAAGGGCCAAATTCGCTCGGCGCGTCTGCAGCCGAAGATCCAGGAGCTGCAGAAACGCCACGCGGGCAACCAGCAAAAGCTCAATCAGGAGATGCAGAAGCTCTATCAGGAGGAGGGCGCCAGCCCCCTTGGCGGCTGCCTTTGGTCCCTGCTGCCGATGTTCCTGCTTTTCCCGATCTACCGCATCGTCATCAAGCCCATCACGCGCATGATGTTCGCGGGCGCGCCCGCGGGCGACGCCGTGCTGGAGACCGTCACGAACTATTTCACCGAGCAGGGCCTTGAGCTCGCCACGACCGGCCGCGCCGCCTTTTACAGCGAGATCCAGCTGACGAACCTCGCCCATGAGCATTGGACGAACCTTCAGTCCGCGCTCGCCGGCAAGATCGACGGCCTGATGAACATCGACCTCGGTTTTCTCGGTATGAACCTCGGCGAAACGCCGGCGATCAGCACCCTTTGGAATGGCCCCTATACCTGGGCGGCCATCGGCCTGTTTCTGATCCCGATCGTCTCTGCCGCCGCGTCCTGGCTGGGCATGAAGGTAGCTGCGGCAGCCAATCCGCAGAACGACGCCAATCCGCAGGCGCAGGCCACGGCAAAGAGCATGAATCTGATGATGCCGGTGATGTCGCTGTGGATCGGTTACTCGATGCCGGCGGCCATGGCGATCTACTGGATTGCCAACAGCGTCTTCACCACGGTGCGCGACCTGATCATCACCCGCATCGTGAAAAAGCAGATCGCGGAGGAGGACGCTGTCCGCGAGGCCAGCCGCAGCGAGCGCGAGCGTGAGCTGGAGGAAAAACGCCTCGAGACCGAGCGCCTGCGCGCTGAGGGCAAGACCGAGCAGAACGCCAACACCAGCAAGAAAAAGCTGCAGGCCGGCGAAAAGCAGAAGAGCGAGGAGCGCAAGGCCGCGCTGGAGCGCGCCGAGCGCGCCGCCCGCCGGGAGCGGCTCGGCGTACCCGAGACCGAAAAGCCCGCCTCTCAGGTCGGCAACCGCCGTTATGCCAGAGGCAGAGCCTACGTGGAGGATCGCTTTGACAATCCCGAGCAGGCGGAGGAGGCCACGCTGCTGGCCGCCGAGGCCTCTGAAAATGCGCCCGCTATCGACGAGACGGTCGAGGCTGTCGAAATCGACGAGCTCGTTGAGACCGTCGAGACCGTCGAGACCGAGGGCGAAGTCTGAAACGACACAGGAGAGTATTAACTATGATCAAAACACTGGAAATGCGCGGCAAGACCGAGGAACTGGCCGTCGCCGCCGCGCTGGCAAAGCTGGGGATGGACCGCGATGAGGTCTCTGTGGAGATCCTGGAGCGCGCGAAGTCCGGTTTTCTGGGCATCGGCGCCGTTCCCGCGCTGATTCGCGTCAGCTACGAGGCGCCGGACGAGATCGTCGAAGCGCCGAAGCGCGAAAAGCCCGCTCCCAAGCAGGAAAAGCAGAGTCCGAAGCAGGAAAAGACCCGCAAGCCGGAAAAGCCGCAGAGCACAGCGCCCGCGGCAGCCGTGGACGAGCCCGCCGATTACGCGGCGATCCGCAGCTTTCTGTCCGGCTTGCTCAAGCGCATGAACGTCGAAGCCGGCATTGAGATCCGGCCCCGCGAAAAGGGCGGCGTGACCGTCAACCTCACCGGCGAGGGCATGGGCGCGATCATTGGCCGCCGCGGCGAGACGCTGGACGCGATCCAGCACCTGACCAATTACGTCGTCAACCGCGGCAGCGACAAGCGCATGCATATCAACGTGGACGCCGAGAGCTACCGCAGCAAGCGCGAGGAGTCGCTGACCCGTCTGGCCGAGAAGATGGCGGAAAAGGCGATCAAGTATAAGCGCAGCATGGCGCTCGAGCCGATGAACTCCTATGAGCGCCACGTGATCCATACCGCACTGCAAAATTATGAGGGCGTGACCACCTCATCCACCGGCGTCGAGCCAAACCGCCGCGTCGTGGTGAGCTACGTCAAGCCCGAGCAGCCCGACAACAAGCCGCAGAGCCGTGAATGGGCCTGAATGCCGGTAAACGATCTGCAAAAAATACAAGGGAGGAACGATCTATGTATTTTGACAAAGTGAGACAGGCGCTGGCCGCCCAGTTCGAGCTGGATCCCGAGAAGATCACGCCGGAGACCAACATCATCGACGATCTCGGCGCGGACTCCTTGGACGTGGTGGAGCTCGTCATGAACATTGAGGACGAATTTGGCGTGAGTATCTCTGACGAGGAGGCTGCCAATCTCGTTACCGTGCAGCGCATCGTGGAGTTTTTGGAAAAGCTCCAGTAAAGAAAACGACAAAAAGTGGCGTGTGCATTTTGCACACGCCGCTTTTTCGCTTCTCCGGGCTTGTACGGTACACGCGCGTGTGATAAAATAATAAAAATATAAAACAAGGGAGGGCGTCCCCATGCTTTTTGATGACAAACTCTATCTGGCGCGCGGAGAACAGCCGCTGTTTTTGCTGCCGGAGATGGCCAACCGCCACGGCCTGATCGCAGGAGCCACCGGCACGGGAAAAACCGTGACCATGAAGGTGCTGGCCGAGTCCTTTTCCGATCTGGGCGTGCCGGTTTTTCTTGCCGACGTCAAGGGTGATCTTTCCGGCATGTGCTTGCCCGGACGCGAGAGCGAGGAGCTGCTTCTCCGCGCCGAGAGCCTCGAACTGGAGGGTTTTTCCTTCAAAAGCTATCCCACCCGCTTTTGGGATATCTTTGGAGAGCAGGGGCACCCTATCCGCGTGACCGTTTCGGATATGGGGCCGACGCTGCTTTCCCGCCTGCTTGGGCTGACCGAGGTGCAGACGGGCGTGCTGAACGTCGTTTTCAAGGTCGCCGACGAGCACGGCCTGCTGCTGCTCGACCTGAAGGATCTGCGCGCGCTGCTGCAGTTTGTGGGCGACAACCGCGCGGAGTTCACCACGCTGTACGGCAACGTCTCCGCCGCCAGCGTCGGCGCGATCCAGCGCGCGCTGCTGGCCTTTGAGATCGAGGGCGGGGAGCAGTTTTTCGGCGAGCCGGCGCTCGACATCCGAGACTGGATCCGCACGGACTACGCCGGGCGCGGCTATATCAACATCCTCGCCGCCGCGCGCCTGATCCAAAGCCCCACGGTGTACGCGACCTTTTTGCTGTGGATGCTGACCGAGCTCTACGAAAAGCTGCCCGAGGTGGGCGATCTGCCCAAGCCCCGGATGATCTTTTTCTTTGACGAGGCGCATCTGCTCTTTTCCGGTGCGTCCCGCGCGCTGGTGCAGAAGATCGTGCAGGTGGTCAAGCTGATCCGCTCCAAGGGCGTCGGCGTCTACTTCATCAGCCAGAGCCCGAGCGATATCCCCGGCGAGGTGCTCGCGCAGCTGTCGAACCGCGTCCAGCACGCACTGCGCGCCTATACGCCCGCCGAGCAAAAGGCGGTGCGCGCCGCGGCTGCGGCGTTCCGCGTCAATCCTGCCTTTGACAGCGCGACGGCGCTGATGGCGCTGGGTGTCGGCGAGGCGCTGGTGAGCTTTCTGGACGCCGATGGCGTGCCCTGCGTGGTGGAGCGCGCGCGGATCCTGCCGCCGCAGAGCCTGATCGGCCCGGCAGACGAGGAGACGCTCGCCGCCGCGATCGCCGCCGACGAACTGGAGATCAAATACCGCGAGCCGCTGGACCGCGAGTCGGCCTATGAGATCCTCCTGCGCGCCAACGAGGAGCTGGAGGCCGCCCGCCGTGAGCAGGCGGCGGCCGACGCCGAGGAAAAACAGCGGCAAAAGGAGGAAATGGCTGCGGCAAAAAAGGCCGAAAAAGACAAAAAGGCGGCTTCCGGCACGCTGCAGCGCGCCGCCGCCAACGCCGCGTCCTCCGTGGCAGGCTCGGTGAGCACAAACATCGTCAACACGCTCACCGGCGGCAAAACCGTGTCTACGCACACAATCATGAAGCGCGCGGCCTCCAACGCGCTGAATACGGTGATGCGCAGTTCCGCCAAGGGCATCATCCGCGGGCTGTTTGGGAACAAGAAGTAAGAGAGACAGGAAAAGGAGAACAGAACATGACAATGCAAAAACCGGAGCGCCTGCGCCGCGGCGACAAGGTCGCCGTCGTGTCGCTGTCGAGCGGCAGTCTGGGCGAGGCGAAGTCCATCCACAAATACCATATCGCCAAGGAGCGGCTGGAGCGCGACTACGGCCTGCGCGTCGTCGCGATGCCGCATGCGCTCAAGGGTAAGGACTTTATCTACCGCCACCCGGAGGCGCGGGCGCAGGATCTGATGGACGCCTTTCGCGACGAAGAGATCCGCGCGGTCTTCTGCGCCATCGGCGGGGACGATACGATCCGCCTGCTGCCCTATATCGACTTTGAGGTGCTGAAAAACAACCCGAAGATCTTCACCGGCTTTTCCGATACGACGACGAACCATTTCATGATGCAAAAGGCCGGGCTCGTGTCCTACTACGGGCTGTCGGTCATGTGCGATCTGGCCGAGTATGTCGCCATCAACGAATACAGCCGCGCGATGATGGAGCGGACGCTCTTTGACCCGCAGCCGCGGCTGGAGATCCCTGCGAGCCCCTTTTTCGCCTATGAGCAGGAAAAAGTGCCCTGGGCGGAGGAAAACCAGAACCTCGCCCGGCCGACCCGGCAAAATCCCGGCTACAAGCTGCTGCAGGGCAGCGGGCGCGTCGAGGGCGCGCTTTTCGGCGGCTGCCTCGAAGTGTTTGTTATGCTGATGGGCACAGCGCTCTGGCCGGCGCCGGATTTCTGGGAGGGGAAGCTCCTGCTGCTGGAGACCAGCGAGGACGACCCGCCGGACGATCTGCTGCGCTTGTATCTGCGGGGCTTTCAGGCGCAGGGGATCCTTCAGCGGATCCGCGGCATCGTGATGGGGCGCCCTGCCACGCCGGAAAAAGAGGAGAGCTATCAGGCGGTTTTGAAGCAGGTCGTCGGCTTTGAGGCCGGGCGGCCGGAGCTGCCGATCCTGTACAATGTCAACGTCGGGCATTCGTATCCGATCGGCGTGTTTCCGCTGGGACTGCGCTATGAGATCGACTGTGAGCGGAAGATGCTGACGCTTTTGGAGAGCGCCACGCGCTGAAGACCGAGACAGAGAAAAAGGGGAGAATGGGCCGTGATCAAAGAAATCCGCATTACCAAGTTAGAGGAGCTGGTGCCGCTGCTGTCGGATCAGCCCTATCGCAGCGACCTGCAGCGAAACCGGAGTCTGTACGTCTACCGCGGCATGTCGAACACGGACTTTCGCATGGTGACGAGCCTGCGGCGAAATTGCAAGGAGCTGGAGCGGCGGCTGGAGCCGGCGATTTTGAATAATTTTGCCAAGTACGCGGTGCTGGAGGACCCGAGCATCGCCCAGTCCGTCTGGCGGCAGATGTTTCTGGGGCAGCACCACGGGCTGCCCACACGCCTGCTGGACTGGACGCAGTCGGCGCTGGTGGCGCTGCACTTTGCCGTCACCGAGGACAACCTCGAGAGCATGGAGGACCACGACTGTATGGTCTGGCGCATCGACATCCGCGAATTGCACGCGCTCTTGCCGCCCAAGTATCGCACGGTCATGGCCGAGCACCGCGCCTCGGTGTTCTCGATGGATATGCTTGAGCAGGCGGCCGAGACCGTGGCCGCCTATGACCGCGATATGGGCGATCGCGCGATGGTCGTGATCGAGCCGCCCAGCATCGACGCGCGCATCGTCAACCAGTACGCCTTTTTCTCGGCGATCCCGATGGACATGGAGGACGTCGAGGGCTTTTTGGACAGCAGCACGCACAACAGCGTCAAATATATCATCGACCGGAAGCTGCGCTGGCGGGTGCGCGATATGCTCGACCAGCTCAATATGAGCGAGCGCATTGTTTATCCGGGGCTCGACGGGCTCTCCCGCTGGATCGCGCGGCATTATTTTGTCAAAGATCCTGCGCAGGGCGGTGCGCAGGGCGGCAGGCCTCCGGCAGTCTTTTTGTTGCGCAAAATAAGCGGGCGTGATATAATTTAAAAATTCTTGCCAATCAGAGGTGGAAATACAGTGGAATACTATCTGGAAGATAAAGAACAAGTGCTGGAGGAGCTTCACAGCGCCGCCCAGGGCCTGAGCGCGGCGGAGGCGGCGGAGCGCCTGCAGAAAAACGGGAAAAACCGCCTGAAGGAGGCAGAAAAGCGCTCCATGTGGCGGAAGTTTCTGGACTCCGTCACGGACCCCATGATCCTGATGCTGCTGGGCGCGGCGCTGGTGCAGGTCGTCGTGACGCTGCTGGAAACGCGCGGGAGCTTTACGCTCGGCTCGTTTACGGATGTGTTTGTCATTCTGGCGGTCGTAATCATCAACGCGATCATGAGTCTGATCCAGGAGAACAAGGCGGAGGCGGCCATGTCCGCCCTGATGGAGATGACAGCGGAGACCTCCAAGGTCATCCGCGACGGCGAAATGCAGCTGGTCAAAAGCGAGGAGCTGGTCGTCGGCGATATCGTCCGCTTTGAGGCCGGCGACACCGTGCCTGCCGACTGCCGCATTCTGGAGTCCTACAGCCTGAAGACGGAGGAGGCCGCGCTGACCGGCGAATCCTTGCCGGCGGAGAAGCTGGTGGACGTGCTGATGTGCGCGGAGGGGCAGAAGGACGTGCCGCTCGGCGACAGAGCCAATATGCTCTACAGCGGCTCCACCGTGGTCTACGGCCGCGGCACGGGCGTCGTGACCGCCACCGGCATGGATACGGAGATGGGTAAGATCGCGGGCGCTTTGAGCATGGCGGAGAATGAACAGACCCCGCTGCAGATCCGTATGGCGGAGCTGTCCGCTTTTCTGACCAAGCTGGTCATCGGAATCTGCGTGCTGGTCTTTGCGGTCAGCTGCGTCCAGACCGTGGTTTTGACAGACACACCCTTCTCCTGGGAGCTTCTGGGCAGCGGCGCGGTGAACAGCCTTGTGGCCGCGATCGCGCTGGCGGTCGCAGCGATCCCGGAGGGACTTCCGGCGGTCGTGACGATCGTTCTGTCGATCGGCGTGACCGATATGGCCAGACATCAGGCGCTGATCCGCAAGCTGACGGCGGTTGAGACTCTCGGCTGCACCCAGATCATCTGCACGGATAAAACCGGCACCCTGACGCAGAACAAAATGACGGTTGTGCAGGAGTTTACGAGCGATTCGCCTCTGATGGCGACGACGATGGCGCTGTGCAGCGACGCCGAACTCAAGCCCGGCGAGGAAAGCTCGATCGGCGAGCCGACCGAGGCGGCGCTCGTCAACTACGCGCGAAAGCTCGGCCTGCCCAAATACGAGCTCGAAGCCGCGCAGCCGCGCGTGGCCGAAGCCCCCTTTGACTCCGACCGCAAGATGATGACCACGATCCATCAGGCGGAAAAGGGCTTTATCCAGTACACCAAGGGCGCCTGCGACATGGTGCTGCCGAATTGCACCGGCGTTTTGAAGGACGGACAGGTTGTCGCTCTGACGGACGAGGTTTTGGAAGAGATCCTGAAGGTCAACAAATCCTATGCCGATCAGGCGCTGCGCGTCCTGGCCGCCGCGTACCGAAGCTATGACGCGATGCCGGACGACACCCGCCCGGAGAGCCTGGAGCAGTCGCTGATTCTGATCGGTCTTTACGGCATGATAGACCCCTGCCGCCCGGAGGTCTACGAGGCGATCGAGAAGTGCCGTATGGCCGGCATTCGCCCGATCATGATTACGGGCGACCACAAGGACACGGCGGTGGCGATCGGCAAGGATCTCGGGATTATCAGCAGCGCCGAGGAAGCGGCGCTGGGCTCGGATCTGGACAAGTATACGGACGAGGAGCTGGTCGACGCGGTCAACTGGTATTCCGTCTACGCGCGTGTGCAGCCGGAGCACAAGACCCGCATCGTCAGAGCCTGGCAGGCCAGAGGCATGGTTACGGCCATGACCGGCGACGGCGTCAACGACGCCCCGTCCATCAAATCTGCCGATATCGGCATTGGCATGGGCATCACGGGCACGCCCGTCACCAAGAGCGCCGCGGACATGGTTCTGGCGGACGACAACTTCGCCACCATCATCCGCGCCGTGGAGGCGGGACGCAAGATCTACGACAACATCTGCAAGGTGCTGCAATTTCAGCTTTCGACCAATCTGGCGGAGATTTTGATCATTTTCTTTGCGTCCATTCTGAACTTCACCATCCTCAAGCCGGTTCACCTGCTGTGGATCAACATGGTCACGGACACCTTGCCCGGACTGGCTCTGGGCATGGAGGGCGCGGAGAGCGGTCTGATGAAGCGCAAGCCCCGCCCCAAGAACGAGAGCATCTTTGCCAACGGCGTCGGCTTCAGCATGGTCTGGCAGGGCCTGTATCTGGCTGCCATTGAGATCGCGGCCTATTACGTCGGCTTCTATCTGGAGAAGGGCTCCTTCTCCGGCATTGCCAACGGCAGCTGGTGTGAAAAGGCGGTGGTAATGGTCTTTTTGACCGTCAGCTTTGCGGAGATCCTCTGCGCGCTGAATATGCGCTCGCGCACGGGCTCGATTTTCCGGAAAGAAATGTTTGAAAACATGAACTGGTGGTTGGCGGGCGCCGTGGCGATCACGCTGCTGGTGACGATCGCTACCGTCACCGTTCCCGGCTTCCGCGGGCTCTTCGGCATCCACGGCACGCTGACGCTGAAGGAGTTTGTGGTTTCTGCCGGCCTGGCGCTTTCTACCATTCCGGCCTTTGAGCTGGGAAAAGCGATCCAGCGCGCAAAGCAGAGAAAAAAGCTCGCCGGAGAGAAGTGAATCCGGGATAAAGCGGCATCAAGAGCGCGCCGGTGCATTTTTCGGTGATTGAAAACTACATCTCCACGACCTACGCCAATCAGATGGTGCAAGGCCTCGCGCCCTCCGCATACGCGGACGCTCCCGTTGCGCCGCAGCTTTCATCCTCCGTGCTGACCGAGCAGATATTATCGGAGCAATAAAACCAAACATGCCGCTAATGCACAAAATAGGATCAGCGCTGCCGGGCATGAAGTGTTTTGTCAAGTGCTTTTTCTGTTTTATTGACGCGCTTCCTATATTGAGTGATAGAAACATTCACCTCTTTGTGCTATACTTTATTTTGACTATCTTTAAAGTAGGTGTTAATGTGAAGACAAAAGTAATGCGCTCCATTCTTTTGCTGTTCCTTCTTTGTAGTATTGTGGAGTATTTTGAATTTCTGCTCATCAGAACAGACCAGACATTTTTGGCGGAAAATGTACTGTGCAAATTGTTTATCCTTCTACTAATTTTTCTTGTACTTAGGCGTCGACAGGAGTCTTTACAGAGTATTGGTTTTAGAAAAGATGGATTTTTCAAAGGCGCACTTCTAGGTCTTTCACTGGGTATTAGTTCCTTCGCAATTTCTTATGCTGTGGAATACATTGTGCTGCGCAGCATGGGACAAACACCTTCCCTAAAATTCTTTATCTCAAATTTTGCACTCCAAAATCAAAATATCACAGGGGTGTCCCTAACAGCTATCGGGATCTGCATTGTCGGCAATGTGCTAAATGTGCTGGCAGAGGAGGGTTTGTTCCGGGGGTTGTTCTTGCATTTAGGAAAAACCGCATTCGCCCAACGAAGCAACAACTTGCTTCAAGCTCTACTTTTTGGTGTCTGGCACATCGTTATGGTGGTAGGCTGGGTGATTGATGGCAGTATGAACGTTCCGGCAGCTATCGCCATGGCGGTGGGCTATGTGTTGCTTGCGGGAATTCTGGGGTACGAATGGGGCTTGTGCGTGCAGCTTACCGGAACCTTATGGGCAGGCATATTTGAACATTTTTTTAATAACTTTCTGACAAACTCGTTGCACATGGTCACAGCATCGGGTATTGACGAATTACAGATTTTGCGCATCGTGTTGTCTAATATTCTTTCATTAACTTTTGTATTACTGCTGACAAAACGAGACAAGGCAAAAGTGGCGGCTCAGTAGAAATCGGTTATATTCACCGCCTTTCTTTTACCGTTCATGCTCACGCTTTGACAAAACACCCCGTATCACATCTGCAAGGGGGGTGGGCGGTTCGGTGTTGGCGGCTTCTTCTTTCAGCCAGTTTTGCAGCTTGGATATACGCGCTTTAAGCTGCCGTAACCGCTGATTTGTGACTTCGATTTCTCGGTTGAGATTGCCGCGCTCGGTACGTATTCCTCGCTTCTCCATCTGAAAAGCAGCCACACCTAAATGGACGGTGGGGATTTGGTCTATCCCTTGCCGCGCATAGCTGCGCCCTTGCTAAAAGCAAGGGTATGGGCTTAGTTCCTTACCCTTGCGTCGTTGTCTTCATTCTGGTTTCCTCTATCATCTGTATCGTTTCTCTTTTTAGAATCATCGTGCGGATAGATTTGTTCACATGTTTGTGGTATAATGAGAGCGTCTTTAGGGACAAATCGCAGTTTGCGGGAGGTTAGACTAATGAAATGTCCTTCATGCGAAAAGGAAATGGAAAATGGGTTTGTGCAGACTGGACAGAGAATCTCATGGGTGAAGAAAAAACATAAGGTTTCTTTGATCCCCCAAGAGGGAGAAGTCCTGCTTGGGAACAATGTTTTTTCGGGTTTAGCCTTTGAAGCATATATCTGCAAGTCTTGCAAAAAGATAGTGCTGGATTACGATGGTGCAGACTATCATGAGGGGTAAATCCCTATTTTGTGCTCACATAGCATAGCGGTCATGCTCCCACGGCATGACCGCTTTTCTATATCGCCCTATTCGTCCTTGTCTGTGTCGTCCCGCGATTCCGTATAGGCGGCATTTCTTGCGGGTGGCTGTGCGCCGCGCTGCGCTCCTTTCTGCGGGCGTTGCCCGCTGTTTTCTTTTGTACCGACAGGCACAAAACGCCGTCTGCAAGACCGCACATACCACATTCATGTGGTATATAAATGCGCCCTTGCTAAAAGCAAGGGTATGGAATTAGTCCCTTACCCTTGCGCCGTTGCTTCCATTCTGGTTTCCTCTGTCATTTGTATCGTTTCTCTTTTTAGAATCATCGCGCGGATAGATTTGTTCACATGTTTGTGGTAGAATGAGAGCGTCTTTAGAGACAAATCGGAGTTTGCGAGGATATGACGGTGATAACGTTGAAGTACAGAAATACGAATACATTTTATATTCAAGGTTGTGAAGGCGGTTTGCTCTTTGATACCGACTATGCTGGAACGCTACCACTGTTTTATAAGGCGTTAAAGCAGAACAACATCAGGGTAAAAGACATCGGATATGTTTTGGCTT